>CAMDLG010000008.1 GCA_945901565.1 Bifidobacterium breve | reverse complement strand
CACGTTGCCGGGCCAACGACGCCATCGACCGTTAGACCGTGCCGACGCTGGAAGCGTCGGACCGCGGCGTTGGTTCCCGCGCCGAATACGCCATCACTCGTGATGTGGAGTCGGCGTTGTAGCGCCTTAACCGAAGACTTCGTGCTGCCACCGGACTTGGAGTGGCTCTTGCGCTGCGGTGCGCCGCCGCCGATGTGCAGTGCGCGCCAAGTGGCCGGACCGACAATTCCGTCGGCGTGCAGGTGATGACGGCGTTGGAAGCGCTTGACGACAGCCTTTGTGTGACCGCCGAAGACGCCGTCAGCGTGAAGGTGAAGTGCACGCTGGAGCTTCTCAACGATAGGACCGTGGGTCCCCTTCTTGAGGGTGCGCATCGCCGAAGCCTGCGCAGGCACGGCAAGCAGAGCCACCGCTATAAGCGTGGTTAGAAGTGCCCGCGCACGGGCCGAACGTGTGAATTCCATCATCTGAATTAATCCTCTTTCTGCCTACGAGGTGAGCTGACGGGCTCGCGACGGGCTTTGGCCCAGCGCTAGGTCGCAAAAATTGCGGCCATTCGCCCCCGTGATCAACAACGATCACAATGGTTCCCCCGCTTGCCGCCCCTGAGGTACGGCAACTCGGCTGAAGGCCAACTTAGCAAAGTGCCATTTTTGGGCGTGCAGAATTCGCTGCAAAACGGCTTATTGCCCGAGAACTCGGGCTCATTCAGATGACGACTGTTTGACGTGAGGCGTCATGAAGGCCACCGCCAGACCTAGCGCCGCATCGCGGCGAACCGTCACGATCTGTCTACCTGACTGGATGGCTTCGCTCACTTCACCGAGCAACTGCCCAGCCACTGAATCAAGCGACCGGAAGTCGGGAACAACGAACGTGACCCCCCAGATCCTCGCCTCGTACTCGCCGTCGTCGCGAGCACGGGCGGGGCCGACAAGCTCGATTAACGAATCGCCAGTCCAAAAGAAGAGCTGGGTTCGCTGCTCACTGCCTTCGCCAACCGAGCGTCCTCCTCTTGCTTCGAGGCCAAACACCTCAAGCTCGACCCGCGTCCGAGCCACGTCCTCGGTTGCTACGACTACGTGGTCGACCTTAAAGGCCTGGTTTGGGTGGGCCGTCGGCGCAGCCTGCGGGTCACGAGGGACCCTCAGACTCGCGGTCGAGATGCCGGTGATGAGGGGAGCCGCCGGAGAGCAACCGTCGAACGCCCAGCGACACTCCGCGCTCCCGGCGGTGAAGGTAATGGCACCCACCTTGAAGCAATCGTCCCTAATCGCGAACCCCAGAGCCGCCCACGCATCAGGGCCAGAGGGCAACATCAGGTCGGTCAATCGTGGTCGGGATGACTCTTCCATCCAGGAAGCTCAGCAGATCTAAGACGATGCCGCGCTCTCCGCGGCGCAGCAAAAGACGAACCGGGCAGATACTCTGAGCATATGGCCCAGAAAGCACGGCAGGTAAAGTTAAGTCAGAAGTCAGCGGCGGCAGAGATGCAGGCGCTCGAGCAGCGCAGCGACGAAGAGCTTGAACGCGAGACAAAGTACAAGTCTGCTGCTCTTTCGATCCTCGGTGCCCGCGCCGCAGAACGTTATGACGCTGCCGCTTCCCGTGACTACTTCCGCCGAGCAATCGCCGCAGCAAGACCACAAGAACGCATGCAGATCAGAAGGATGGCGGACGCGTCGCTGGCCCTCGCCGAACGCCGGCCAGATGATCTGAAAGCAGCCGTTGAGCGACTCGGCCAAGAGGCGCCATCTAGCCGGCAGCTCCTGCTGCTTCGCTTGACCGGCGTCCTATCGCCGCCGCCGGGCTCTAGCGTCTGGCGCAAGATCAGCGGCGTGCTGATCGGAGTCCTGCTCGTCGTCGCGATACTTGCAATCGGTTTTGGGATTGTGACCCTAATTTCCCTCCCATTTGGCGGACTTGCAGTCGCCCCTTCGCTGGTTGCTGCATTGGTACTCGTTGCGTTAGTACTCGGAATCCTCATCCTTCTGGGCAGGCGCCGTCAAGCCAAAGCGCGGGCTGCGGCTCAGCGCGGGTAAGCATCGGCCGCTGCGGTGTGCGGTCGCTATACCTTCACGCCGGGTAATCTGGCTCTCTTTGCTGAACGATTCGGCGTCGGGGAGGCATCGACGACTGCCGCTGGCTACAACATTGCCCCTGGACGCCCTGTGGCAACGGTCGCTGCTGACCAGAATGGCGAGCACACCTGCAAGTTGATGCACTGGGGCCTGATCCCCGACTGGGCGCCGCGGACCGAGCGGCAGTACAAGATGATTAATGCTCGGGTTGAAACAGTGGCCGAGAAGCGCGCATATAGAGATTTGCTTGATTCCGGACGGTGTTTGATCCCGGCCGATGGCTTCTACGAGTGGCAGGTGACCGAAGACGGCTCCAAACAGCCCTACTGGTTCCACCTAGAGGGTTCCGAGCTCTTTGCGTTCCCAGGGTTATGGACGACGACACAACCCGACCCTGACGACGACGTGATCTTCAGTTGTACGATCCTGACGACCGCCGCGAACGAGGTAGTAAGCCCGGTCCACCAACGTATGCCTTTGATTCTCAACAAACAGTACGAATCGACCTGGCTTGATCGATCCGTGGCTGGCGATGACGCGCTTTCCTCGCTTTCTTCCAACGCGAACGGCTCATTGCTGCGTCGCGCGGTCAGCAGAGCCGTGAGTAGCACTTCAAATCAAGGCGCTAACTGCATCGAACCTGACGACGATGGCCTTCGAGAAAGGCCTTCCGGGAGGCTCTTCTAGTGTCCGCGACTGCAGCCATAGCGCGAGTCGCCCTCCCTAGCCGTCAGGATACGCAGCAGTGAGATCGCTCCTACTAATCGTGAACCCTGCGGCAGGCGGCGGCCGCATACCTAAGCTCCTCCCGTCGGTGCGCCGCCGGCTAGACGCATTAGGGCTCTCGCACCGGACCGAACTAACTACGTCGCTGGACGACGCAACTGAGTTCACTAACGATGCTCTCGACCGCGGCGAGATTCCGGTCGCCTTCTCGGGCGACGGTGTTGCAGGAGTAGTCGCGCGCGCGGCTTCCTACCGCGAGGGGGCGGTATTTGGAGTCCTCCCGGGCGGGACAGGGAATGATTTCTGCGGCCACGTGGGAATCTCACAAGACGCCGTCGAAGCCTGCGACGTCCTCGCGAACGGAAGAGAGCACGCAATTGACCTCGGCGAAGCTAACGGGGTGCGCTTTCTGGGTATTGCAAGCTTCGGCTATGACTCGCTCGCGAACGAGGCCGCAAACGCAGCGCCGCGGTTCCTCGGGAGCGGCGTTTATATCTGGGGAGCAGTTTCCGCGATCGTTCGATGGAGACAGGCAAATTTCGCCGTCGTCGCAGACGGTGTCGAGAAGAACTTCGAAGGATGGTCTGTTCTCTGCGCGAACACGAGCCGCTACGGCGGCGGAATGCTGATTGCGCCAGACGCGGCGATCGATGATGGCCAGTTTGACGTGATCTGCACACTGAAGAGCAGCCGCCTTCGCTTCATCCGGATGTTCCCAAAGGTGTTCAAGGGGACCCACATCGACGACCCGAACCTCGACGTTAGCCGCGCAAGCGAAGTCGCGGTTAGCGCTGACAGAAACTTCACGATCTACGCCGACGGCGACCCTTTAACCGAGCTTCCAGCTGTGATCAAGATCGTGCCGAACGCGGTGAAGGTATTGATCCCGGCGTGAGCAGCCTGCGCTTGGCAATCGCTAGCGCGATCGTCCGCTTAGCGACAGTGGCGCTGCGGCTCATCGGAAGCGGCGCGACTAGTGCGCCGGGGAAACTCCTACTTTTTTTGGCTCCGCACGCGATTTCACAGCGGAGCGCACAACTTGCGCGAGGGTGCGCCGTCATCTCAGCGACTAACGGCAAGACGACGACGAGCGGCATTGTCGCCAAGATCATGACGGCAGACCGAGCCACGCTGGTCCACAACAAGGCCGGTGCAAACATGGCAGGCGGCGTCGCTGCGACGTTGAACGACCAGCAGGGCGACTTTGGACTCTTCGAAGTGGACGAGTTCTGGCTCCCTGATCTAGTCGAACAACTAACTCCGCGCTCAATGCTGTTGGCAAATCTCTTCCGCGACCAGCTCGATCGTTACGGCGAGCTTGACGAGATTGTCGATCGGTGGCGCGACGTGGTCGCTTCGCCTAACGCTGGTCAAGTTGTTTTGAACGCCGACGATCCGCTCGTCGCTGGCCTCGGGAATTCAGCAAGAGCGCCTCTTTACTTTGGGATCGAAGACAAAGCAGTCGGGGAGTCAACAGCTCAGCATGCGTCCGAGCAGGCCTGCTGTCCAGCCTGCGGAGAGCAGTTCACCTACAGCCGATACTTCGTTGGCCAGCTCGGCCACTACCGATGCCCAAACGGGCATGTGAGCCGTCCTACCCCAGACGTAAGCGCCGACGAGATTTCGTTGAATGGTTTGGAGGGGTCGACATTCAGTCTCAGCTTCAGCGATCAAAGCTTCGACGTCGAGCTGCACCTCCCCGGCCTCTACAACGTCTACAACGCGCTGGCGGCCGCTGCGCTGGCTGAAAGCCTCGGTGTGGATCGCGGCACGATTGTCGGAGGCATCAACTCATCGAAGCCCTCCTTTGGACGGGCCGAAACGTTGAGCGTTGCGGGCCGTGCCTGCTCGATCATGCTGATCAAGAATCCAGCCGGAGCCAATGAGGTCATCAGAACCTTGGCAAGCGATACTGAACCGCACGACGTGTTGGTCGTTCTGAACGACCAGATCGCCGATGGCCGCGACATAAGTTGGATTTGGGACGCCGACTTTGAAGGGCTGAGCTGTGTCACCGGGACGGTCACTTGCGCCGGAAGCCGCGCTGCTGAGCTAGCGCTGCGATTGAAATACGCTGGCGTTGGAATCTCACAGATAGTGGTCGAAGAGCGCCTCCCGCAGGCACTCACGCTGGCGATCGGGGCATCTTCCGACCGTCTTGTGATCCTCCCTACCTACACCGCAATGCTTGAGGTTCGCGAGTTGTTGGTCGCACGAAGCGTCGTGAGGGGATCGTTCTCGTGACGACTCATTCGGCGATATGGCATCAGCTCGAGTGCGGCTCATACGACGTCGACCTCGACTGTTGGCTCGGCCTTGCCGCCGACTACGGTGGTCCGATTCTGGACATTGGTGCCGGCACCGGTCGCCTCGCGCTGATGCTCGCTGATAGAGGCCGGGAGGTCACGGCGCTTGATAATGATCAGGAGCTATTAACAGCGTTAGCGGCGCACGACAGTGATGGCAGAGTGACAACGTTGTGCGCTGATGCGCGCGACTTCGACCTTCCACAGCAGTTCGGTTTGATCATTGTCGCAATGCTGACGGTGCAGCTCCTCGGCGGCGAAGAAGGTCGAATGAGTTTCTTCGGCCGAGCGCGGAAAGCACTTTCGCCAGGCGGCTGTCTCGCCCTTGCAATAGCCGACCTAAGCGACGATTCCGCGGCGGATGGCGCGCCGGCTGCGCCGGACTCGCTCCAGCTAGCGGGGATTCAGTTTTCGACGCAGGCCGTGGCGCTGCACGAGCGAGATCAACAGATCGGCATCGAGCGTCGCCGGGAAATCCACGGCCCAGGTAGATCTGTCCAGGTATTGGCAGCCACCGACTGGATAGACGCGGTCTCCGCTACGACGCTGGAGGCAGAAGGGGCGACGGCTGGACTATCGGTGACTGCGAGGCGTCAGATCCCAGATAGCGAGGACTACGTGGGATCCACGGTGGTGTGTTTCAATGGCTGACATCGAGCTGCGAATCGCCGCCCTCTACCCCGAACAGCTCAATATCTACGCCGACCGCGGCAACATCGCCGTACTCGAGCGGCGCTGCCAGTGGAGATCGATCGACGTGACGGTTACCCCGATCGGAATCGCGGAGCCACTCGACCCTGATCAATTTGACTTGATCTATCTCGGCGGCGGACAGGACGAAGACCAGCGCCGCTGCGCCGCCGATCTAATCGAAACGAAGCGAGAGGGACTCGTCGCCGCGGCAGCACGCCGAGCTGTAGTGCTAGGCATCTGCGGCGGCTATCAGCTGCTCGGGCACTCGTACGAGCTGGACGACGACACGATTGAAGGGGTTGGCCTGCTCGATGTCAAAACGGTTCGCCGCGACGAGCCGCGGCTAATTGGCAATCTGGCGATCCGGCCGGAGCTTCCAAGCGCGCCAACCGCTGCGGTGCTCGCAGGTTTTGAGAATCACGGTGGCCGCACCCAGCTCGCCGCCGACGCAAAGCCGCTCGGGCGTGTAATCAATGGCCACGGCAATGACGGCAAGTCAGGCCAAGAAGGTTGCCGCTCGGGAACCGTGATCGGCACCTACCTACACGGCCCGCTGCTTCCGGCGAACTCGTGGTTCGCCGATTGGCTGATAAGCGCCGCGCTACAGGGATCTCCTGAACTCCAAACGCTTGATGACACGCTCGAGCTCGCCGCGCACCGCTCGGCCTGCCGCGCCTCCGGGTTTACTGGCCGCTAGAGCCAAAGCCCTGATCGCCGCGCGAGCTCTCGCTAAACGAATTGACTTCACGAGGGATTAGCGCTGGGACCGCGACTACGACGAGCTGGGCGATCCTCTCCCCCGCCTCTAGCGAAATCGGGCGCGCGTCATCTGTATTGAGAAGCAGAACCTGCAGCTCGCCCCGATAACCCTGATCAATCAACCCTGGACTGTTGACAATCGAAAGGCCGTGTTTGGCTGCGAGACCGGACCGTGGAACGATCAGCCCGGCGTGGGCATCAGGAAGTTCGATCGCGATGCCTGTTGGGACACGGACTCGTTGGCCCGGATCGACAATCACTGGATCGAGACAGCAGAGATCGAGACCTGCGTCGCCGTCATGGGCGCGCGTCGGCACCGTAGCGCGCGGGTCGAGCTTGCGAAAGAGAAGTTCGGTCACGCTTCGCCGCCAGAGTTTGCGACAGCGAAGCGTTCGTAACGGGCGGCTGCGTCGGCGGAGAGCATCGCCTGGACACGGACTCCGTCAGCCGTATCTTCGCGCTCGATCTTCGCTGCGAGCTTGTGTAGCTCGGCAAGCTCAGCGCCGGCCGAGAACGGCATCAAGAGGTCCACGGCCTGCATCTCGTCGAGGAATACGGCCTCGATTCGCTCGCGGAGTTCGTCTATTCCAATTTCCTTCAGGGCCGAGATCAATACTGCCCCGGGATGCAAGCTTCGAAGCTGCCCGATGCGCTCCTCGTCGGCTTGATCAATCTTGTTGCAGACGAGCAACCTCGGCTGGTCCCCGGCCTCGATGTCATCGAGCGTCATCTCAACGGTTGAAAGCATCTCGGACATCTCTTCCTCAGAGACAGACGCATCGACGACGTGAACGATGAGGTCAGCGCGACGAGTCTCTTCGAGCGTCGCACCGAAGGCCTTGACGAGCTGGTGCGGCAGCTTGCGGATGAAACCGACCGTGTCGGTGGCGAGCACGGTGCGGCCGGCGAGCTCCATCTCACGCGTCGTCGGATCGAGCGTATGGAAGAGTCGATCGCGAATCTCAACGTCAGCGCCCGTGAGCGTCGCCATCAGCGTTGACTTGCCAGCGTTCGTGTATCCCGCCAGCGCAAACATCGGCAGCTTCGCCCGTTCACGCTCGGCGCGCATCGTCTGGCGCCCCGCACCAAGCTCTGCAAGTCGACGACGGAGGGCCGAAATGCGATCACGTGCTAACCGTCGGTCGGTCTCGATCTGGCTCTCCCCTGGGCCTCTAGTGCCGATTCCACCACCGAGCCTCTCAAGGTGGGTCCACAGGCCGCGCATTCTGGCGAGGTTGTACTCGAGCTGGGCTAGCTCAACCTGTAGCTTCCCGTCGGCGCTGTGGGCATGCCCCGCGAAGATGTCCAGAATCACGGCCGTGCGGTCTACTACCGGAATCCCTAACTCGGCCTCAAGGTTCCTCTCCTGACGCGGCGTTAGCTCGTCGTCGCAGACGATCACATTCGCGTCGGCTGCTTTGGCCAGCTGAGCCACTTCCTGAAGCTTTCCTGAGCCAAGGTAGGTATTAGGGTGCGGCGTTTCACGTCGCTGTGTCAGCTCGCCGACGACTGCGACTCCAGCGGTCTCTAGTAGCTCATGCAACTCCTGGAGGTTGGGTTCCTCGGGCGTCGCAGCAATGCAGTAGGCGCGCTGTTTGGCACGGCCTTCTCGCTCTCCACGGGAACTCTTGGGGGTCGACGCTCGACCGTGGCGGTTGCGCTCCTGCACTAGATAGGCAGTGTAGAGCGCACACCTTGCACTCGCTACCCCTGCGAGATGGCACGACCGGTTCGCCATTATCGCTCGAACCGCGCTAGCGTCGAACCCGTGAGCGATCCCCTAGGCGAAAAAATTGGTGCCCGAACTCTTGAGCTGATCGACATCGCCTCGCCGTCGCGCGGAGAGCAGGCGTTGGCCGACCATGTCGCGACGGTTCTCAGCGCGGGAGGCGTAGAACCGACCGACCTTGGCGATGGCTGCCTGATTGCCGGGACCAAACGCCGCGGCGATCAGCCACTGGTGCTGCTAGCGGGGCACTTCGACACTGTTCCTGCGCAAGGCAACATTCCGGGCTCTATCGATGCTGAAAGAGTCCACGGGTTGGGCGCCTCCGACATGAAGGGCTCACTCGCCGTGATGATCGAGTTGGCGCTCGCGGGAATTGGCATTGAACAAAGCTCATCGGAGCTCGATTTGGGCTTTCTCTTCTTCAGCCGCGAAGAGTTGCCGGCTAGTGAGAGCTCTCTTACGCCGCTGCTCGCGGCTCATCCTGAGCTGCAAGAGGCCGAACTCGTCTTGATGATGGAGCCGACAGCCAACGTCGTCCAGGCTGGCTGCCTTGGAAACTGCGGGGCGACCTGGACATTCAGCGGGCGAAGCGGGCATTCGGCCCGACCTTGGCTGGCTGAGAACGCGATTGAACGCCTAGCAGAGGGCGTCGCGGCGATCGCGGCGATCGACCCGATCGAGCACAACTTTGATGGCCTCAGCTTCAAGGAGGTGATCTCGGTTACGAGCGTCGCTGGGGGCATTGCGCGAAACGTGATTCCGGGTGAGGCAACTGCCTACGTGAACTACCGCTTTCCGCCAGGAATGTCGCTCGCCGACGCGGAGACACGGATACGGACGATCTGCGAGCCATTCGGTTCTATTGAGATTGAGGGAAGCTCGCCGTCGGGCGCTGTTCGAATCGACGATCCTTTAACGACGCGACTTGTCGGCATCACGGGACAGTCGATCGAGCCAAAGCAAGCTTGGACACCTGTCGCCGAGTTCGAAGCCGCAGGCATCGCTGCCGTCAATTTCGGGCCAGGGGAACCGGCAGCCGCTCATGCCGTAGATGAAGCCGTCACGCTAGACGCGCTGGCCTTCTCGTACCGCTCTTTGGAACAGCTGGTCTCTGGAGCGTCCTGATGCAGGTTAATCCGCTGGTCGAAGAGCTTGGCGCGTACCCGTACAACGAGCTGGACGAGGCGAAGCGCAAGCGCCAAGCCGAAGGCCTCCCGATTATCGACTTTGGTATCGGGGTCCCGCGTGAACCGACGCCGCAATTTATCCGCGACGCGCTCGCGGCTGCGCTGGAACGAGAGGAATACTCCAGCTACCCGCTCGCGGCCGGCCTACCTGAGTTGCGTGAAGCGATTGCGAACTGGGTGGAGCGGCGTTACGGCAGCCGACTCGACCCCGAAATTGAGGTCTTGCCGACGCTTGGGAGTAAGGAGGCCATCTATCATCTCGCGGCGCTGCTGCTCTGGGCTGGAAGTGAACGCGACCTTGTAGCCGTATCCACGCCGGGCTATCCGGTTGCGGGCCGGAGCACACAGATGACCGGCGGAGAGCTGCTCGAGCTCCCGCTAGACGCGCAGTCGGGCTGGCTGCCACGGATCGAGTCGATCTCGCCTTCGACGTGGCAGCGCCTCGCGGTTATCTGGATTAATTCACCGAACAACCCAACCGGAGCAGCCGCGCCTCTCGCCTTCTACGAAGATCTGGCTGAGCAGTGCAGGCGGCATGGCGTCGTGCTGGCGTCGGACGAGGCGTACAGCGAAATCTACGTTGGTGACGCTAAGCCCGCCTCAGTATTAGAGCTCTCTGATCCGACCCACCTCTTGGCGTTTAATTCGCTCTCCAAGCGCTCGGCGATGGCCGGCTTCCGCAGCGGCTCGGTCTGCGGAGACCCAATGCTCATTGCGGCCATGAAGGATGTCCGCCCCACGCTCGGCGTTACCCCCCAGAACTTCGTACAGGAAGCGTCGATCAAGGCGTGGAACGATGATCGCCACGTCGATGAGATGCGCGAACGCTACGCGCAGAAGCGAGTAATGATGACCGAGGCGTTCACGGCGGCTGGGTACGAGCACGTTGGTGGACCGGCAAGTTTCTTCCTTTGGTGTGATGCAAATGGCGATGATCAACGCGCCGCCAAACGACTGCTCGAAGCGGGAGTATTGGTTGCTCCCGGTCGGATCTTCGGTGAGGCTGGCAAGGGTTACATTCGGGTCGCGCTCGTCCAACCAATCGATCAGTGCGAAGTAGCGGCGGAGGCACTCGCTGCGCTAGGGCAGTAGATTCGACCTAATGACAGATCTGATAACCGAAGGGGCATGGGCCGTTGGGTTGGCATCGATCTCGGAGAGCAGTGACAAGCTGTTAGAGGTCTTCTACCCGTCCCCCTCACTAGGACTCAGTGACGCGCCGATCGAACGCATCCAGGCCGCTGGCCACGACGGAGTGTCCGGGACAGTTGAAATTCATGGCCACCACGCGGCCGAGTTAGGGGCAACCGAGCTTGCCGATGCCACCGGTACCGATGATCTACGCGGCGTCCGGACGGTCTGTGTTCTTACTGTGATCGCCGATTGCAGCAACGCCCCTCAGGATGGCTATGACGGGTACCTGCGGCTGCATCTCCTATCTCATCGCCTTGCTCCACCTGGGAGCGTGAACTTCAACGGTGTCTTCGGCGTGCTGACCAATGTCGCATGGACCGATGCGGGCCCCTGCGAGGCTGAAACATTTGCCGCGACGAAGATGCGCTTTATGGCGAGCGGGCGCTCTGTGCAAGTCCGCTCAGTCGACAAACTTCCGCGGATGGCAGATTACGTCGTGCCGACCGGCGTGCGGATCGGCGACGCCGACCGAGTTCGACTCGGTGCCCACTTAGCGAGCGGCACGACAGTGATGCAGGAAGGCTTCGTCAACTTCAACGCGGGAACGCTTGGCGAATCGATGGTTGAGGGACGTATTAGCGCGGGAGTCTCTGTCGGCTCCGGGTCCGACATCGGTGGCGGCGCCTCTTTGATGGGAACGCTCTCAGGTGGCGGCGCCGAGCAGATCGTCGTTGGAGAAGGTTGCCTAATCGGTGCGAACGCGGGGATTGGAATCTCACTCGGCGACAATTGCATTGTCGAAGCTGGGCTCTACATCACGGCCGGAACGATAGTGACGCTTGATGATCGATCGACCCTTAAAGCGCGGGAGCTGAGCGGCGCACCAGGCCTTCTATTCCGCCGCAACAGTACGACCGGCGCGGTTGAAGCAATTGAACGCGGCGGTGAATGGGGCTCATTGAACCCCGACCTCCATTCCAACTGACGCTCAAGCGTCGCGGACTTCTTCTTCAAGCTCTGCGCTCAAACGGATCTGCTCGACGCGGTTTGCGCTGCCGCTCAACTCAACGTTCAAATCAGTGTCGAGAGCGACAACTAGCTCGCCGCCGTCGAGGACGACGGTAACTGGACTGCTCCCTCCGGCCAAGACGCTTGCGACAGCGGCGCCGCTCGCGCCGGTGCCACTCGAAGCGGTCTCCCCCACCCCCCGCTCAAAGATCCGCGCGCGAATTCGGTGATCGTCGAGTTGCGTCCACCAACTTACGTTGGTGCGAGCGGGGAAGCGCGCATCGCTCTCAACTTGCGGTCCGATCGTTTCAATCGCCAGTGAATCGAGTTGGTCCACAGACTCGACTTCGAAGACGCACTGCGGGTTACCTACCGAGACGAATTGAAACGGCTGTTCGCGGTCGTCGATCCGCATCTGCGCGCGGCCATCTGCGGGCCCTGCGGGGAACTGATCGCTGGCCGTCCTCGCCTGACCAATAGCGACGGTTGCCGTGTCCGGACCGGTTAGCTCTGCAGTGATCACCCCGGCCGGCGTCCTCATTGCCAGCGAATTCGAATCGCTCCAGCCACTGGCACGTAAGTAAAGAAACGCCTGTCGGCTGCCATTGCCGGAAAGTTCGGCCTGCGAACCATCGGCGTTCCAGATCGTTAGCTCGGCGCTCACTGCGTCGTCCTCGCCGTGCCAGATCTCAAGCAGCCCGTCAGCTCCGAGTCCGTTGTGTTCATCGCAGAGCAAACGCACTTTCGCCGCGGTGAGAGCAAAACGCAGTCGTTCGCGTTCGACAATTAGGTATTCGTTGCCCAGCGCCTGCCACCGCTCGAGTTCCATTCCCACCAGCCTACGCGGCTCGTGCGCTGGAGGCCAGAATTGCGCGGGCTAGCTGTTCGGCGCTCTGGCCTGCGCATTCGAATACCTCCGCGTCATCGAGACGCCTCAACCAGGTCATCTGCCGCTTTGCATAGCGCCTCGTATTGACCTTCATTGCCTCTAGGTCGCCGCTCTGAAGCTCTTTGAAGCCGAGCGCCATCTGCGCTGTACGCGATGCGCCGCTGGCCAACGCAGCAGCTACCTCTTCGGCGCCTCCTGTGGCTGCAATCGAGTCAACGCGGCTGTTGATTCGTTCGTACAGATCGTCGCGCGCGCGCCGCAGACCAAATAGCCGAGTCGGGTGTCTGTATTGCGTCGTCCAGATTCCTCCGGGGCGGTCATCGACGGAGTGCCCTTCACCAACGAGCGCTAGTGCTCGTAGCAAACGACGGTGGTCTTGCGGCTTGATGCGGCCTGCGGCGCTCGGAGAGGCCTCCTCGAGCTCACCGTGGAGGGCAAGCGCACCTTCGCTCTCAAGGCGGCGCGCGAGGTCGGCTTCGGTCTTTGCGGGCACCGGCGGCCGCAGCGGCATGTCGGTCAAAGCTGCCTGCATATAGAGGCCTGTACCACCAACAACTATTGGAGTCACACCGCGTGAGAGAGCCAAGTCGATCTCGGCATGAACTAGCGCGGCGTACTGCGCAACGCTGAATTCTTCCTGTACAGGGATCACTCCTAATAGTCGGTGCTCAGCGCGCTGTCGTTGATCGGCGCTCGCTGCACCGCTGAGAAGCTCAAGACCCGCGTAAATCTGCATCGAGTCAGCTCCAACCACAACGCTCGCGTGCCCCTCTGAGGCGAGTAACTCAGAGATCGCGACCGCGACCTCGCTTTTCCCCACCGAGGTAGGCCCAAAGATTGCGATAACTAGGCCTTGCAGGGACCCCGGTTCAGCCTCAGGCGATGCCACACTGGCAACGTTACAGCCACCTGCGACACTCGGGTTGTGCAGATCAACTCAAAACGCGTCCTCCTAACCGGCGCAACCGGCGGTATTGGCGAAGCGATTGCCCGAGAGCTAGCTGCCGCGGGCGCCCATCTCGTCGTCACAGGACGGCGCGCTGACGTCCTTGAACGGATTGCGGCCGAGACCGGAGCCTCGGTCGTCGTTGCAGATCTAGCCGACCGTGACGAATTGAACGAGCTGATAGCTGCCCATCACGACGTCGACATTCTGATCGCAAACGCGGCGCTACCGGCTTCAGGCGAGCTTTGGGACTTTTCGATCGAAGAGATTGACCGGGCGCTCGACGTGAACATCCGTGCGCCATTGATCATGTCGCGCCTAATCGGCGAACAGATGAAAGCACGACGCAGCGGTCAGATCGTTCTAATCTCCTCGCTCGCAGGAAAGGTCGCGACGGCCGGTAGCAGCATCTATTCGACGACTAAGTTCGGACTGCGCGGATTCGGAAGCGGCCTGCGTGCAGATCTACACGGCTCCGGAGTTGGCGTCAGCGTCGTCTTCCCCGGCTTCGTGCGCGACGCCGGCATGTTCCACGAGAGCGACGTAGAGCTTCCAGGTTACGTTGGGACTAGCTCGCCGGCGCAGGTCGCTGAGGCGGTCCGATCGGCGATTGAGAAGAACCGAGGCGAGGTCGATGTTGCCCCAATCGCCGTGCGCGCCGCGACAAAAGCCTCGGAGTTGGCGCCTGGCGTCATGGGCGCCCTAGTGCGGCGCCTTGGAAGCGCCGAGTTTACGGCCGAAATCGCGGACCGCCAGTCCGACAAGCGTTAGCGCTGCGCACTTGCGAGCAGCGTCGCGTGGCCGCTCAGCGACGTGCTCGTTGCCGCTTCTATCTCCACCAGCACGAGCTCGCCGGGCTGAGCGATGCCATCGAAATTGACCGGCTTATTGTGCCGCGAACGACCTCGGAGTCGCTGGGGGTCGGTCCGCGAAGGGCCCTCAACGAGCACTTCGACCGCGCGACCAACGAATCGTTGGGCGCGCGCGTCGGCTGTGCTTTGGACGACCTCTATTAGCCTGCCGATCCGTTCGCTTGCTACCGCTGGCTCGACCAGTCCGTCTTCAATCTTCGCAGCCTCTGTCTCTCGCCTCGGTGAGAAGAGGAATGTGTACGCCGCGTCGAACTGCACCTCATCGACGATCGAGAGTGTCTGCTCGAAGTCGGCCTCAGTTTCGCCGGGGAAGCCGACGATGATGTCCGTCGTCAGGCTGATATCTGGGACTGCTGCTCGGATCATCTCGACGCGCGCGAGGTAGCGATCCCGGTTGTACGTCCTGCGCATCGCTTTGAGCACGTTCGACGAGCCGGACTGAAGCGGCAGGTGTATGTGTTCGCAGAGCGACTCCAACTCGACGTGCGCGGAGACGACGTCGAGATTCATGTCCTGCGGATGCGGGCTGGTGTATCGCAGACGCTCGAGGCCGTCAACCGCGTCGACGGCGGCCAGTAGCTCGCTGAAAGTGTGACGTAGTGGTCGCAGGTCGCGGCCATACGATTTGACATTTGGGCCAAGCAGTGTGATCTCTCGCGCACCTCGCGCGACCAAGGTTTCGGCCTCAGCTAGAAGGTCAGCGAACGGCCGGCTGACCTCAAGGCCTCTTGTTGAAGGAACAATGCAGTAGGAGCATTTTTGGTTGCAACCAACGCTGATCTGCATCCAGGCCTGGGCGTCTTGCCTCGCACGCATGGGCAGCTCCCCGGTGAACCCGTCGAATTCGAAGAAGCCTTGGGCCTTCTGCGAATCGGAGACTAGAAATTGCTCTAGTTGGTCAACCTGTCCGGGGCCGAATGCGACATCGACGAACGGGTAGCGCTCGAAGACCTCCTGCTTGAGCGACTGCGCCCAGCAGCCGCCCACCGCAATCGTCACGCCGGGACGGGCGGCCTTGAATCGCTTCGCGTTGCCGAGCTGTGTTGCAAGTCTGCGATCGGCGCTCTCGCGGATCGAACAAGTGTTTAGAACGATTAAGTTGGCCTCTCCAGCGCTCGCGGCCGGTTCGTATCCAAGCGATTCGAGGAGCCCGTCGATCCTCTCAGAATCGTGCTCATTCATCTGGCAGCCGAAGGTTGTCAGGTGGTAGCTATCTGCGGCCATCAAGCGAGCAGGCTAGCGTCAGAACGCTTTAGCCGCGTTCAAAGTCGCGCACCGCCTGATAGGCAACGTCGAGGCTGTAGCCTCGACGGGCGAGGATCCCAAGCGCACGCTCGCGCCCTTTTGGATCGGACGGCTTCGACGGAAGACGCTCTTCGAGTACGCGCACGGCGTCGTCGACTTCCTGCTGGTGCCCGCGGGAGCCAACCTGCGAATCGATGATCGCTTCCGAAACACCAGCTTCCCGCAGCCGTGCGACTATACGTTCACTGCCCCAACCGTCTAGCCTGCGGCGATCTTCGTCAAAGAGCTGAGCGAAGCGTTCGTCGTCGATGTACCCGTCGGCGCGCATCTGCTCGACGACCTCTTTGATGATCGAAATTTCAATCCCATCGCGCTGAAGGCGCTCCGAAACTTGCGAGGCGGTCCTTTCGCGCTTAGCGATGAAACGAAATGCGCGCTTCAGCGCATCGTCTAACCGTTCGTCGTGATCGATCGCCGCCACTCAGTGGCTACGCAGCTTCAGCGGTCGGTTCTTCGGCCGGCGCCGGGTCCTCGGCTATGACCGGTACCTCAGCCTCAGGATCTCTTTCGATCGGTACGACCAGGTCGGTGTTAACACCGACCGCCGCGTAGATCTTTTCTTCGATCTCGGTCGCCATCTTTGGGTGCTCATCGAGATAGGCCTTCGCGTTGTTTCTACCCTGACCAATTCGCTCCTCGCCATATGAGAAGAACGAGCCGGACTTTGTGACGATCTCGTGCTCAATTCCGAGATCGAGGATGCAGCCCGACGTCGAGATGCCCTTGCCGAACTCAATGTCAAACTCGGCTTGACGGAACGGGGCAGCGACCTTGTTCTTGACGACCTTGACGCGAACACGGTTTCCGACAGCCTCGGTGCCGTCCTTGAGTGTTTCAATGCGCCTGATGTCAAGCCGCTGCGACGAGTAAAACTTCAAGGCACGACCGCCTGGCTGGGTTTCCGGAGATCCGAACATCACACCGATCTTCTCGCGGATCTGATTGGTGAAGAGGCACATCGTTTGCGCTCGGTTGAGATTCCCGGCGAGCTTCCGCATCGCTTGGCTCATCATCCTGGCTTGCAAGCCGACGGTTTGATCTCCCATCTGGCCCTCCAACTCCGAGCGCGGGGTTAGCGCTGCTACGGAATCAATCGCGATGAGGTCGACGGCACCGGACCGAACGAGCATGTCGGCGATCTCTAGCGCCTGCTCACCGTAATCGGGCTGCGAAACGAGTAGTTCGTCGATATCGACGCCAATTTGACGAGCGTAGAGCGGGTCCATCGAGTGTTCAGCATCGATGAAGGCGCAGACTCCTCCAAGCTTCTGCGCTTCGGCGATTACGTGGTAGACGAGTGTTGTCTTACCGGACGACTCTGGACCGAATAGCTCGACAATTCGGCCACGCGGCATGCCGCCGATTCCGAGTGCGAGGTCTAGAGAGAGCGCGCCGGTTGGGATTGCATCGACTTTGACCTGCGCTCCTTCGTCGCCCATCCTCATCACTGAGCCTTGGCCGAACTGCTTTTCAATCTGCGAAAGAGCGCCTTTCAGGGCGTCGTCGCGTGCTTTTGCTGCTTTATCTGTTGCTGGAGTTGGCATCGTCGGTACGACCTCTCTATCGGGCGAGAACTAATGTTCGGTCCTTGATCGGACGGAAAGGCCAAACTACGGCTAGATCTGCAACGGCTCTACCACCGGTGGGTTTACAGATCGCAACCGAACCGTGAAGGCTCAGGATTCTGAGCCCAACAATGACGCGGCGAGGTGCAGTACGACGGTCGTAGTGCGGTCGCGTATGACCTGCCGCGAACCAGGTAGCTGAAGCTTACGGACGGCTAGCCGATCGCCGCCGAGCGAAGCAGCGCACCAAACGAGGCCCACCGGCTTATCCTCGCTGCCACCGTCGGGGCCTGCGATTCCAGTGACACCAATTCCAAGGTCGGCCCCCAACGCAGTGCGAGCACCCTCGGCAAGAGCGACCGCGACCTCCTCGCTCACGGCACCGTTTGTCTCGATCATCTGCGGTGCTACGTGAGCAAGAGACACCTTGGCGGCGTTGCTGTAGGCGACGATTCCGCCGCGCAGATACTCCGACGCGCCCGGACGTTCGGTCAGCCGCGCCGCTACGAGGCCGCCTGTACAAGATTCCGCGACAGCCAGGCTGAGCAGTGGCGGACCCTTCAGCAAGGTGGCGAACTGCTCGTCGATCGTCGACCCGTCGGTCGAGAAGAGCGTGTCGGCATGGCGCGCAGCGACGAAACTTGCGAACTGCTCATAGACGTCCGTTTTTTCCGGCGCGAAGCGGGTCACTATTTCGATCTCTCCTCGTCGCAGACAGGTCGTGATCTCAAGAGCGTCGAGGTCGACGCCCGCGTCGACTGCGTCTCTCATCGTCGCGGCGATCTCCGACTCAGGAATTCCGAAGAGCCGCAACATCGATTGGTCGATCGCTGCACTGCCTTCAATTGCGCTCCGAAACGGTTCGCTCGCAGCTGCAACCTGCCACATTGGAATCAGCTCGCTCGGCGGCCCTGGCAGCACGACAACGGTCGGGCCGTCCCCCACCGATGGAACAACTAGTCCTGGCGCAGTCCCAATTGGCTCGAGAATAGTCGCGCCCTCGGGGATCGTCGCTTGCTTGAGATTGCCTAGCGCGATCGCGTCTTGGTCGACATTCGGCCAACGTGCGGTTAGGCGCCGTAGGATCTCCGTGATGCGCACGTGGAGCGGCTCGTCGACGACCATCGCGCGGCCCTGAAACTCGCCGACGACCGTGGCAGTTAGATCGTCAGCTGTAGGTCCCAGGCCACCGCTCGTGATGATCAAGGAGCACCCCTGAGCCTCAAACCATCGCAGCGCTGCAAGGATGTCGGCAGGCCTGTCACCGACGACGACGGTGCTCTGATGCTCAACGCCAAGTTCACGCAACTGCTCAGAGCACCAGGGCCCGTTGCGGTCGACGACCCGCCCAGTTAAAACCTCGGTCCCCGTGACGACTATTCCAGCGAGGATCGTCATCTTGGATCGAACGGAGCAGCTAAGACGAGAGCCGCGCTCGCGTCCGCGCTGCCCGAGCTAGAGCCGATCAAGAAGAGACCAACGATTAGCGCGACGATCAAAGCGGCGATTAACCATCGGCGCCACGACCTCTTGTCCTTGTTCACTTCAGGAGGCATCGATGGCGAATAACTGGCCGGCGAGAGGCTCGCCGCGTGCCCTGCCTTAAAAACCTCTACCAGTTCCCTGCCATCGAGTCCGAGATAGTCGGCGTAAGTCCTCAGGAAGCTCTTTGCCGATGTTTCTTCTGGGAGAACCGACCAATCGCCGCTCTCCAGGGCCCGGAGGTATTTGGCCCGAATCTTCGTGGCGTACTCCGCCGTAGCGATGTCCAGCCCAGCGTTGGTCCTAGCGGTCCTCAGCTGGCTTGCAATGTCAGACATGACAGAGAGGCTAATCAGTCTGTGCTGACAGGCTGCGAATCGGCCTGCAACAACGTCTCGTCGACATCGTTGCCGCCAGTTGTGTCGTCGTCTGTCGCGGCCGGCGCCTCCAGCGCTGCAAGGACGAGAGGAAGGTCGGCGGCCGTCACTAATACCTGACGGGGCTTCGAGCCCTCATAGCCAGAGATGATTGAACGGCGCTCAAGCATGTCGATCAGTCGTCCCGCGCGCGTGTAGCCAACACGGAGCCTGCGCTGGAGCATTGAAGTCGACGCGGTATCCATTTCGACAACTAACGCGATCGCCTCGCCCAGCATCGGATCCTCATCGGGGTCGAAGCCATCCTTATCGCCACCCTTGACGTCGGTGACTTCGACTTCCTCTAACAGATCCTCGCGGAGTGCGGGCTCGCCTTGCGCGGCCCAGAACTCTGTCAACTTCGCGATCTGTGGCTCATCGATGTAAGCGCCCTGGATGCGCTCTAGCTTCGATGAACCGACCGGCGAGAAGAGCATGTCGCCTTGGCCAAGCAGAGTTTCCGCGCCATTCTGGTCGAGGATCACGCGTGAGTCGGTCTGGCTCGACACCGCGAATGCGATCCGGGAGGGTACATTTGCCTTGATCATTCCGGTAATCACGTCAACGCGCGGGCTCTGAGTCGCTAGGACGAGGTGGATGCCGACTGCGCGCGCTTTCTGAGCGAGCCGGATTACCGCATTTTCGACGTCGGCGGGAGCCACCATCATCAGATCGGCGAGCTCGTCGATCACGCAGAGCAAGTAAGGCAATGGCTCGTCGCCCTCGCTGATCCGGTGTTTGTTCAGCTCAGCCAGCGATCGAGTTCGCGCGACCGACATCACGCCGTACCGGAATTCCATCTCGCGGACGAGGTTCGCAAGCGCGTTAGCCGCCATTCGTGGACTCGTTATGACCGGCGTAAGGAGGTGCGGGATCGCCTCGTAGTGATTGAGCTCAACCTGCTTTGGGTCTACCAGGACGAGGCGCACTTGGTCAGGCGTCGCTCGCAGGAGGATTGAGCTGAGCATCGCGTTGACTGCACCTGACTTACCGGCGCCGGTCGTCCCTGCGATCAAGAGATGCGGCATTCGCGCGAGATCTGCCGTCACAGGCCGGCCACCGACATCCTTGCCAAGGAAGACCGTGAGCGGACTCGCGTCGGCTGGCAACTCTCGGAAAACGTCCCCAAGGGTTACTTCAAGCCTTGTGCGGTTTGGAACCTCGACACCTACAGCCTGCTTACCTGGAATCGGCGCGAGAATACGGATGTCGGTTGCGGCTAGAGCGTAGGCAAGATCATCCTTCAGGGCGCCGATCTTGTTCATCTTCACACCGGGTGCTAGCCGCAGCTCATAGCGCGTGATGTGCGGACCGGACACGGTACCGACGAGAGTCGCTTCAATCCCGTGGTGGCGGAGCGCTTCGAGCAGCGCCTCCGAAACTCGGCTCTGGTCGCCGGTATCCGGCGTCGTGCCCTTCTTCGAGCTACGTTTTAATAGCGCGGCGTCCGGTAGCGTGAAACTCGTTGCGGCTGGTTGTGACTTTGACTTCGGGGCTGGAGGCGACTTCTTTTTGAGAGGCGTCAGTTCAGCGGGCTGCGGCAACACTGAAAGTGCGGGCTCGTCTGTCTTCTCCGGCTCGTCTGGCTCCAGCTCATCAGGCTCGTCACGGTCGAGATCAAATATCTCGACTCCACCGATCTGCTGAACGGTCGGTTCGAATCCCTCTGGTTCCGGTACCTCGATCGGTTCTGTGACGGTCTTGCCGGTCTTGCCGAGCTTGCCGAGCGCGCCTATCCCGGTGGCGGCCGCCCTACCAATGTCGCCGACGGCTAGCGCGCTGTGCTTCAAGATGGTCGAGATCGACAGCCCGCTGATCAGCAGGACGGCAGCAAGAAGCAGGAAGAGGCTAAGGATGTGACTGCCGGCGGCTCCGACCAACGTGCCGGTCGCATAGTAAAAGGCATCGCCAAGAGCCCCGCCCCTCTCCCCGAAGAGCGTCGGGTTCAAGGCCACGCTGCGGACGCCTCCTGTTCCGAGACCTGCGGTTCCGGCTGCCAAAGCCAAACTTGCGCCTACAAGCAAGCAGAACGTGCCGACGCGGAGTGTCTGGGGCAGCTTCACTACCGGTCGCAGGATCAATACCAACCCTGCAGCCCCGATCAGCGGTGGAATTAGGTATGCGACCTGACCGAAGCTCCATCGCAGAGCCGCGACGAACTGCTGGCCACCGATTCCGGCGTCTCCCCCGGAGTAGAGCGGGAACGCAACAAATAGAGCGAGTGCGACGAGACCAAGACCTGTCATATCCCGCTGACGCTGGCTTAGCTGCGGCAACTGAAGCGGCTTCGCTGCGGCGCGCTGAGGGCGCTTGCGCGGTTTGTTGGCACCGCGCCCGGCCGGTTTGCGCTTCGCAGGGGGCCTAGAGCGTGGTTTTGCTTTCGTTTTTGCAGTGGCCATCAGGGTTTTATCCTCGGAAAGGCTCTTCGACGCCGGGCCCAATCTCCCTTTACCTGCGCTAAAGCCAATTGCGTACTCTGTTGACACGATGCAATCGAGCCCTGCACGAGTACTAATTGTCGAAGACGACCAAGCAATTGCCGAAGTCGTCCAGCGGATTCTCCGAATCGACGGATACACAACCGAGATTGCCACCGATGGGGCGATTGCGCTCGACGCTGCGTCGAGGTTCAACCCCGACTTGGTCATTCTTGACCTCGGCCTCCCTCAGATCGACGGCACCGAGGTGGCCCGGCAGATGCGCGAGCACAGTGACGTACCAATTCTCGTCCTGACTGCCCGCGATGCGCTGCAGTCAAAGGTCGATGGCTTGGACGCCGGCGCAGACGACTATTTGGTCAAACCATTCGAACGTGAGGAACTCCTCGCACGGCTGCGAGCCTTGCTGCGTCGTCGTCCACCTCGAGGAGCGGCGAGCATCAGCTTTGAAGATCTAGTTCTTAACCCCGACAGCTACGAGGTGACGCGCGGCGATCGCCAAGTCGAATGCACTCAGCGCGAGTTCGAACTGCTGGAGTACATGTTGCGTAACCAGCGAGTCGTGATCAGCCGTCAGCAGCTGCTTGAAGATGTTTGGGGCGCCGACCCCTTCGCCGACACAAATACGATCGAAGTATTCATTTCGAATATCCGACGCAAGTTGGAGCTCGGCGGTGAGCCGCGGATCCTGCACACCGTGCGCGGCGTCGGCTACGTGATCCGTGTTTGATCGAATTAGCATTCGTTGGCGACTTGCTCTGGTCTCCTCGGGACTGACCTTTGTGATCCTCTGCACATTCGCGACGCTCTTTGGTCAGCTAACCAGTTCCAGGATCCGCTCCGACTTCATCAGCGACACCGCAAACGCGGCAAACCGTCTGCAAGAGCGACTCACGATCACGCCCCACAGCCCCGCCGGGTACAAGATCAGACCGTCGTTGGAACTTTACGGCTATCCGAATAATGCCGCGATTAGACTTTTCTGGGGAGACCGTCGACCACTCCCTGGCGGCACAACGCCGTCGGCGCCCGACCTAGGGCCTCCCCTCGAAGCCGGCACGCGTGAGTCGAACGGCTACCTGATCGAAACTCGTTACGCCTTTGTCCGCAGTGAAGGTGCGTCCGCTGCGCAGCTAGCAATCCCCTTATGGATCGAGTACGCAAGGCCGCTCGAGGACCTTGAGAGCACAATCAATCAGCTGCGCCTATTGCTAGTGCTCGGCGTGCTCGGTGGAGCGCTCTTGGCTCTACTTGGTGGGCTGGCGCTAGCCCGTCGTTCGCTCAGACCGGTCACCGACCTCACTGCCGCCGCTCAGGAGATCGCACGGACGCGTGACCCGGACCGGCACGTCCCGGAGCCGCCAACCGATGATGAAGTAGCCGAACTGGCCCGCACCTTCGACGAGATGTTGACATCGCTCGAAGCCTCGCGGCAGGAGACCGAAGATGCGCTTACGCGCCAGCGAGATTTTGTCGCCGACGCCTCGCATGAGCTGCGCACGCCGCTCACCAGCATCCTGGCAAACCTTGAGCTTCTCTCTGACGGGCTCGAAGGCGAAGGGAAGGAGGCCGCATCGTCAGCGCTGCGTAGCTCACAGCGGATGCGCCGGATCGTCGCCGACCTGCTGCTCTTGGCGCGAAATGACGACCAGCAGACGGCTACGCAGGGTTCGGTCGACCTCGCGCTAGTAACTCGCGAGGCGGCAAGCGAAGCGGAGGCCTTGACCTCCGACCATCTCTTGACGGTCGAGGTAGACGGGTCCGTAGTTATCTCTGGAGATCAAGATCAGCTCCACCGGATGGTCACGAACCTAGTCGAGAACGCGGTCCGCCATACGCCTTCCGGAACGTCGATCAAGGTCCGCCTCGACAGCAGCGTGACTTCAGCGATCCTCACGGTCGAAGACAACGGGCCTGGCATCCCCAGCGAGCGGCGCGGACAAATATTCGAGCGCTTTGTCCGCCACGCCGGTGACAGCGGCGGGTCGACAGGGCTTGGCTTGGCGATAGTCAGCACCGTTGCGGAGGCGCACAACGGCAGAGTTCTCGTCGAGGACGCCGAGCCAGGAGCCCGCTTCGTCGTCGAGCTGCCGCTCTTTGAAACTAACGGGAGCTAAACCTCTACGACGACCGGCAACACCATCGGTCGCCTGCCGAGCTGCTTGTAGACGAGCTCAGCGAGATCGTCATGGAGCATCTCGCTGATCACGTCAAGCTCGCCGACCGATTCTTTTGCAGCGCGGGCGATTGTTGATTCAGTGACGGCGCGAACCTCATCTAACAGCTCATTCGCTTGATCGGCGAACGGCACGCCCCTGAAGATGATTTCCGGGTCGGCGACAGATGAGCCGTCTTCACCTGAGATCGTCGCGACGACGACGAAGATTCCATCGGCGCTGAGCATTCGTCTGTCACGCAGAGGCGCCTCGTTGACCTCGCCCAGCTCGACGCCGTCAACGAAGACCATCCCAGCTTGCTCCGGTTCGCCAAAGCGGGCGCCGTTTCGATCGATTTCGAGTGGCAGGCCGTTCTCGCCCTTGAATATCCGCTCTGGCTCTATGCCTACAGCCTCAGCGAGCCGGCCGTGCAGCTCAAGCCGCTGGAAGTCACCATGGAAGGGCATCACGTACTTCGGTTTCGTCAAGTTCAGCATCAGTTTGATTTCCTCGGCATAGCCGTGGCCTGAGGCGTGGATCGGCGCGTCGCGCGGGGTCATCACTGTGCAGCCGATGTGGTAGAGACGGTCGATAGTTTCGGAGACTGCCCGCTCATTGCCAGGCACCGGCGTCGCACTGAATACGACCGTGTCGCCGCGCCGCAGCTGAACCTCGCGATGTTCGCTGAACGCCATCCGCCTTAGCGCGCTAAGCGGTTCGCCTTGCGAACCTGTGCAAATGATTACGATCTCATCGTCGTCGAGATTCTCGAGCGCGCGCGTTTGGACGAGCATTCCTTCGGGGAAATCGATGTGACCCAGGGATCGACCGATGTTCGTGTTCTTGCGCATCGACCTCCCTACTAGCGCCACCTTGCGACCAAGGCTCTCAGCTGCGTCGACGACCTGCTGCACGCGATGAATATTTGAGGCAAAGCAGGTGACGATGATCCGCCCATCGCAGCCGGCGAAAGCCTGTTCGAGATGCGGCCCAACGCCTGATTCGCTTTCCGAGTAGCCAGCGCGGTCAGCGTTCGTCGAATCGCCGCAAAGCAGAAGCAGTCCGTCGGCCCCGAGCTGAGCGAGCCGGCCAAAATCAGCTGGACGACCGTCGACCGGCGTTTGGTCGAACTTGTAGTCGCCGGTGATCAACATCGAACCTAGATCGGTCGTGATTGCGACCGCCATGGCGTCGGGAATCGAGTGCGTCATCTGGATCAGTTCGACCGTAAATGGACCGAGCTCGATCTCGTCGCCCGGACGGACATCCTCGATGTCAATCTCTTTGATCTTGTGCTCGTCGAGCTTCGAGCGCGCCATCGCCATCGTTAGCGGCGCGCCGAAGAGCGGTGGCAGGTCGCCTTCGCGGGCTAGCTCTCGCAGCACCCACGGCAGTGCTCCGAGGTGATCCTCGTGGCCGTGCGTGATCACGATCGCCTCGATGTCATCTAAGCGGCCGCGAAGGTATGAGAAGTCGGGCAGTACAAGATCGATTCCGACCATTTCAGCGGTCGGGAAGCGAACACCGCAGTCGACGATTAATAGCCGCCGATCGAACTCGACGACGGTCATGTTCTTTCCGATCTCGCCGAGTCCTCCGAGCGGCAGGACGCGGAGTGTCCCGTCCGCCATTAGCTGAGCCTGTCGCTTATGAGGCCAAGCTTGCGCAGCGCTTCAGCGATAACTTCGCGTTCATCGCCGCTCGCTTCGACCAGAGGCAAACGGAGAGGTCCACTTGGGAGTCCAAGTAAAGCCAACGCTGCCTTCACAGGAATCGGGTTGGTTGTGACGCCCAGCGCTGCATAAATTTCAGCTAGCTCAGCGTCGATCTCGGCGCGAGCTGAGGGCTGCTCGACCATCGCGCGCATCTGTGGCCCAACGACGTGACTGGCGACGAGAATTCCGCCGAGGCCGCCGAGCTCAAGGACCTCTCTAAGCATGTCGTCATTACCGGCATAAAGACCGAGGCCGTCGATCTGCGCTACGTCGTCCGGGTTCGCCTGTTTGACGTATTCGATCCGATCGAGCTGTGCGAGTTCGGCGAGGAACTCGTTTGGAAGGTTGGTCCCCGTGCGGCTTGGAATGTTGTACAGAATGATCGGCTTATCTGTGGCACGGATGATCTCGCCGTAGTGCGCGACAAGGCCGCGGCGATTCGGTCGGTTGTAGTAAGGCGTTACCGAGAGAATCGCGTCGACGCCTAACTCCGTCGCCGCTTCAGTCATCTGGACTGCATGTCGAGTGTCGTTAGACCCAGCGCCAGCGATAATCGATGTGCCCGGCGGGCGCTCGGCTACAGCGAGTTCAATCAGCCCAAGGTGCTCCTCTGCCGACAATGTTGCGGCCTCGCCGGTTGTGCCGCAGATGACGAAGCCATCGGATCCATTCGCTGCAAGATGGCGGAGCAGCTCAACGAAGCCTTGATCGTCGACGGCTCCCTTATCGTCGAACGGCGTAACGATTGCCGTGATGATTGAGCCGAGAGTTTTGGTCACAGGAGATTCTCGAGGCCGATGGTCGGCGTGCTCGGTAAGCCCGCGACGCCCCGAACTGCGAGCAGGACCCCAGGCATGAACGATGAGCGGTCGAGCGCATCGTGGCGTATCGTCAGCGTCTCTCCAATGCCTCCAAAGATGACCTCTTGGTGGGCTACAAGCCCGGGCAAGCGCACCGAATGAATTGGGACTTCGCGGCCGCTTGCTTCTGTGATTAGCGCCGCAGTGCGTGCTGCCGTTCCGCTGGGCGCATCAAGCTTCTTGTCGTGGTGAAGTTCAATGACCTCGGCTGATGGCATCTGCGCCGCGGCCTCAGCCGCAAATCGCATCATCAACACGGCGCCAATTGCGAAGTTCGGTGCCACTAGAACGTTGGCCCCGGTGAGCGCATCCAGCTCCTCCAAGTCGAACCCTGTCGTTCCAATGACGACATGTACACCGGCCGCAACAGCCTCCCTGGCATTCGGGAGAGCGCTGGTTGGCTCCGTGAAGTCAACGAGCACGTCGGCGTCGTCGAGCACGTCGCTAACCGACGTTCCCAGTGCGGGATCGGCGCGACCTGTCAACGTCAGCCCGTCTGCGGCTTCGACTGCTTCACAGACCGCCGTGCCCATCCGGCCGGCGGCCCCGGCAACGGCAACCTTTATCGGGTTACCTTCAGCCGGTCGTTCGTTGCTCATGCTTTGCTCCTAGTCGCGACCGCCGCGGCGATGCCGTGGCCGGTCGGAGCCTCCGCCGCCACCTCCGCCGCGCTGCCCGCCACCGTTCGATGTTGCCTCGGCGAGCTCCTCAGCGGTCTTGCCAGCGATCGATGGGTCGTCAGCCAAGCGCAAGCCGATTCGACCGCGCTCGCGATCGACCTCGACAACGCGGACCTGGATCTCATCGCCTCGCGAAAGGACGTCGTCGACATTCTCGACCCGTTCACCCGGCGAAACATTGGAGATGTGGAGCAGGCCGTCGGTTCCCTTCGCCAGCTCTACGAATGCGCCGAAGGTAGTCGTCTTAACGACCTTGCCGGTGAACTCGTCGCCGACTTCGACCTCCTTCATCATCGTTGTAATCCGCTCGCGTAGTGCCTCACCAAGCTCACCATTTCCCGAGTAG
Source organism: Bifidobacterium breve (assembly GCA_945901565.1). Classification (GTDB taxonomy): domain Bacteria; phylum Actinomycetota; class Thermoleophilia; order Solirubrobacterales; family Solirubrobacteraceae; genus F1-60-MAGs163. The sequence goes on along the minus strand of CAMDLG010000008.1, from coordinate 1,289 downwards.
ATCAACACTTGGCCATCATCGTTGACGTCGATCTGCGACTCGAACTCTTCAGCGAGACCGCGAATCGTTTCGCCGCCCTTCCCGATCAGCATGCCGATCTGGGACGGATCGATCTGAATCTGAATGATCCTCGGTGCGTACGGAGACATCTCCTCGCTGGGAGCATCGATGACAGCGTCCATCTGACCAAGGATGTTGAGACGGGCCTCCTTGGCCTGAGTCAGTGCGTCCTTGAGAATGTCAAATGTTACGCCGGTGATCTTGATGTCCATCTGCAGCGCAGTGATGCCGTCGGTCGTGCCGGCGACCTTGAAATCCATGTCGCCGAGGTGATCCTCAACGCCAGCGATGTCCGTCAGCACGATGTAGTCGTCTCCCTCTTTGATGAGCCCCATCGCGATACCCGCCACCGGAGCCTTCAATGGAACACCGGCCTGCATCAGTGAGAGAGATGATCCGCAGACCGAAGCCATCGACGACGAGCCGTTCGACTCGAGGATGTCGGAGACAACGCGGATCGTGTACGGGAAAGTCTCGGTGTCAGGGACAACTGGGACCAACGCCCTTTCAGCGAGAGCACCGTGCCCGATGTCGCGACGCTTCGGTCCGCGCATGAAGCCAGCCTCACCGACCGAGAATGGCGGGAAGTTGTAGTGATGCCAGTAGAAGCGGTTCTTCTCAAGGCCAAGCGTGTCTAGGCGCATCTCTTCCTTCAACGTGCCAAGAGTGGCGGTCGAGAGAGCTTGGGTCTGTCCGCGCGTGAAGAGCGCTGATCCGTGGGTTCGCGGCGTGACGCCTACCTCTATTGAGATGTCACGGATCTGCTGCGCCTCGCGCCCGTCGGGCCGCTTCTTCTCAACTGCGATGCGGTTACGAATTGTTGCCTTCTCAAGCTTTGCGAAGATCGTTTGCGCTGTTGCCTTCTTCGCTGCGTGGTCGGAGTCACCTTCGCTACCGCCGTACTCGGCGACGATCGCGTCGCAGACGGCATTGCTGGCGTCTTGGCGAGCAAGCTTGTCCTCGATCTGAGTTGCGGCGTCGAGGTCAGCGCCATGTGAAGCGCGAACTTTCTCGACCAAAGACTCGTCGAGGCTAGGCGCATCAAACTGAATCTTCTCGCGGCCAGCCTTCTCGCGCAGCTCATGCTGCAGCGCGCAAAGCTTCTTGATCTCGCCATGGGCGATATCGAGAGCGTCAAGGATTTCGTCCTCGCCGATCTCCGACGCACCCGCTTCAACCATCAGAATTGCTTCTTCGGTTCCTGCCACAACGAGGTCGAGCTCGCAGCC
>CAMDLG010000007.1 GCA_945901565.1 Bifidobacterium breve | reverse complement strand
GCTGCCATCACCGAGCGTCAGTTGCCATGTGCCGTCCTCGAGACGCTCGGCATGACTGACGGGAGTTTCGAAACGGATTCGGTCGCGGACGCCAAAGTGGTCAACGTAATCATCAAAGTAGGCGGCGATCTGTGCATGGTTTGGATAGTCGGGGTAATCCTCGGGCATTGGATAGTCGGAGTAGGCCATCCGCAGGCGCGAGGTATTGATGTGCAGATCTCGATAGCAAGCCGACGTGCCATTGCTGTTCTCGTAGACCCAGTTGCCACCGATACGGTCTGATGACTCAAAGCAAGTGACATCGAAACCGCGCTGAACGAGAGTCTTGAGTGCCGTGATTCCTGATGATCCGGCACCTATGATCGCGGTTCTTGGTAGCTGCTGACTCATTTCGGCCTCCTAATCAGACTGGGACTTCAGCGAAGTACTTATCAACCATACGGGCACACCGACGTCCTTCGTTTATTGCCCAGACGATCAGCGACTGACCGCGGCGTGCGTCTCCGGCGACGAAGACGCCGGCTTCGGAGCTCTGATACGTAGGCGCCTCGATGTTGCCGCGCGGATCGAGTGCGCAGCCCAGATCAGCAACGAGACCTTCGGCCTCAGGATGGATAAATCCTGTTGAGAGCAGCACTAGGTCGGCTTTTAGTTCGCGTTCGCTGCCCGGAACCGAAGCGAACGGTGGGGCCGCTTCGGCCTGAGCGATGTGCTGCGCTGTGACCTTGCCGTCAGCGCCCGAGAAGTGCGTCGTCACGACCGAGAAATCCTGCTCGCCGCGGCCGATCTCGCGGGCCTCTTCCATCGCGTACGAAAGGCGATATTTCTGAGGCCATAGCGGCCAAGGGGTGCGATCGTCGGGACGGTGCTCGGGCGGCTCTGGCAGCAGCTCAAGCTGGATTACGCCGAGCGCTCCTTCACGGATCGAGTTGCCGACACAGTCTGCGCCAGTATCGCCGCCGCCTACGACGACGACGTGCTTGCCCTTGGCGGTGATCTCAGGCAGATCGGTCGGTGCCGCGACCGGCGGCTCAGGCCCGAGCTGCTCGGCTACCCAACGGTTGCGCCCGTAGAGGTACTCCATCGCAAAGTGAACGCCGTCGAGCTCACGGCCCGGTACGTCAAGATCCCTCGGCACACGCGAGCCGATCGCGATCACGACCGCATCGAAATCAGCCTTAAGCTGCTCAGCACTGATGTCCACGCCGACGTTTACGCCGTAACGCAGCTCGACTCCCTCTGCGATCATCTGCTCGACACGACGATCGATGACGTGCTTTTCGATCTTGAAGTCCGGCACACCGAAACGGATCAGCCCGCCCGGAGCCTCATCGCGCTCGAAAACGACAACCTTGTGACCGGCGCGGCGCAGCTGCTGCGCCGCTGCCAGCCCAGCCGGCCCTGAACCGACGACAGCGACAGAGCGGCCGCTCTCGTGCTGCGGCGGCTCTGGCTTGACCCATCCCTGCTGCCAAGCGTGATCGATTATTGATAGCTCAATCTGCTTGATGGTTACCGAGTCGCCTTCGCGAATCTCGAGCACACACGCCGCCTCGCACGGGGCCGGGCAGAGCCTGCCAGTGAACTCAGGGAAGTTGTTGGTGGCGTGCAGCCGGACGATCGCCGATTCCCAGTCCTGCCGGTAGACCAGATCGTTGAAGTCAGGGATCAAGTTGCCGAGCGGGCAGCCGTTGTGGCAGAAAGGCACGCCGCAGTCCATGCAGCGCGCGCCCTGCTCGCCGAGCGCTTCATCCGAGCGAATCTGAACAAACTCCTTATACGGCTCTAACTCAACCCGTTCGACGGGATCCTTGTAGGGGATTCCGACCCGCTCGATCTTGAGAAAACCGCCTACCTGACCCATCAGCCACCAACCTCGCTGGAATCAGCGATCGGGTGATCGGCGTTTTCCCGCTCGGCCAGCTCAAGTTCAGCCAGCACGCGCTTGTAATCGGCAGGGAATACCTTGACGAAAGAGCCCTCCAGCTCTGCCCAGTTATCGAGAACACGCTGACCAACGGTCGACCCTGTCCGCTGAACGTGTTCAGCAATCAGACTGCGAACCTCAATCACGTCGGCTTGATCTAGCCGCTCTAACTGGTCAAGAAGTTCAGGATTGACGCGCTCAGCCAGAGTGCCGTCCTCGTCGAGCACAAAGGCAAGGCCACCGCTCATCCCGGCAGCGAAGTTGCGTCCCGTCGGCCCGAGTACGACGACGCGCCCACCGGTCATGTACTCGCAGCCGTGATCGCCAACTCCTTCGACGACAGTGCTGGCGCCGGAGTTGCGGACCGCAAAGCGCTCGCCTGCAAGCCCGCGGAAGAATGCTCGGCCAGCGGTCGCACCGTAGAGCACGGTATTGCCGACGATCACATTCTCTTCAGCATTGAACTCGATCGATTCCGGAGGAGCGACGGAGAAGACGCCTCCCGACAGGCCTTTGCCGGCGTAGTCGTTGGCGTCGCCAACCAGTGTCATCGTGACACCAGGCGCCAGCCAGCCCGCGAAGCTCTGTCCTGCCGAGCCTGCGAAGTTGATCTGCACAGTCCCTTCAGGCAGCCCGTCGGCGCCGAGGCGCTCGGCGATCCGGCTTGAGAGCAGCCCGCCGACGCAGCGATTGACGTTGCGGATTGGCTGTTCGATCGTGACCTGCTCACCACGCTCGATCGCTGGCTCTGCGGCTTCGATCAGCTTCCAATCGATTGCGCTTTCCAAGACCTGTGGTGGTGGCCCAACGCGATGCAGCGCTGCTCCCTCCGCTAGGGGAACGCGGTGAAGCAGGTGCGTCATGTCAACGCCGGCCGTCTTCCAGTGCTCGATCGCTTCGTCCGCTGCCAGTAGCTCTGTGCGACCGATCATCTCGTCGATCGTGCGAACTCCAAGCGAGGCCATGATCTGGCGGAGCTCCTCGGCAACGAAGAAGAAGAAGTTGACGACGTGCTCCGGCGTCCCCTTGAAGCGTTTGCGTAGCTCCGGGTCCTGAGTGGCGATGCCGACGGGGCAGGTGTTGAGGTGACAGGCGCGCATCATGATGCAGCCGGTCGCGATTAGAGGCGCCGTCGAGAAGCCGAACTCATCGGCCCCGAGGATCGCCGCGACAGCGACGTCACGGCCGGTCTTCAGCTGGCCATCGGTCTGCACCGTGATCCTTGAGCGAAGATCATTCAGGCAGAGCGTCTGCTGCGTCTCTGCGAGGCCGATCTCCCACGGCACGCCAGCCGAGTGGACCGAGCTCAGGGGAGAAGCGCCGGTGCCTCCGTCGTGGCCAGCAATCAGCACGTGGTCGGCGTTTGCTTTAGCAACGCCGGAAGCGACCGTCCCGACACCGACCTCAGAGACCAACTTGACCGATACCTGAGCCTTGGGGTTGGCGCAGCGCAGGTCGTAGATCAGCTGCTTGAGATCCTCAATCGAATAGATGTCGTGGTGCGGCGGCGGCGAGATTAGTCCAACGCCCGGCGTCGTGTGGCGGACCCAGCCGATGTACTTATCGACCTTGTAGCCTGGCAGCTGGCCTCCCTCGCCCGGCTTTGCTCCCTGCGCCATCTTGATCTGAAGTTGATCGGCGTTGACGAGGTAGTGGATCGTTACCCCGAAGCGGCCAGAGGCGACCTGCTTGATAGAAGAGCGGCGCAGATCACCGTTGACGTCTGGCTCGAAACGGCGCGGGTCCTCGCCCCCTTCTCCAGTGTTCGAGCGGCCGCCGAGGCGATTCATCGCAATAGCCAAAGTTTCGTGCGCTTCGGTGGAAATTGAACCAAGCGACATCGCTCCGGTCGCGAAACGCGTAACGATCTCCTTTGCTGCTTCAACCTCGTCGATCGGAACCGGCGTCAGGTCTTCACGGAACTTCAGCAGACCGCGTAGCGTTGCCCGCTTCGTCGACTCTTCGTTGCAGAGCCTCGCGTATTCGTCGTAGCGGCTCTGCGCGTCGCCCTGCTCCGGAGTAATCCGCACGGCCTGCTGGAGCGCTGAGATCGTGTCGGGATTCCACATGTGCTCTTCGCCGTCGCGGCGCCATGCGTAGATACCGCCAACCGGCAGCAACTGATCATCGCGCTCACCTGAGATCGGCCAGGCGCGAGCGTGGCGCGCCAGAGCTTCGACGCCAAGCACATCAAGGCCGATACCGCCGATCCGCGAAGCAGTCCCGGTGAAGTGGCGGTCAACTAGTTGCTGTTCGAGGCCTACAGCCTCGAAGATCTGAGCGCCGCAGTACGACTGAATCGTCGAGATACCCATCTTCGAGATCGTCTTCATCAGCCCTTTGCCGAGTGCCTTGACGACGTTCAGTTCAGCCTCGCTAGGGTCGCTGACACCCTCGACCTCGCCAGCAGCAGCTAGCTCGGCAGCGCTGTCGAGCAGCAGATATGGGTTGATCGCGCTGACGCCGTAGCCGATCAGCGTGGCGAGATGGTGAACTTCACGCGGCTCGCCGCTCTCAAGCACCAGCCCGGCCTGCAGCCGATTGCCGATCCGCACGAGGTGATGGTGAACTGCCGCCGCGGCTAGCAGTGCGGGTATCGGCGCCCGTTCAGGACCGAGCCTGCGATCGGAAAGAATCAAAACTGAAGCGCCTGCAGTGATCGCGTCGTGAGCCTCGTCGCAGAGGTTGGCTAGTCGCGCACTAAGTCCGTCAGGGCCTTCGCTGACAGGCCAAGTCATGTCGAGCGTGTGTGCTCGGAAGATGTCGCGCTCGACATTGCGCAGCGTCTCAAGCTCCTGGTTGCGGAGGATCGGCTGGTTCATCACCAACTGGTGGGCGGCCTGCGGCGATTCGCCAAGCAGGTTCGCTTCAGCGCCGACCGAGGTCGCGAGCGACATCACGATCGATTCGCGAATCGGGTCGATCGGCGGGTTCGTTACCTGCGCGAAGAGCTGCTTGAAGTAGGAGAACAGCGGCGGCGATTGGTCTGAAAGGACAGCTAGAGCTGCGTCGTTGCCCATCGAGCCGATCGGCTCCTGCCCGGTCTGCGCCATCGGCGCAATCAGCACCTTCAGATCCTCTTCGCTGTAACCGAACGCTTGACGCCGGATGTGGCTTGGCAGCACGCCGGTCATCGTCACGTGCGCCGGCTCAAGGTCATCGAAGTGCACACAGTTGTCGTTGAACCACTCTTCGTAAGGCTGCGTGCTGGAGACCTCCTGCTTGACCTCCTCGTCCTCGATGATCCGCCCTTGTTCAAGGTCTACTAGGAAGATTTTTCCGGGCTGCAGGCGGCCGAGCCGCTTTACGTTCTGCGGATCGATTGCCAACATGCCCGACTCTGAGCCGAGGACAACAAGGCCGTCCTTTGTTTCCACCCAGCGACCGGGGCGCAGACCGTTGCGGTCGAGCGTCGCACCAACGACGCGGCCATCTGTGAAGCAGACCGATGCTGGCCCGTCCCAAGGCTCCATCAGACAGGAGTGAAAAGCGTAGAAACCCTTTAGCGCCGGCGAAAGATCGGCGCGATCTCGATAGGCCTCAGGAATCATCATCATCGCCGAATGCGGCAACGAACGGCCGGCCAGCATCAGCAGCTCAAGCACGTTGTCGAAGGTCGCCGAGTCAGAGCCGCCAGGCCGCACGACCGGCATCACCTTCTGAAGATCAGGGCCAAAAAGCTCGCTGGCCAGTGATGCCTCGCGCGCCTTCATCCAGTTGATGTTGCCCATCAGCGTGTTGATCTCGCCGTTGTGCGCGATGACTCGGAAAGGGTGCGCTAGCTCCCAGCTCGGGAAGGTGTTGGTTGAGAAGCGCGAATGAACCAGCGCCAGCGCAGAGGCGAATCGTTCGTCACTGAGATCGGGGTAGAACTCGGCGACTTGGCTCGACATCAGCATTCCCTTGTAGACGCAGGTGCGCGACGAGAAGCTCGGCGAGTAGAAGTCGGGGCCGGCTGCAAGCTCAACGATCCGGCGGATCACGTAGCACTTGCGCTCGAAGGAGTCCTGATCACGGTCGAAGCCTGGGCCGGCGCCGATGATCGCCTGACTGATGTGTGGCCGGGACATGTTGGCCGTCTCACCAACGTGGTCTTCGTTGATCGGCACGTCGCGCCAGCCGAGGAAGATCTGCCCCTCAACGCGGGTGTTCAGCTCAACTAGCTGCTGCAACTTACGGCGGCGCTCCGGATCTTGCGGCAGGAAGCAGACGCCGACTGCGTAGTGACCGGGATCGGGCAGCTCGAAATCGAGCACGCCGCGCAAGAGGGCGTCAGGAATCTGGACGAGAATGCCGGCGCCATCGCCGCTCGTGACGTCGGCACCTTCGGCGCCCCGATGTTCAAGATTGTCGAGCGCTTCCAGCGCCTGCTCAATGACTAGGTGGGACGGCACGTTGTCGAGCTTCGCGACCATCGCGACGCCGCAAGCATCGTGCTCGTTGGCTGGGTTGTAGAGGCCCTGAGGCCCTGGCCGTTTGATCATCGTCATTGCTCTGTTGCGCTGCGGGCAGCGTGCCGTCCGCCAGCCCCCGAAGCGAACCAATCATTCTAGTGGCAGGAAGCGGTTCTGAGGGCTCTGACTGCGCCCGGATACGACCGTCCCACAATGGGCGCCTACTACTTGCGGCTGGTCTCGGCTTCGCTGTGAGAGCAGAGCCCGGCGGCATTCTTGACCGAGCGACCCGGACAGCCGGTGCAAAGACCGCTATTGGGCCTATCGCTAACCGGAAATTCAGAGCCAGTGAGCTTCCGTGCGGCTACTTCCAACCTCGAGACGAGCTGAGGCTCTTGGGATGCGTCAAATACGACCGATACGCGCTCGTCGGGACGCTCGAGGAATGAGTAAACAACTTCGACCTCGCTTGCTCCGCGGCGCAGCGCAGAGAGAGCGTAGGCGTCGCGCTGGAGCGAGTACCGATTCTCAACCTTGACCGCCAAATCCTCGTTCGCACCAACCCTGTCGGTCTTGTAGTCAACAACGAGAAAGCGGCCGGAGCCGAGCTCGGCGAGTACGTCAACCGTTCCGATCAACACAGGGAGCGTCTGATCCTTGCTAACAATTTCAAGCGCGAAGTTCGACTCTTTTTCAACTTTCTCGGCTTTCTCTAGCTCGCGCCAAAGATCACAGGCAACGAAAACTTCGAGCATCTGCTGTTGCTCGACAAGAGAGCTCCTGTCGCTCATCGCACCGTCGACGCCGCGGGCAAGCGCCTCGATCGAATCGAGGGCTGGAATCTCCTCCGGATCCTTGAAAGTCAGCGTTTCAAGCAGCCTGTGCGTCAGCGTCCCGCGCGCTCTTGCTCCACGTGAGTCATCGGCATACCCATCACCCTCACGCTGCGGTAACCCGACCACCCGCTCTAGGTACCAGCGGTAGCCGCACTCATCAAAACGTGACAGCTGTGAGTAGCTGATTGTTGGCGGCACGCTCGGGGCGCTGCCCCCTCCAGTCGGCAGCACAACAGCGCCTACTGGCGAATCGTGCTTAGAGCCCAATGAATCTTCCTCACGCGGCTGCTCGAAGAGCTCATCGGAGCGATCGGGGCGACTGACGATGAGTTTCAGCTTGCCCTCGTGGCCGTCTCCCTCGACAGTCACTACTTGGTCGCCGTCCTGATTGAGCAGATCGGTAGCTGTGGTTCCAAGCAGACCTGGAACCATCCAGGTAAGGCTGCCTGCCTTGCATTCAATTGTCTCTTCACTCCACGGACCTGAAGGCTTTGCCTCACCGGACAGGATCAGCAGCCGTTCAGCGCGCGTCATTCCCACATGGATCATGCGCCGGCTCTCATAGTGCTGCTTCTCTTTTGCTCTTTCGAGCAACGCATCGAAGGGCCCAATAACGCCCTTCTTGCCCTCCGTTCCCGCTGATTTGACGGAGCAGGCAACGAGATCGCCTTCAACGCGAACGAGGGCGTTGCCATTGGGTTCACCGCTGCCTAGCCGCGGGACAACCACGAATGGAAACTCCAGCCCTTTGGCGGCATGTATCGTCATCAGCCGCACGGGGCCCTGCGGGTCGGGTTTGCCGTCAACGTCGAGCGCGCCGCCGACCGGAGCGTCTGTCTCGCCTCGTTTCGCCTCAGCGGCTTTGTCGGCCCATTCCAAGAAGTCACGGAGACTGCCACCGTGGCGACGATCCCAACTATGGGCGATCGCCGAGAGCTGTCGCAAGTTTGCAAGCTTCTGATCCCCGCCAGAGTGCGATAGGAGTATCTCCTCATAGAGGCTATCGCCGGCGATCTTGTCGATTAGAGCGCCAACTCGGCCTTGGCCAATGAATCTGTTCCAATCGGCAAATCGGCCTTGATAAGTGCGCAGAAGCGTGCGTTCGTCGCCGTTGACGGCGGCGTCGAAGTCGTCTAGCTGATCTTCGCTGCAGACTTGCTGAAAGGCCTCGAAGAGACTGCCCACGGCTGGGTTCTCGTGAATCGCCCCAAGCAACACCAGCGTCTCGACCCCGATCCCGCAGACCGGCGAGCGCAGCGAGTGAAGTAACTGGGCGTCATCTTTCGTATTTGCCAACAAGCGCAAGTGGCAGAGCAGATCGGTTAGCTCCTGGCGTTCCCACCATCGCTCGCCGCCGTCTGCCACCGCGTCAATGCCGAGCCGAGCGAGCTCATCGCGGTAGAGAGCCATGTGAGTTCGCGCGCCAATCAGGACAACGACATTCCCGGGACCAACCTGATCGTCATCTTGATGCTCGTCCAATAGGCGGCGGATGCGACTCGCGACAAGCCTGGCCTCGGCCTCTATTGGTGTTAGCTCTTGACCTTTCCACGCAACGCTGTCGGTAAAGAGAAGCTCGACTAAGGGTTGGCCCGGAACGAGCGTCTTTGCCCCTTCGGGCGCCTCTATCGCAACCCACTCGAGATCACTGATGGCGTGTGACTGGTTGAAGGCAGCATTGATTGTTTCGAGGATGCTCGGGTCGGAGCGGTAGTTGCGCGTGAGATTGAACTTTCGCCCGATCTCGTCATATGCGGCCGCGACCTTGCGAAATATCTCTAGATCAGCGAAGCGGAAGCCGTAAATCGATTGCAGCGGATCGCCGACCTGAAAGCGTGACTGAACGCCGAGCGCTTCAAAGAGGTCGAGTTGGAGACCGTTGGTGTCCTGGAATTCGTCAATCAGGACCCTCTTAAACCGTTCGCGATATTCATCGGCGAGCGCCTCGTTGTCGCGCAGGAGGTTCCGCGCTGCGAAAACGACGTCGCTGAAGTCGCAGCCGTTGGAAGCCCGCTTGGTTGCCGCGAAGTGTTGACCGTAGGCCACCAAGAACTTGCTCAGCAGTGCAACCCAGCCGCGAGGGTCTTCATCGCTGGAGATTTCAGGCAGGCAGGGGCACTCCTCACCGGCGCTGCGCATCTGGTCGTAAAGGCGCTCAATCTCGGCCGATACCTGCTGCTTGCCAAAGCGGTCCGAGCCTTCGCTGGCGAGCAATTCAATCGCCTGGTCGCGGTCGGTGCTGTTGAGCAGATCAACCGTGGCCGCGCGGAAAGCACGCTCCCGCAGCGCTGCGAGGTCGGCCTCCTCGACTACTTCAAAGGCAGGATCGACGCCAGCAAGCAGTGCATGGCGGCGGAGAAGACGAGCGCAGAAGCTGTCGATCGTGGATATCCAAGCTCCATCAAGTTCCGACAGCGCGACACGGGCTCGCGGTGCAAGCGGATCGTCACCCGCCCCTATCGCTGAGAGCCGGCGGCGAATTCGCTCGCGCAGCTCGGCGGCCGCTTTCTTCGTGAAGGTGATCGCAAGAATCTGCTCGCAGGCGAGTGGTTCGTTATCTCCATCTCGCTCAAGCACGTCGCGGACGAAACGCTCGACTAGAACGAGTGTCTTGCCAGCCCCTGCACTTGCTTCCAAGACGAGCGGCTGCGCCCTGTCAACAACCGCCGCGACCTGTTCTGGATTGAGCTCGCCGTATGGACCGAGCATCTTTTCGCCGTCCCAAAGCCGATTGTGATCTTCCCCCGAGCTCACGAGAGCCTCCTACAGATCCCCGGGTAGGCACAGCCGCCCGAGGAGGAAAAGGAACAACTATCAGGGTTGGTCGGCTCCAACTTCCCCTCACCTATTGCCGCGATCGCATCAATCGCCGCTTGGCGGGCAGCGGCCAACATCTCTCTAAAGGCTTCGTTTCCAATTCGGTCCCCTCCGACGATGTCGGTCCGATCTTGGTCGGCATCAGCGCAGAGCGCTCCGCGCGGCCTACCGGATTCCACATCGACGCGACGGATTGTCTGGTAGAGGGCGGCCACGACCTCCGCGTCACTGCACTGTTGCTCGAAGGCCAACGAATAGAGCGCGTTCTGGAGCAGGCCCTGATCAACCGACTTCTTCGCACCGAAGTCAGCGCTCGGCTTGCCAGATTTGTAATCAATCACGATCGCTTGATTACCGTGCCGGTCGACGCGGTCAATCTTCCCCGACAACAGGAGACCCTCGCCGAGATCGACAGGGTCTTGACCGTCGAAGCCGAAACTGCGCTCGAACTCGTCAGGAGTGAACTCCGTACCTGAGACCGATGAATGCTCAAGGTAGGACGCGACCGCGTCAAAGACCTGACGGCGGCGGACCTGATCGGTCACCGGGTCGATCGAGGTTGGGTCGAGCTCTTCGACGGCAACCGCGAGAGCCGCCAGCGCTTTGGGCAAATTGGCCGCCGTAATGCGGCGGTCCTTGGCGGGTAGAGCCTCAAACAGATGCTCCAGAGCTCCGTGGATTGCCGTTCCGTAAGCAAAGTGGCCTGGATCGGGTTCTATCCGGCTTGGGCGCAGGAACTTATCTATCAGCCATGTCATCGGGCAGCGCAGATAAGCCTCTAGCGTCGTGACAGACCAAACTTCACGGCTCCTGAGCGCCGTCAGAGCCTGATCACCGACGAGATCGTAATTTGAGACCGAGGGCGGAAGCTGAGCAATCTCGCCGAGATGGCGCTGATAGGGGCTGGGAGCGAGTTTCGGCTGCTCCTCGCGAGACACCCAGCCGACTGCACCAAGCGCGCGTTTGAGGGGAACCGGCCGCGGGTCGAGAAGTTCTTCAATGTCGTCGAGGAAGAGGGTTGGATTTGCCGGCTCCCCGCGGTCGTTGCTGCGGTGGTAACTGTAAATCAGGCGCTCCTCCGCACGCGACAACAGTGCGTGCAGGAGGTGGCGCTCGTCCTCAAGCCTGTCTGCCGGCTGATTGGGCCAGATCGGACTGAGCCCGGCAGCGATCGCCGCCTGGTCGACGCGTCGCCGCGAAGAGTCATCAAGGAATGGATCCTCTCGGCCTCGCTGCGGATAGAGCCCTTCCTGCATCCGCGCCACAACCAAGGTCTTGGCCCGCCTAGCGCGCAGAGAGAGCGGCAGAGCAATGCTGACGGCTCCAGCGACGAGGCTCTCCCCGACCTCAATTTCTCGCGCCGCCAATTCACCCTTTAGCTGCTCGGAGGTTGGCTTCAAACTCACGTCACGATCGACCAGCCAGTCGAGGTCATCGAGTCCGACGATCAGATCGCCAAGAGCCTCGATCGAGGCGATCTGCTGGCGGTCGAAGACCGGCGCCTCCCCCGCGCCGCCGGCAGCGGCCAAAAGCCGCCGTGCCTCATCGGCTGCCTTTCTGCAGCCTTGTTGGCAATCTTCAGCAAAAGCTGAGCGCAGACCCGCGATCAACCCACCGACAGGACTGAACGCCTCGGCCTCAGCGAGCGTCGTAATCTCGCCCCTAAGGATCTTCTTCTCGAGACTTTCAACGCGGCCGTGATAGCTCTCCTTGACGGCGCCTGGCGTTCTTAACCAAGTCACCAGCGACGCCGCTAGCGGCGTGCTCAGTTGATCATCGGGCGACTCGCAGAGCGCGCACTCCAGAAGAGCAAGCATGCCTCGCACAAGCGGTGTGTCATCAATCTGGACCCTCAACCGCATCGCTATCGAGATTCCGTTAGCGCCAAAAACAGTCTCAACCAAGGGAGCGGCATCGTCGAGGTCACGGATTGCCACAGCGATGTCATCTGGGCTGAGCCCATCTTCGATTAGCGCCGCGATTCGCGCCGCAACCAGCTCCATCTCAGCGCGTTCTCCACCGCCGACAATCGCCTCAATTGCATCGCCTGGGTCAACGGGGGTAGCAGTCAGCTCGAAAAGCCCGCGTTCGAATCCACCTAGCGCTGCACGGCTCGTTTCGGCGTAGTGCGCGGTACTGATCGGCTGAACCTGCAGTCGCCCATCGGCGAGCTGAAGCAGCTGCTCGTAAATCCAGCTTCGACCGTTGAAGGCGATCCGCTGCTCGAACGGGAAAGAGATTGTCACCGGCGCGTGCGCCTCTTCACTGATCGCTCTGATTGTGTCGAGCTGCTTGAGGCCGAAATCGTCAAACCCGTAGAAGAAAACCGGCGTTGCGGGCCAGCGATCCGGCCCAGACTTCAGATCGTCAAGGAGTTCAACCACGTAGCTCGATTGGTCACGCGCTCCAAGTTTGAGCAGTCGCTCGCGGTAGCGCCGGTAGAGCGCAGCGATCTCGCTGGCGTACTTTGCACGACTCGGCTCCGCAGCGCCCCAGGCAGCCATGACGCGATCGAACTTTTCCGTAGATGCCCTAACTTCGCCGAGATCTTCGGCAAGTGAAACGAGCGCCGGAGCAAACCCGGGGCTGTTGGCTGAGCTAGCCAACCGATCTAGATCACCCGCGAGCAGTGCCTCGTCCGTGATCGCCCGCGCGACACGCTGCAACCTAAAAGGCGACAGCGGACGTGGATCGAATTCAAGCCGACGAGCGATCAGCTCCCAAAGCCCGCCGAAGACAGTGACCCGCACCGCCGAAGCGACATCGCGCCGGGCGAGCTCGCGCCGCAAGAGGTCGGAATCTGTCGAGGTCGGGACTACTAGGACTGGATCTTTGCCGGCTTCGGCCGCCTCAGCGACGCCGTCGAGCACCTCCGCCGCCTTGCCGGAGTTAACCGGCCCTGTGATTAGTTTCAGCGGCATTCGAAGATGGTCGCCGCCGACCGGTGAAAACTGACGCGCCTGAGGCGCAGGCTCAAGCTGCCTCGTCGGTGGAGTCGCCGCCGCTGGCCTTTGCGGCCTTTGCTGCCTCGGCCTCGGCCATCGCATCGGCGTCGGCAGTTGCGTCTTCGGCGGCCGGCGCCTTTGCGCCCTCCTTGGCCCAGGCTTCGTCGAACTCGACCCGCCACTTGCCTTCTTCGGACTGCTGCAGAGCTAGCTTGGCGCGGAACGAGCGGCCGCTGCGGCCCTTGAAGCCCGCGACCTGCTTCTCGGTGCGACCGGTTGTGATCAGCTCACGCGCGATCGCGGCGGGAAGCTGCTTGCCAACTTTCCCCTTCCAGATCACGAAGCCACAGCCCGGATCCTCGCGCGCCCAGCAGGAGTAGCCCTTGCGGTTTTCGATTATGTCGGCGCCGCATACGGGGCATGGCCCGAGGTTGGCGCGAGGGATCTTGACGTCCTTGAGCTTTGTGTCGAGCTCGCTGATAGTGCCGACGGCGAATTCCTTGATGTCGGCCATGAACTTCTTGCGTGTCTCGGCGCCTTCCTGAATCAGTCCAAGCCGATGCTCCCACTCGCCGGTTAGCGCAGGCTCAGTCAACGGGTGGCCGTCGAGCAGGCGGATCACGTTCATCCCCTTCTCCGTGGGCACCAGAGCTCGGCCCTCTCGCTCGATGTAGCCAACGTCGATCAGGCGCTCAATGATCGCCGAGCGTGTCGCTGGCGTGCCGATCCCAGAATCCTTCATCGCCTCGCGCATCTCATCGTCATCAACGAGCTTGCCTGCAGTCTCCATCGCGCCGAGCAGCGATGCGTCTGAGTAGCGACGCGGCGGCTTTGTTTCCTTCTCGAGCGATTCAACGTCTGTTGTGTCGACGGTCTCGTCCTGCTCGAGCTTCGGCAGGGTTTGATCGCGACCTTCGTCCTCGTCCGCTGCCCCCTTCTCACCTTCGGCTAGCTCGCCGTAGACGCCGCGCCAGCCTGGGACGATTAGAACCTTGCCGCGCGTACGGAAGACATGCTCCTCAACTGTTGTCTCGACCCTCGTGTTCTCAAACTCAGCGTCGGGATGGAAGATCGCCAAGAAGCGGCGTGTAACGAGGTCATAGATGCGCCGGTCATCTGAGCTCATCTTCTCCAACTTGTGGAAGTCGTTGGTTGGAATGATCGCGTGGTGATCGCCAACCTTCTCATCGTTAACCACGCGCGCTAGGGGCAGCAGGTCGAGCCCGGTTACATATTCTGCGGCGGCTGCATACTCGCTGTCGCGGCCGACCTTCTCGGCGATCGGCTTGATCTCCTCAACCATGTCGGTGGTTAGGTACCGAGAGTTGGTCCGCGGGTAGGTCAGTGCTTTGTGCTCCTCGTAGCAGCGCTGAGCGGCGCCGAGCGTGCGCTTTGCGGAGAAGCCAAAGCGAGTGTTGGCGTCGCGCTGAAGCGAAGTGAGGTCGTAAAGCATCGCCGGCTTCTCGGTCTTCTTCGTCTTCGTGAGTTTTGTGATCTGTCCGCTCTGCCCCTTGACGGCGGCAACGATCTCCTCGGCGGAGGCCTGCTTGTCGATCCGTGGCTTCGCGCCGGCGTGGTAACGCCCCTCGTACTTGCGGCCGTCGTCTGTTGCGAACTTCGCGTCGACCAGCCAGTAGGCCTCAGGGATGAATGCGCGGATCTCTTCTTCGCGCCGCGTCAAGATCGCCAAGGTCGGCGTCTGCACGCGGCCAAGCGATACGGCTCCGTCAAACGACGAGCGCAGACGAATAGTCGCCGCGCGGGTGGCGTTCATGCCGACGATCCAGTCCGCTTCGGAACGTGAACGGGCGGCCTCCTCGAGCAGTGCGAATTCGCTGGATGGCCGGAGGTTGTCAAGCGCTTCACGCATCGCCGACTCGGTCATCGACGAAAGCCAGAGCCGCTCCACCGGTTTCTTTGAGCCAGCCTTCTCGTAGAGGTAGGCGAAGATCAGCTCGCCTTCGCGGCCGGCGTCGCAGGCATTTACGACGAGGTCGATCTCATCGCTGCGCAGATATTCACGAACCACTTTCATCTGCTTCTGCGAGCGCTCGTCGCGGACTTCAAGCTTGAACTTGGTTGGCACGATTGGCAGATCGGCCATCCGCCACTTCTTGAACTTCTCGTCGTACTGGTCGGGATCGGCGAGCGAGACAAGGTGCCCGACTGCCCAACTAATTATGTGATCAGGGCCTTCGAGTGCACGGGATCGCTTCTCGCCTGTGCCGGCTTTCTTCTTGAACGGGCCTGGAAGAACGCGCGCCAAATCCTCCCCCACGGAAGGCTTCTCGGCGATGATCAATGTCTTACCCATCGCGCCGCAGCGTAGCGGGCTGCCACGCGGCAACGGCTCTGACCACCGCGGGGAGTAGATTTCTGCAACGTTCGTGAGCCCACAATGAGCGACAGGCCAAAGCAGCCGCGAGCAGGGAAATCTTCAGCGCCACAGCGCGAAAATCCGAAGCCGTCCAGCAGCACGAAGATGAGCAGCACGATGCAGAGGCGACTGATCCCTGTTGCAGTTGTGGCAGCGGTCGCCTTCTTGATCGGCGCAGTGGCCGGGGCCTCCTCGGGAGCAGCCGGCGAGAGTGAAGTCCGCAGCTACGCGCAGGCATGGGGCAAGGGCGACTGGGCGACGATGTACGCGCAGCTGACGAGCAGTACTCAGAAGAAGTTGCCGCTACTCGACTTTGCGCAGTCGAACCGCACGACGCTCGCCACGGCGACCGCGCGTGAGAATTCAGTAACAACGTCCGAGCCGAAGGAGATCGGAGATGGCCGCTGGCAGATACCGGTGAAGATCAAGACGCGGATCTTCGGAACGGTGCGAGGCAATGTCAACGTGCAGGCGACCGAGGACGGAGACGCGACGAAGATTGCTTGGACACCGTCGATGGCCTTCCCCGAGCTGAAACCAGGACAACAGCTGACGCGTGAGACAACAATGCTTGAACGCGGAACGCTGCTCGCAAAAGATGGTCAGGTGCTGGCCACGGGAGCCGATCGCAGCTCCCCGATCACAGACGTCGCATCGGAGGTCGTTGGCCAGCTTGGGCCGATCCCTCCGGAAAGGGCGCTGGAGATCAACGCACTGGGTATCCCGCCTGATGCACAGGTAGGGACGTCGGGCCTTGAACTGATCTTTCAACCTCAGCTGGCCGGCCTCCCCGAAGGCACGCTTCGCGCCGGCGACCGCGTAATCGCAAAATCGACTGGAGCGGCAGGAGCCAAGGTTAGAACGACGATCTCCCCCAGCGTTGAGCGAGCTGCAATCGCCGCGATGTCAGGAAGGCAAGGCGGCATAGTCGCTCTCAATCCCCGTAATGGCGCGGTTGATGGCTTTGCCGGGCAAGCCTTCTCGCTCCTCCAACCGCCGGGATCGACGTTCAAAGTGATCACGACCGCTGGCGCCCTCGATGCAGGCATCGTGTCGACCAAGTCAACGTTCCCGATGCAGTCAGCCATTGAACTTTCTGGCTTTAGTCTTTCAAATGCTGGAGGCGAAGTCTGCGGTGGCAGTCTCGCCGAAGCATTCGCTGTCTCCTGTAACTCGGTCTTCGCACCGCTCGGGGCAAAGCTCGGCTCGCCGCGCCTCGTGGCAGTCGCGCAGCGCTTCGGGTTCAACCACGAATCACCGATTCCAGGAGCAGCGCAGAGCACGATCCCACTCGAGCTGGGCGACGAACTCAACGTCGGATCGTCGGCCATTGGACAGGGAGAGGTTCAGGCCAGCGCGCTGCAGATGGCGATCGTCGCGGCGACCATTGCTCGCCATGGAAAACTGGTCGTGCCGACGCTCGACCAGTCGGTCGCCGAGCGCACCAAAGCCAGCAGTGGGAGCCAGGCGATCAAGGCCTCTACTGCCAGGACGATACAGCAGCTGATGCTCGGTGTTGTCAGCGGCGGCACCGGTACAGCTGCGGCGATCCCCGGCGTGGCCGTCGCTGGAAAGACCGGAACGGCAGAGCTTCGCTCACCGAGCGAGGCCCCTGAGGACACCGACGCGTGGTTCATCGCCTTCGCCCCCGCCGACAAGACGCGAGTCGCCAGCAATGCGGTCGGCGTGATGTTCGTTGGCGCCGGCGCTGGCGGCGAGACTGCGGCGCCCGCGGCTCAGGGTGTGCTCAGCGCGATGCTGGCAGCGCGCTAGACGTCGAGCGTGACTGTGGCCAGCTCGCCGGGAAGCTGCGAGCTTCCGATCTCTAGCTCAAGCGGCCGGTAATCAAGAGTCTGATGCGGCAACTTGAAGATTAAGATCGCACCGGTTGTCGGCAGATTCGCGGCGGCGCTGTTGGGGTTCGGATACTGGCCGTTGCTGGCCGGTACGACGGCCTCGCGGAAGGCAAATTTGTTGCTCAGGGCCAGTGGAATCGGCTCATACTCAGTTCCGCGGGTATCGACGATCTTGAACTCATTAGCGGTCCGCTGCGCCGAGTCGCTGCTGTTGAAGGCCCTCACCCAAACGCCAAACCAAAGGTCATCGGCGCCAAGCGCCTGGTCGGCTAGCGGCACGCCGCTCAGCAGGTCCCGGTCACCGACATCAGCTGGGTTTAGCTGCCGCGACATCTGGACTTGGTACTGAAGATCGCCAAGCGTTACGTAGATGGCCTCCGACTCCCCGGCTGAAACAGTCGCGGGCTTGTCACCGCAGCCGACAACGACGATGGCAGCGAGCGAGATCAGAGCGAGGGCGGATAGGCGGCGGAACATGGCGGCGGCGAAGTTTAGAGGATCGCGGCGCGGCAAGACCTACGCGCGCAGTCCTGTAGCCGGCTTACGAGCGCCGCCAGCGATCGTTGCGCGCTCGCCCCGTTGCTCGCCATGCTCAAGGATCGCCGCTAAACGCCGTAGCGACTTCTTCCAGCCACGTGTACGTGAACGATTCTGAGCGAGCGCTTCAAGAAACTTGTCACTCGGGTAGACGGGGTGTGTTTCAAGGCTCAGCTCAATCATCGTGCCGTTGTCATCGTCATCGCTCAGCTGGAAAATTGTCAACGTGCGGATTCGGTTGTACTTGCCACTACGTCCTGCCAGCACCAGTAGCCTGGGCTCTTCTCGTTCGACGATTGCCATGTCCCCCCAACCAAAACGGGCGAACGGAAGCTCCTCTTTGAATCGTCCACCGGCGCCCAGCCCATAAGTCTCCTCGCGGGTCATGTGCCAGTCGTCAAGGAAATGATCGGTGAACTCGGGGAAGTTTGCCGCGTCGCTGAGATAGTCGAAGACGACCGACGGCGGAGAAGCAATTCGCTGGGTGATCGTGCAGGGCTGCATTGCGCTGCGCAGTTTACCCGGGAGGCCCGCAGACGCGACGGGCGGTCTCTACTAGGCGGCCCTGGGTAGCGAAACCCTGCGCACACTCACGCCATGCTCAACGTGCGAAACAGGCTCAATCGCGCTCGGCGAGCCGGCGTGCCGCGGTGAGCAAAGCGCGCACACGGATTCACCGGCGAAATGGAACAGCTCTTCGCCGGCCAGCGGCGCACGTCCACAGTCGTCGCAGTGAGGATCGGCGGCAGCACGACTTTCGTGCCCTTTTCGCAGCAAGCGAATTTCAAGCTCAGGTTCACCGAGGAGCTGGTTCCAAGTCAGCATTGGCAGGTATTCGCTCGAAGCGCCCAGATTCCTGCCAATTCGAGACGCCATTTCATCCCAGATTGACAGGGCGCGTAGAATCCATTGGAGCGAGAGATCGGGGGGCTGGATGGCGTCAATAGATTCCAGTGCACGGCAGAACCGGCAAACGGCGGAGCACGCACCCGCCCCGAAGCAAGAACTCCCGATCGACCCGGCCGAGCTGGAATCGATCGCTGCGACTCGCGCATCTCTTACAGAGCCCGGTGAATATCTGGTCTTCGTCGAAGCCGATGCGCTACGCGTTGTCGTGCTCTCCGGCGATTGGACGCGAATTGGTCGCAGCACCGCCGCTGATGTTCGCTTTGATGACCCAACTGTCTCGCGGCGGCACGCGCTAATCGTGCGGGAACCAGATGGCATGAAGCTGCTTGATGACCGGAGCCTCAACGGAGTCTTCGTTGACGGCGAACGGATCGAGCGGCACGGGCTCAGTGACGGCGAATGCTTTCTGATCGGGCGATACCGAATTAACTTCGTTAGCGTCGCCGTCCAAGCAGCCACCGCTGGCGACAGCCCGCCGGACGCGCTGCGCGTCTAGACTCGCAGCCAATGGCGATCACGATCTCGGTCCTCAGCCAGAAGGGTGGGACCGGCAAAACAACTTCGGTCCGGCACCTCGTCGGAGCATTCCGTCAGACCGGCCTGCGCGTCCTAGCTATCGATCTCGACCCGCAGGGCAACCTTTCTGACTACTTCGACATCGACCCGGAAGCCGACCCGACGATCGGCGATGTCCTCTCCGGCCGCGCTACTGCTAGCGAGGCGATAGTCGATGACGTGATCCCAGCGAACCTCAGCCTCGCGGAGGCCGAGATCACGCTGGCCGGCAAGATGGGCCGCGAGATGACGCTGCGCGGAGCCTTGACGGAACTGGACGAGCGCTACGACGTGATCTTCATCGACTGCCCTCCTGCACTGGGACTGCTGACAGTCAACGCCCTGGTGGCCGCCGATCAGGCGCTGCTTAGCAGCGAGGCGCAGTACTTCGCGCTGCAGGGAGTTGAGCAGGCGCTCGAGGTGATAGAGCTGGCGCGAGACAGTCTCAACCCTCAACTTCAATGGCTAGGAGTGCTTTTTAATATCGCCGACATGCGGACCGTTCACTCGCGTGAAGCGTTCGACGCGCTGCGCGAACACGTCGGTGATCGCCTGCTTGACCAGACGGTGCGCCAGTCGATCGCCTACGCCGAGTCGGCTGAACGAGCGACCCCGATCTTTGAACACCGCCCCGACCTCGGCTCCGATTACCTGCTCGTCGCGGCCGAACTACTTAAACGGCTTGGCCTCTACGAGCAGAGCGCCCAGCTCGCGGCGTTAGTGCCCGAGCAAGAGCTGCAGCCTTAGAGCTCTTGAACGTCCGCGCCGCTTAGCTCAAAGCGCGCGCGCTGAACTTGCGCCCAGCCGCCGACCTCAGCGCTCAGCGCGTCAACGACGCCGCCGGTCGTGTCGAAGCTCGTCCAGACGAGCACCGTTGGGCCTGCACCAGAGAGCGTCGCGCCCAGCGCGCCAAATTCTTTGGCTCGGGAGATCAGATCGTAAGAACGCGGATAAAGAGGCCCGCGGTAGGTCTGATGAAGGCGATCGTCGAGCCCACGTGAGATCAGTTCGAAGTCTCCGCGAGCCAGCCCCAGCATCAGTAGCGCGCCGTGGGCGACGTTGAAGACAGCATCAGCGATCGGGACTTCAGCCGGCAATGCTGCTCGCGCCTCACGGGTTGCAACTGCTTCGTTTGGCACAACGAGCACGGCCTCGAGGCCATCAGGCGGATCGAAGCGCGTAACTTCGCCGCCGGTCGTCACGATGAATCCACCGTGGAGCGCCGCGGCAACGTTGTCGGGATGACCGTCAAGTTCCGTTCCTAACGCCAAGAGATCGGCATCTAGTTCGAAGAGATGATCGGCGGCCATCAATCCTGCCAAGTAGGCCGCAGCGCTAGTGCCCAGGCCGCCGCTGAGTGGAATCTCAGAACGAATCTTGAAGTTGAAGTCATCAGGCGGATGGAGCCGCTCGAAGCCGCGCACTACGAGGTTGCGCCGGTCGCGGGCGATATCGAGATCGGTCTCAACCGCAAAGCTGCCTGTCTCCGTTACCTCTAGCTCCATCGATAGGGAGAGCGCGACGGCAAACGAATCGAAGCCAGGGCCAAGGTTTGCTGATGAGGCAGGAACTGTTACGAGGCGACGTCGCTCCATTTTCAGCCCCATACGGCGGTCTCAACCGCCGCCAAGTTGGCCTCGCAGGGGATAATCCCTTCGCCTATCTCGATCGCTGTCTCTGGATCCTTGAGCCCGTGGCCGGTCAACGCACAAACGATTCTCTCGACGCCTTCGGGTAGACCGTGAACGAGCAGTCCTGCCACCGATGCAGCGCTAGACGGCTCGCAGAAGACGCCCTCCTGGTCTGCGAGGAAACGGTACGCCTCAAGGATCTGTTCGTCGGTCACGGAGTTGATTGCGCCGCCCGACTCTGAAACCGCCAGCAAGGCTTCTTCGCCGCGGGCAGGGTCGCCAATCCGTATTGCACTGGCCAGCGTCTCTGGCTGTTCCACCGCATGACCCAGCACCAGAGGTGCTGCTCCGGCCGCTTGGAAGCCAAGCATCTTCGGCATTCGCTCGATCTGATCGGCCGACTCGCTGAAGCCCTTCCAGTAGGCAGTGATGTTGCCGGCGTTGCCGACCGAGATTGCCAACGCATCGAGCGGCCGCTGAGGGCCGAGCGTCTCGATTAGCTCGAATGCTGCCGTCTTCTGACCCTCGATCCGCAGCGGATTGACGCTGTTGACGAGCGCTATTGGATGGGCCTGCGAAAGCTCACGCACGAGGCGCAGGGCCTCGTCAAAGTTGCCCTTCAGCCCGACCACGCGGGCGCCGTGAATTACAGCCTGAGCGAGCTTGCCCCTAGCGATCTTGCCGTCCGGCACGATCACGGCGCAGGTGATGCCCGCACGCGCGGCGTAAGCAGCGGCGCTGGCCGCCGTATTGCCGGTCGATGCGCAGACAACAGCGGTCGAGCCGTCACGGACAGCGCCCGAGACAGCGCAGGTCATGCCGCGATCCTTAAACGAGCCGGTCGGGTTGGCGCCCTCGATCTTTAGCCAAACTTCGCCGCCGAGTCGCTCGCTGAGCCGCGGCGCGTGAACTAGCGGCGTCGCGCCTTCGTCGAGCGTGATGACGGGGTCACCGGGTGCAAACGGAAGCCGGTCGCGGTATCGCTCGATAAGGCCAGCCATCAGCCGATGAACTGCTCGTCGATGACGCGGATCGCTCGTGGCTGGCTGCGCAGGAAGTCGAACTCGGCAAGCTCGTCACGCGCGCTCAAGAAATCCGACTCGAGCACCGAGTGGGTGACCATCACGAGCCGTGCGTTGTCGCCTAGCCCAGACTGCGCAACCGATTTAACCGAGACGCCATGCTCCCCTAATAGCTTCGCGACCTGCGCGAGCACTCCTGGCTGATCGGCGACCTCCAAGTGAAGATAGAAAGCCGATTCGACCTCTTCGGTCAACTTTGCGTCTTGGCGCGGAGCATCGATCGTCGGCGCTCCGTTAATCACGCTTAGGACGTCTCCAAGCAGAGCGCTCGCAGTCTGTGGCCCGCCGGCTCCGGGGCCCGAGAGCGTGATCTCAGTGATCGCCGGTGATTCAATCGTCACGGCGTTGAACGAGCCATTGATGTTGGCGAGCGGATGGGCTGCGTAAAGAAATGCAGGATGCACGCGGACCGAAATAGCGTCGCCGACTCGCTCCGCCGTGCCGAGCAGCTTCAGCGCCAAGCCAAATTCCTTCGCGTAGGCGATGTCCTCTGTCGTCAGCTCTTCGATCCCTTCAAAGACGACGTCGTCTAGCGCCACCCAGCCGCCGAAGGCGAGCTGCGCGAGCAGCGCCATCTTCGCCGCCGCGTCGGAGCCGCTGACGTCCTCGGTCGGGTCTGCCTCAGCAAATCCAAGTTGCTGGGCTTGCGCCAGCGCATCCTCATAGCTGGCGCCGGTTGCCGCCATCTCGGAGAGAATGAAGTTGGTCGTGCCGTTGACGATGCCGTGAATACGGTCGATCTGCGCGCCACTGAGCGATTCTGAAAGAACTCGAATCACGGGAACAACACCGGCGACAGCGGCCTCAAAGCGCAGCTCACCGCCCGACGCCTCGGCGGCCGCCCACAGCTCTGGGCCGTGGCGGCTGAGGAGCTGCTTGTTGGCACTGACTACCGGCAGCCCAGCGTTGAGCGCGGCGAGCACATAATCGCGTGTTGGTTCGGTGCCACCCATCACTTCGACGATCAGGTCGGCCTGCTCGATGATCTGCATCGCGTCGCCTTCGCTGCGCGTCAGCACACCACTGATCTCAGGCCTGCGGCCGGTCAGACGAGCGATCTCGTCGGCCCGCGCAGCGACCAGCTCAGCGAACGCTGAACCGACCGTTCCACGACCCAGCAAACCGATCTTCAGGGGCTGATCAGACATCTCGCGCCAGCAGATCTTCGTTGCTCTCACGGCGCACGACGAGGCGCGCGTCACCGTCGCGCGCGAAGATCACCGGAGGGCGCAGTGCGCCGTTGTAATTGTTTGCCATTGCATGACCGTACGCCCCCGTGGCAGGAACTACGACCAGATCTCCTGCAACCGGTTGGTTGAGATCGGCGTCGCGGATCAAAATATCGCCGGATTCGCAGTGCTTACCTACTAGGTGACAGGCAGTCCCACCGCCGAACCGATCCGCGATTTGGGCTTCATAGCGGGCGCCGTAGAGCATTGGCCGCATGTTGTCGGACATCCCGCCGTCAACGGCGACGTAAGTGTCGACGTTCCGTTTCACCGACTCAACGCCGTATAGCGTTACGCAGCCGTTGGCTACGAGAGCGCGACCAGGCTCATCGAGCAGCTTCGAACCGGCGCCAAAGACGCTCCGCAGGGCGCCGGCTTTGGCCGCGGCGTATTCCTCGTAGCTCGGCGGCTCGTCGTGCGCCGTGTAGGCGGCGGCTAGGCCACCGCCGAGGTTGTATGCCTTGAAGTCACCAAGATCGGCGAGCGCCCTTAGCGCGCCTTCAAACGGGGTGAGGTCAAAGATCTGCGAGCCGATGTGGAAGTGCAGTCCCTCGAGTTCGAGTGAATCGATCGACTGCGCGCGGGCGATCGCCGCCGGCGCGTGCTCCAGATCAAAGCCAAACTTTGTGTTCGGGCCGCCGGTCGAAATTGCTGGGTGCGTGTCGGGGCTGACGCCAGGAGCAATGCGCAGATAGATGCTTTGCTTGCGCCCTTCAACGAGCTGTTCCAAACGATCAAGGTCGCGCAGGTTGTCAACGACGATCGCGCCGATTCCAACTTCGACGGCGCGTGCTAGGTCCAATTCCCCTTTTGCGTTGCCGTGCATCTGCAGCCGCTCTGCCGGCACACCGCCAGCCAACGCGATCTCAAGCTCGCCGGCCGATGCCACGTCACAGCCAAAGCCCTCTTCAGCAAAGAGCGCGCAGACCGCTGCGCAGGGAAAAGCCTTGGAGGCAAAGATCAACTCAAAGTCGTCGCTGTGGGCAGCGAAGGCTGCTCGCAGCCCGCGGGCGCGGGCGCGCATGTCGTCCTCAGCGACGACGTAGGCCGGCGTCCCAAACTCACGGGCTAGCTCTACGACGTCGCAGCCGCCGACCTCGAGCCTGCCGAGCTCGTTGATCGTGCTCCCAATTGGGAACACATTCTCTGTCAGTTCTGCATCAGCCATCGGCGCGCATCATGCCACGCTGCGGATCCAATGTGACCGACCCGTGACGGCGAAATACAACCGTCAGCCAGATCGCCCCTCCGATAATCATCGCGAGGCTCTGCAGCTGAGGGATCGTCAGCCCCAACGCCGCAATGTCGTTGCGGCGCAGAAACTCCACTAAGAGCCGCTCCAGCCCGGCCAGTACAAGCCACAGCGCGAAGAGGCAGCCTGGACGCACGCGGTCGCGGAGAGTCCACAGCAGCCAAGCGATTAATCCCAAGGCGAGCGTCTCGTAGATCGGGGTCGGGTGGACCGTTTCGCCGGGCGCCGTCGGCACCGTCCCATCGGGGTAGCCCATCGCCCAGGGCCCATCCCATGCACGCCCGTAGTCGCCGTCGCCTGACAGTTGACAGCCGATCCTGCCAATCGCGTTTCCGAGCGCAAGCGGCACGGCCGCCATATCGAAGACCGAAAGAGTCAGTGTGCCGCGCCACTTGGCCCAGATCATCACGAAGAGCGCGCCGCCGATCACGCCGCCGTACCAGACCAACCCAGAGCCAGAAAAGATGCTCCCAAGTACGTCGCCGCGGACACGACTGAGGTTCTCAAGGATCCAGACGAGCCGGGCGCCGACAAGCCCTCCGGCCAGCGCCGCAAAGATCGCCTCGTAGGCCCAATCTCCTGGCAGACCCCGTTCCAGCAGTCGGCGATGGAGCACCGCGCCGGCTGCGAGGAAGGCCAGCGCGAACATCAGACCGAAGGTCTTGAGCGGAAGCCCAAAGAGATCGATCTCCGGCTGCATGCCGAAAGGCTAGAGGTAACTGAGCGGGTTGGTCACTTGACCATTGATGCGCACCTCAAAGTGGAGGTGATCACCGAAGCAAAGACCGGTACAACCGATGTAGCCGATTACTTGACCCTTGCTGACGTTCTGCCCAACCGTGGCGGCAAACCGGGACTGGTGGGCGTAGCAGGTGGAAAGCGTTGAGCTGTGCGCGATACAGGTGTAATTGCCGTAACCGCCGTTCATCGAAGCGACCAGCACGGTGCCGCTGTCGGCGGCGCGAATCGGTGTTCCAGCAGGAACGCCAATATCGATACCTGGGTGGCAAGATTCCCACGCACGTCGCTCACAGAACGGCGAAGTGATCGGACCATTGACCGGCCAGATCATTGACCCTGAACCTCGACGGATTGGCCCAGCGAGAGGCCCACCGGTGAGGATCCCTTCGATCCGTGCCTGCGTCTCACGCATCTTCGAGAGCGCACCTTCGAGCTTGCGACGGTCGGCCTTAACACCAGCCAACACGTCGGCCTTCTGCTGCTTCGTCCTGTCGAATCCCGTGCGGGTCGAAACGAGCTCGCCCTTAATCGCGGCGACGGCGTCGCGCTTCTTCTTGATGCTCTGCGTGATCCGGCTCTGGCGACCCTCGAGTGCGCTGAGGCGGTTGGCGCTGAGCGTGGCTTCGACTCGTGAAGTGCGTACCAACGTAATTACGCGCTGGTCCTGATCACCGATCCGCTTCAGGAATTCGCCGCGCTCAAGCAATTCCGCGAAGCCCTTCGAATCAAGCACAACGCTAATAAGCGTCGGCGCATCGGCGCGGTAAAGCTCGAAGAGGCGCTGCGAGAGAACACGGCGCCCTTCTTCTAGCCGCGCCTTCAAGACAACTTGACGGCGACGTTGAGCGCGAAGGTCACGCTGGATGCGATCTAGCTGCCCCTGCTCACGGTCAAGTCCCTGCTGAATCGCGTCTTGGCGACTCTGCAGCGTGTCGATCTTTCCTTGCAGCGCATCAATCTTCGACTGCCACCCCGCGACCTGCGTGGTTAGGACGCTCTCGGTCCCCTTCTTAGTATCGACCTTGCTTTGAGCCTTGGCAATCCTGTCGTTGAGCTGGCTCAGGCGCTGATCACGCGTGGCGCCGAGCGAGCCAACAGGCAGTACCGCCCAGAGGACGACAGGGAGCACGGCCGCTAGGGCGAGCAGAGAAAAACGCGAGCGCATTCGGCCGCGGAGGCTATTTGGCAATCTAATCATTGGCAATTGCTGCAACGAGGCCTGCGAGGTGAGCTGACGGGCTCGCGCTGGAATTGCGCTAAGCAGGCGGCATTGCCCGCTATTCGCCCCTGAAGACCTAAGCCTTCGTTGGGTCCCCCACTCCCTCACCCGTATCGGCGAGGAACTCGGCCTAGACCGAGGTTACCAAGGCGCGCCCGCTAGGCTTGGGAAGAATCTTGTCAGTCCGATCTTAAGGAGCATCATGGCCGGTCTCAGTGGGCGAATGTCAACCGTCATCAAAGCGAAGGTCTCGAAGGTTCTCGATAAGGCTGAGGATCCGGGCGAAACGCTCGATTACAGCTACCAGAAGCAGCTCGAGTCGCTGCAGAAGGTTAAACAGGGGATCGCTGAGGTCGTGACCGCTAAAAAGCGCCTCCAGATGCAGTCAGAGAAACTTGAGCAATCTGTCGTGAAGCTCGACACGCAAGCTCGCCAGGCACTGGCGCAAGGCAATGAGGAGCTGGCGCGCGAGGCCCTTGAGCGCAAGAACGTCGCGCAGACCGAGCTGCAGTCGTTTGATACTCAGGTCGCCGAGCTAGAAGGGCAGCAGCAGAAGCTGACCGATTCGGAGGCGAAGCTGCGCGCCAAGATTGAAGCTTTCCGCACCAAGAAGGAGACGATCAAAGCTCAGTACTCAGCCGCTGAGGCTCAGGTCCGCATCTCTGAAGCAGCGACAGGTGTTGGTGAGGAGATGGCCGACGTTGGCCTAGCGATGCAGCGCGCCGTCGATAAGACTGAGGACATGAAGGCGCGCGCGGCAGCAGTTGAAGAGCTTGAAGCGGCAGGCACCTTCGACGACCTGACGACGCTCGGCGATGGCAACGATGACATCGACCGCCAGCTGGCCGAGCTCTCAAGCGCCAGCGCTGTCGACGACGACATGGCACGGATGAAGGCCGAGCTTGGCGCTGGAGAACCGGCCGGCGAAATTGAGCCAGGAGAGGAACCAACCAAATGATCGTTCGTATCTCAAGTGAAAATCAGTACCGCCTCGATGACGATCTAATCGGAAAAGTCAACGAGCTAGATAACGCTGCAGTCGCCGCCGTCGATGCTGGCGACCGAGAGGCCTTCCAGCGCAGTTTTGATCAGCTGCTGGCGCTCGTTCGCAGCGAAGGAACGGCGCTTGCTGATGATGACCTGTCTGTCTCTGACGTTATTCTGCCTCCCGATGATCTGAGCTTCGAAGAGGCGGGCGAAGAATTCACCGGCGAAGGCCTGATCCCCGACTGAACTAGCGCTGGCGCCGCCGGCGACTGCCGCTAGGCTCGCACCAATGCTGCCGATCGTCGTCACTAGGTTTCTCGCGGCTGCCTGCTGCGCCTGCATCTTGCTGGTACTTGCCTCATGCGGCAAGCCTGGCGAGATCATCGGCGGCGGTTCTGGGGACTCATCCTCGGCCGCTAACCCCGGCATTCCTACCGCGGCGACAAAGAATACGACGCGCGCATCGGGTTCAACGCCCGTCTCAATCGCCGCCGCGGCGTCGCGCGCCGTATACCCGGGAACCAACCGCAACCAGCACCCCTTGAGCATCGTCCTCGCCGACACCAACCAATGGCAGGCGACAATCGCTGGCGCGGCGCTGATGGCGGCGCCCCTGCATGCTCCGATGCTGCTCAGCTCAGCCGGCGCGTTGCCCGCCGAAACGCAGACCGCGCTCGACGCGCTCGCACCAACCGGCACTGGATCGAACGGGCCACAAATCATTCGGCTCGGCTCGGCGCCCCAGACGACGCTTCGGACAAAATCAATCGACGGCGGTGACCCGTACACGCTGGCCGCGAACATCGATAGCTACAAGGCTCGCATCACAGGCCGCTGGAGCAGCTCGATTGTGATCGCGTCAGCCGAGTCTCCAGCGATGGCCATGCCAGCCGCCGCCTGGGCCGCCAAATCAGGCGATGCAGTCCTCTTCACCGGCCGAGACCAGCTACCGCCGGCAACCGCTGCCGCGATCAAGGCCCACGGCAAGCCGAGGCTTTACATCCTCGGACCGACATCAGCAGTTTCGCCGGCGGTCGCTACCGCTCTGCGCGGGCTTGGCTCAGTCACGCGGATTGCAGGCAACTCGCCCAGCGCCAACTCCGTCGCATTCGCCCGCTTTCGCGACAAGACGTTTGGTTGGGGGGTCGTAGATCCGGGCCACGGAATGGTCTTTGCTAACCCAGCCGAGGCCGCCACGGCGGGTGCAGCGGCGCCGCTCTCAGCTAGCGGCAGCTACGGGCCGCTGCTGCTCGTCGGCAACGACGGCTCGCTGCCAAACGGGGTCCGCAGTTATCTCAGCGACATCCGCCCCGGCTATTCATCCGACCCGGTCCGCGGCGTCTATAACCACGCTTGGATGATCGGCGACACCAGCGCAGTCAGCGACCAAACACAGACAACGATCGATAGCCTCCTAGAGATAGCCCCGATAACGAACGCGGCGGCAGCCCGATGAGCGAATCACAAAAGCCAGCTAACAACCCGAGCCAAGCGCTCGACATCAGCGTCGATGACGTTCGCCAGCTCGTGCATGCCTCGACCCCCCACTTCTCGCTGCAGCTCCGCAACCGAATCCGCCGCCTTATTGAAGACCTTCCGGCCGGGCACCCAGCGAGGCTCGAGGGCCAAATGCAGATCGCCCGGCTCGACGAGCTCGGTTACGACGGCGAGATCCGTGGCCAGCAGAGCGAAGGGCTTGAGCCGCTGGCCAGCGTACGAGACCCAAAGCTCCGCTAGCCGGCCGGGCAATGGAAGAGAGCCCCGAGCGCCCCGCGGGAATTGAAGGCAGCGCTCTCAAAGGCCCATTCCCTGTCGGCGCCTACGCTGAGATGCTCCGCGAGGAGCTGCGCGGGCGCGCTCGACTTCAGCTGTTTGGCGAGATTTGGAACCTCAAGCACACCAAGGCGCGTGTCTACTTTGAGCTCCGCGACGCACGCGGCGCCGTGCCGTGTGCGATGTGGACAAACAAGTTTGAAGCGTTAGGCGAAGTCGCGTCAACGCTCAAAGATGGAGCACAGATCGTGATCGCCGGTGGGCCCGACTATTACCCGGGGAGCAAAACCTCCTCACCGTCATTCTCGTTCGATGTCACCGATCTGCGCGTCGCCGGCGAAGGTGACCTGCTGGCGCAGCTAGCGGCGCTGCGTCGTCAGCTCGAGGGCGAAGGGCTCTTCGAGCCACAGAAGCTTTTGCCGCGGCCGCAGTTGCCGCGAACGATCGGAGTTGTGACAAGCGAATCAGGCAAGGCTCGCGATGACGTGGTTGCGGGGCTAGAGCGTCGCGGCTGGGCCGGGACTCTTATCTGGGGCTTCGCGCCTGTGCAGGACCGCAAGGCAGCGACGGCTATCACCCAGGCATTGACCGACTTGGCAGGGATCGAGCAGGTCGAGACGATTATTGTTGCCCGCGGCGGCGGTTCTCTGGCCGACCTCTTTGCCTTCTGCGACGAGACGCTCTGCCGCACCGTCGCGCTGCTGCGCGTACCGGTGATCGCCAGCGTCGGCCACCACACCGACCAAACCTTGATCGACGACGTGGCGGCCGAGAGCTGCTCGACCCCAACCCACGCCGCGGAAGCCGCTGTGCCCCTGAACATCAATGACGAGCGCGCTGCGCTGAGTTCCTCCACCCATTCGCTTGCCCGTCACGCGCAGAGCGCCGTCGTCGGCCGCGCCCGCTCGCTGGCCGCCTTGGCACGCGTTCCCGGGACTCACATCGCCCGGCAGAGGCGTGAGCTCCATCAAGACGTGCGCGAGTTGCGCGCCGCAGGGCAGCGCCGCTTGACGCTTGAGCGCGAGCGTTCGGCGACAGTCGCCGAGGTACTGCGACGCAAAGCTGTCGCTGGCGCAGGGCCCGAGAAACTGACGCGCCTGCGCACGCTGGAAGGGCTATCGATCGCCCTGTCCGCGCACGACCCGCGCGGCGTCCTTGAACGCGGCTACGCGATGGTCGATGACGGTGAAGGGAACGTGATCACCAGCGCCGCGCAAGCTCGCGCCGCCGAAGATCTCCGACTTCAGTTCGCGGATGACGCTGTTGCTGCGAAGATCACGACGAGCGATGACTGAACCTGAACAAAGCTACGAGCTGGCGACCGCCCGTCTCGAGGAGATCATCCGCCGGCTCGACTCCGGCGAGGCCGGCCTGCGCGAAACGCTGGAGCTCGTCAAAGAAGGCCGCACACTTGTCGAATACTGCGCAGCCGAGCTAGAAGCAGTCAGCCAAGGGCTCGACGAAATCAAGCTCGACGAGCTGATCGCCCGGCTCGAAGCGCAGAGCCCTGAGAGCGAGTAGGCAGCCAATGGCATCCTTCGACAAACTCGCCGATCTGCCCCTAACGATCGAGAGTCACGAGCTCAGCGGGCAGGAAGCCAACGTCTCCTCAGGCTTCCTCCGCATGACAACGACGATCAACTTCAGCGGTGGCGGTCAGGTTGGCAGCGGCGAGGACGTCACCTACGACAATGAGGATCACGAAGCGCTACAGGCTTGGGGAGCGCCGCTACCTCTGGCCGGTGAATGGACGCTCGGCAGCTTCTGCGAAGCGCTGGAGGCTCTCGACCTCTTCCCCCAGGAACCGCTGCGTGAGATCTCACGCAGCTACAGAATTTGGGGCTTCGAATCTTCGGCTCTTGATCTTGCTCTGCGTCAAGCCGGTCAGTCACTGCACGAGCGGCTCGGCTTGAAGCCCGCGCCGCTGCGATTTGTTTGCTCACTGCGATTGGGCGAGCCGCCGGCGATCTTGGCGCCGCTTGAGCAGCGGCTTGCGCTCTACCCGGGCTTGGAATTTAAGCTCGACCCGACGCCAGTCTGGGACGCAGC
>CAMDLG010000006.1 GCA_945901565.1 Bifidobacterium breve | reverse complement strand
CATGGATTGGCATTGCGGCGATCCTCGTCGCATCGTTTTTCTACACGCCAGATACGCCCTTCCCCGGGGCCGCGGCGCTGCTGCCGATACTCGGCACGCTGGCCGTCATCTGGGCGGGCGCGCCGCTGCTGCGCTGGGCGCCCGTCGGCTGGATGAAATTGCGGCCCGTTCAATGGGTCGGTGACTGTTCCTATTCAATCTACCTCTGGCACTGGCCGCTGCTGATTCTCACGCCATTTGTGCTCGTTAGAGACCTGACCGCACCGATTAAGGTCATTCTGATTGGGCTGACATTGGTGCTCGCTGGCCTCACTAAGCGCTTGGTTGAGGACCCACTGCGCTCGGGCCCACTCTTGGCCGGGCGCCGTCCACTCAAGACCTTCGTTTTCGCGCTCGCTGCAACTGCGATCGTGCTACTTGCAAGCTTTGTCGGCCTGAGCGTGCTCCGCGACCGCCAAGCCGCGGACAGGGCACTCACTGCGAGGCTGCTGGCCCATGGTGAACGCTGCTTAGGAGCAGCGTCGCGCGATCCAGAAAATCAACCATGCATCAATCCGCGGCTGCGTCTATCCGTGTCGCCGTCTCCGGCCACTGCGCGTGAGCTAGTGACGCCGCATGACGGCACAGAGGCCAACCGCAGCCCTCTCTGTCAGGGCGGACTGAAGATCGTTGGGATGCTCGAGCTCTGTACCTTCGGCGTACCTGCCGAGCGCGCCAAGCGGCAGATCGTCTCGATCGGCGACAGCCACGCGCGGCGCTGGCGACCTGGGCTCAACTTGGCTGCCCTGCAGCAGGGTTGGCGAATCACCTCAATCGTGCGACGAAGCTGCCCGTTCAGCCCGTTTGCCAAAGGCAAAGCCCAGGAGCGAAAAGGGTGCGGCACATGGAAGCGTCAGCTGCCAATCTGGCTCGCGAAACATCCGCAGATCGACACAGTGTTCATCGCCCAATCGAGCGGCACAGGTAAAGACCCGAGCAACTTCCGCGAACAGGTCGCTGGCTACAAAGCCGGATTCGACAAGTTCCCGCCGTCGATCAAACACATCGTCGTGCTGCGCGATAACCCACGTGCCGCCGCAGACACTCTCGACTGCGTTGAACGGGCTGTCTCCGCTTCCAAGCCGGCTGGCCCAGCCTGCGCACGCAAGCGCTCAGCCGCGCTGATTCCAGATCCAGCAGCGGTCGCTGCGCTTGAACTCAATCGTCCGAACATCGGTGTCGTCGACCTAACCCCCTTCTACTGCAGCAGCAGGCTCTGTTACGAGGTTGTCGGCGGCGTCCTAGTGCACTCCGACGAACACCACGTGACCGAACTTTGGAGCCGCACGCTGGCGCCATACCTGCTGCGCGCTTTAGACCGCGGCCAGTGGCTTAGCCGCTGACGCCCGGTCCGCAGATAGGCGGCTTAGCTTTCGCGCTTCGCGATGAAGTCGGTGATCTGCTCAAGTTGCGGGGCGCCAGATGGCGCAGCCTTCGCGAGCGCCTCCCGAGCCTGCTGATGCGACACGCCGGCGAGCGCCGTTGCCTCTTCCAGTCCAAACTCGCTGACGTAGGTGCGCTTTCCCTGTCGCTGATCGCTTCCGGATGGCTTTCCTAACTCCTGATCCGAGCCGGTCACGTCGAGAATGTCGTCGACGATCTGGAAGAGGACCCCCAGCTCGACCGCAAATGCACGGAAGTTGACGAGCCTCTCCTCATCTACACCTTCGAGCAAGCAGACCGACTCGACCGAAGCGTTGATCAACTTCCCGGTCTTGCGTGAGTGAAGTTCGCGGAGACCTTCAGGCCCAGCCACGGAGACCCCCTCGACGTCGATGTACTGGCCTCCGACCATGCCGTTGACACCGGTCGCCGCGGCCAGTTCGCCGGCCGCGGCGAGCAAGCGCAGCGGCTCAGCTTCTTGCTTGGTTAAGACCAGCCTGAAAGCCTCGGCATAGAGCGCGTCTCCAGCGAGGATCGCGACATCCTCACCGAATGCGACGTGACATGACGGCTTGCCACGCCGCAATTCGTCGTCGTCCATCGCCGGTAGGTCATCGTGGATTAGCGAATAGCTGTGGATCATCTCCAGCGCCGCAGCAAGAGGTAACACGCTCTGCGGCTCAACACCTAGCGCTCCGGCGGTCGCGAGAGCGAGCACAGGTCTAATCCGCTTACCTCCCGCAAGGAGCGAGTAGAGCATTGCCTCTTCAATCCCCTCCGTCGCAGGCCCTTCGCTGAAGCGGAGCTGCTGGAGGTACTCCTCGACCTGCTCGCGCAGCTCGTCCGGGTAGCTCACAGCAGCGTGTCCTGCCCAGGCGGTGGCTCGGCGGGAGTCTCCCTAGCAAGGCGATCCAGCTCAGCTGACGCCTGGCCCGCAATTGCGGCGCAGTCCTCTACCAAGGAAGCAGCGGCATCGCTCGAAAGGTCGCCTCCGCGGAGCTGCTGAGCGGCTCGTTCGAGACGCTCGACCAACGAATCGATTGCTGACGTATCCAAGTCACTCATCTGCGGGCTCGCTCTCCTCGATC
Organism: Bifidobacterium breve; assembly: GCA_945901565.1. Lineage (GTDB taxonomy): Bacteria > Actinomycetota > Thermoleophilia > Solirubrobacterales > Solirubrobacteraceae > F1-60-MAGs163. The sequence goes on along the minus strand of CAMDLG010000006.1, from coordinate 30,560 downwards.
TCGACCATTGCGGCGTTGAGTATTCCATTGATGAAGGCGGGAGACTGCGCGCCGCAGTATTCCTTCGACACTTCGACGGCCGCGTCGATCGCGCCGGCGGGCGGGATTGGGCTATCCGACGGGACCGCGTCGGGATACAACATCTCGACTAATGCGACGCGCATGATGCAGCGCTCAAGCATCGCGATTCGCTCGACCCGCCAATCGATCGCGTATCTGCCGATTATCTCGTCTAACTGCTCGCTGCGGTCGTCGGCTGCATGAACGAGCGAACGCGTCAGCGAGCCAGCGCCGCGCTCGAGCAGGTCGCTGACCGGTGCGCCCGCGATCTCAGCCTCATAAAGGATGAAGGCTGCATCACGGCGCTGCTCGCTGCGACGTGACACGCCGAGCCCGCTGTTCTACGCGCGCGACATGTAGTCGCCGGTATCGGTCTGAACCTTGATCTTGTCGCCGATATTGACGAAAAGTGGCACCTGAATCACGGCACCAGTCTCAAGCGTCGCTGGCTTGTTGCCGCCGCCAGAAGCTGTGTCGCCGCGTAGTCCAGGCTCCGTTTCGGTCACCTCTAGCTCGACCGAGGCGGGGAGCTGGAGCGTGCTCGGCTCCGAGTCGATGAACAGCATGTCGACATCGTCATTCGGCTTAGTCCAACGCAGCTCTTCCTCAACGAGCGAGAGCGGCAGCGCTATCTGCTCGAACGACTCAGAATCCATGAAGTGCGCTTCGCTCCCGTCGGAGTAGAGGAAACTCATCCGTCGGGCTTCAGAGCGAACCGATCGGAACTTTTCGCCGGCGCGGAAAGTTTTGTCGATCACGTTGCCATCGGAAGTACGGCGCAGCTTCGTGCGCACGAACGCTGGCCCCTTGCCTGGCTTGACGTGCTGAAAGTCAACGACCTTGAAGACCGTTCCATCGACCTCGATGTGATTGCCGTTCTTAAGCTGATTGGTTGAAATCATTGGAGCCGCGAGGTTAGCGCGGCAAGGCCGGGGGCCGCCTCGAGGCTCGCGCCGCGGACTGTCGTAGCCTGCGCCACGTGGTCTTGCCGACTGTTTTTCTACTCGCCTGCGCGACTGCGCTCGCGACCGGACTGGGGGCGCTGCCGGTCGCCTGGTTGGGGACGGACGGAACGGAGAGCTGTACCGGCATCTTCCACCGGATCTACCGAGCACCAGGGCTGCTCAGGTCGTTAACGCGCTCGTCGACCATCGCCGTACGCGTATACAGCGACGGGAACGGTCGTCGGCCACGACCACCGTCCTCGGGGTAGTCTCTTTGCCCATGGGTGGGACAGATTCCGCCGCTGGCGGCGGGGGCGCCGGTATCCCCTCGCGCGGGTGGAAGGTTGCGATCCTCGTGCTGGGCACCGCGAGCCTGGTCACCTCGATCGACCTGACGATCATCTCGGTCGCCCTGCCGACCATCGAGGACGACCTGGGCCTGGCGCCGTCGCAGGCCCAGTGGGTGGTCAACGCCTACCTGATCGTCTTCGCGCTGATGCTGATCCCGGGCGGCATGTTCGGGGACCGGGTGGGCCAGATCAGGGGAATGAACATCGGCATGGTCGTCTTCGCGATCGGTTCATTGATGTGCGGCCTTGCCGGTGGCTTCGAGCTGATCATCGGTGGCCGCGTGGTGCAGGGCCTGGGCGCCGCCGTCCTCTTGCCCTGCCTGCAGGCGCTAGTTACCCGCGTGGCGCCCCCGGACAAGACCGGCGTCGCCTTCGGCGTCTACATCGCCGTCGGCGCAGTCGGGATGGCAATCGGCCCGCTGGTCGGCGGCGTGATCGTCGACGCAGTCAGCTGGAACTGGATCTTCCTGATCAACCCGATCATCGTCGGACCGCTCCTCCTTCTCGGCCACGTCTACCTGCGCGGCGCCGGCGAGGGACCCGACCGCAACCGGGAGCGGTTCATCAGCTGGGAGATGCTCAGGCGTCCCTCCCTGCGCAGCGGGCTCTTCCTAGTCTTCTGGATCCACGTCCCCCTGATCTGGATCTTCATCTACACCGGTACCTACCTCCAGACCGTCCTGGGCTACGACGCCCTGCGGGCTGGCCTGGCGTTACTCCCCGGCGTCCTGGGAATGGGCATCGGCGGCGTGGTCTCCGGCCGCCTGAAGGACAGGGTCGGCTGGCGTTCGCCGACGATCGCCGGTTACGTGACGGTTGCCGCCTGCCTGGCGGTCATCGCCTACGCCTTCACGCTGGAGTCCTACGCGCAGATCGTGATCCCGATGTTCCTGCTGGGAGTCGGCATGAACCTCGCCTCCACGCCGGTGAACGTGCTGGCCATAACCGACGCCGACCCGGTAGAGCGCGGGATGATCTCCGGCACGATGACCGTCGCGGTCCAGTCCGGCCTTGCCGCCGGATCGCTTTTTCTCGGCGCGGTCACGAACGCACTGGTCCGTAGCGCGCTGACCGCCGGCGTCGGCTCCAGCGAGGGGCAAAAGATCGACTCGCAGATCCAGCACCCGGCTGAGAGCTCGACGCTGCCCGCCGGCGACCTGGACACCGGCCTTCGGGTCTTCTCCGACAGCATTGCGCAGGTCTCGCTGATCGGGGCGGGGATCGTCGTCCTGGCCCTGCTGGCCGCCTGGCTGCTGAGGATGTTCAGGAACCCGGGCGCCGGCACCGGGGACGCCATCGCCCTGGAGCAGGCCGAAGAGGCCGTCCAGCCGGTCAACCCGGCGGTTCGCTGAAGGCCCGGTAGCGGCCCAGGTCACCCAGGCGGGTGTTGATGATCGCATCGGCCACGACCATGCTCGCCGGGTCGGCGGCGACCGCATTGAGGAAGTCCTCGCGGCTGAGGGCCATCACCACGCCGTCGGCTTCGGCGGTGACCGTGGCGGTGCGCTCGGTGTCGCGCAGGAGGCCAATCTCCCCGAACGAGTCGCCCGGGCCCATCTGGCGGACCGACTCGCCGTCGACCTCGGTGTCGAAGCTGCCCTGGACGATGAGGAAGAAGTCGTCGGCCGCGTCGCCCTGCTTGACCAGCACCTCGCCGGCCTCGACCTCGCGTGAGGCCATGCGGGCGGCGAGGTCCTCCTGCAGCTCGTCCTCGAGCGGGGCGAAGATCGGCACGCGGCGAACGAGGTCAAGGTTGGCCACGCCGCGGGCCAGGGCCTCTTCGGTCTCGGCCATCCCGCGCACGAACGGGTCGAGGCTGCCGACCACCGCGGTGTCGGCGGCCAGCCCGATCGTGACCAGGCCACCGATCGAGACGAGGTTCACCTGAATCGCCACCTGCGGACGCGGGAGGCTGAAGCTGTGTAAGGAGGCGATCGGCGCGCCGAGCACGTAGAGCTCGAGCGACGGGCCGGGCACGTTGTGGATCTCCACGTTGGCCTGCCCCTTGCCAAAGATCAGGTTGTTGAGGCGCTCGCCCACCGGGCCGGGGACCTCGCGGGCCAGGGCCATCGCCTGCACCGCCACCTCCAGCTCACCGGAGGACTTGACCGCCTCGGTGCGCTCGCGGATCATCCTCACGCGGCGAACCGGGTCCTCCTCCGCAAGCGGCACGGGAACGATCATCGGCGCGATCGTCCCGGTACTGCTGCCCCGGCCGGTGGCGGCCGGCACGCGGACCGCCAGCTCGTCGAGCGGGTGGCCGTTCTCCAGGCACCACCGGCGCAGGCCGCCGCCGGTCATGCCGAGGATCACGTCGTTCATCGTCGCGCCGGTGCCTAGCCCGCGGCCCAGGAGCTTGAGGCGCTCCAGCGGGTACTCGAGGGTGCGCAGGTCGACCGGCGGCCCGTTACCGGCCCAGAGCGGGCTGGGTGCGAAGTCGGTACGGGCCTTGCGCAGCAGGTAACGGCTCATCTGCGCCGTGCCGGCCGCGGCCTCCTTGATCGAGGCAGGGCTGGAGAAGACGGCCATCGCCTTCTGCAGCGGGGTCTCGACGACGACCTCCTCCTCGGCTCCCGCGGCGCGGGCGGCCTCCTTGAGTTCGGCGGCGGTCGGCAGCGGGGCCGGCTCCCAGCGGGCGGCCTCCTCGCGAACCGGCTCCCCGGTTACGTCAAAGAGGAGCATCGCGAGCAGGGCAAGGGTGCCCACGCCGTCGGCGATCGCGTGGCCGGACTTCCACAGGAGCGCGGCGCCGTCCTCGGTCTCCACGTACTGGATGCGCCACAGCGGCTTCGTCTCGTCGATCGGGGTGGTCATCCACTCGGCCAGCAGCTCTTCGACCTGGTGGCGGTCGGCCGGGCCGTCGGTGTCGGCCCTGACCAGGTGGTCGTCGATGTCGAAGTCCTGGCAGTCGGCCCAGGCCGGCAGGCCGCTGTAGCCGGGGGGCTGGTAGGGGAACTGGCGAAAGCGCGGCGAGCGCTGCACGCGCTCCTCGATCAGCCCGCGAACCTCCTCGCAGGAGGGGACGGTGCCATCGGGGCGCTTGTTCAGACGCACGAGGGCGATGATCAGGCGGTAGCACTCCCCTCCAAGCTGCTCGGCGTCGGCGGCGGTCAGGAAATCCATGGGTCAACGCCCTTCTTCTTTGGTGCGGTGTAGTAGTGAAGCTTTGCTCCCTGGAGCTTCGCTCCGCGCAGGTTCTGCCCGCTGAGGTTCTCGCCGACGCAGTTCGTCTTAGCTTTGATTACGCAGCCCTTGGCGATGCGGGCCTGCGCTGAGCCAGCGAGCAGCGCAACCGCTAGAAGCGACAGACAGAAAACCCTCGAAAGGCGCATCGCATGACCATAAGCGACGTGCTCGACACGAGCGTCGGGCCAGCGCGGCCGGCCTGCCGTCCCGATCTCACGGTCTGCCAGCGCCGCGGTGTGCTTGACAGGACCTGACTGAGCTGATTGGTTGAGATCATCGGAGCCGCGAGGTTAGCGCGGTGAGAGAGTGTGAGGTGGGCAGACTGCAGCGCCGTCGGCTGTCGTAACCTGCGACGGTGGCGTTATTTACCGTTTTCTTACTGGCCTGCGTGACCGCGCTTGCCACCGGCCTAGGCGTGCTTCCAGTCGCCTGGCTCGGCCCTACGCGGACCGAGCGATGGCGCCCGCTTCTCTGGGGAATCGCGGCCGGCGTGATGACAGCCGCATCAATCGGGCTCATTATCGAGCCGATCAGTAATGCGCAGTGGCTCCCGCTGATCGTCGGCGGAGTAATCGGCGTGGCCTTTCTTCTAATCGGCCAGAGGGCGATGGCTGGTCGTGAGATGCAGGTCGGTCAGCTAAGCGGCGTTCACGTGAGGCGCTCGGCGCTCGTATTCGCCGTGCTCTTTGTCCACAGCCTTCCCGAAGGGTTCGCGCTCGGCTCGTCTTGGTCGGCAGACAACGCCCTCGGGGTATTCGTATTCATTGCAATCGCGTTGCAGAATGTGCCTGAAGGAACAGCGACAGCGATCCCTATGGCGCAGGCGGGCTTCAGTGGCTCACAGCAATTCTGGGCGGCTGTGGGTACGAGTATTCCTCAGCCAATCGGCGCCGTCATCGCCTTCCTACTGGTCGAGCAGATCACAGTGCTCCTACCGTGGTCGCTCGGTTTTGCAGCCGGCGCAATGCTCGCGTTGGTCGTCCTGGAGCTACTCCCCGATGCTCTCGGCCCACGCGACGGCCGGCCCCTGGCAATCGTCGGCATAGCCGGCTCAATGTTGGTGATGGCTGCGCTTGCGCTGCTGCTAGGCGCTTAGTACGGAGCGTTTACAGCGTTGGCCCAAGAGCTATCGACGTGCAAGGCACCGTTGTTGTCCGTTGCGAGTACGACGACGGTCGCAGGATCACGGTTGCCGTTGGCCGCATCAATCGTGACGGAGCCGGTTACGCCCTTCCAATCCTTCGTGGCGTTGAGGCACTTCGTCAGAGCTGTCGAGCCGTCGACCTGAGCCGTCGTTGAGCCGTCGGCGTTTGGTGTGTTGTCGAAGCCGCCCGCTTCCTTCACGCACGTGGCGAGGAGGTTGACCGAGTCGTAAACATAAGAGCTCCAGGTGCCAGGGCCCTCGCCGAATTCTTTCTGATAGGCCGCATCGAACGAGCCGCCGTTAGGGAAATCTCCCGGCGACGGGACGCCAACAACAGGGCAGTTCTGGGCCGCGGCCTTGCCGGCGGTCGTAACGAAGCCGGGGTCATCTGAGGCGTAATCGGCCATGCACTTGACCTTCGAGGAACTGGCGTCCATTGCTTTTGCAATCAGCCCGCCTTCAGGGAAGTAGACAACAGAGTAGATCGCGTCAGGGTTGGTTGCCTCGAGCTTTGAAACGGTGCTCGCGTAACTCGACGCACCGGGCTTCACAGCCTCGTAAGCCGTAACTGTGACGCCTGCTTCTTCAAGCAGCTTCTTCATCTGGGCGCCGACCGTTGCGGTGTATCCCGGCGTTGGGTCGTAAGCAATCGCCACCGACTTCGCGCCGAGCCAGTCGGTCAGCGCCGTCGTGGCGACTGGAGCGATCTGGTAATCCATCGGCTGAAGCGTGTACCCCATGCCATTCGTGGCGCTGTCGGAGGTGAGACGGACCGGCGTTAGCCCGGCGGCTTCGTAGAGCGGCAGCGTCTTGATTCCAGCGCCCGAGTTGTACGGGCCGACGACGCCGTCAAGGCCTGTCTTGATAGCGGCGTTTGCTGCCGTTACGCCGGTCGTTGGATCGGCAGCATCGTCGATCGAGACGATCTCGATCTGCTTGCCGAGCAGACCACCCTTGGCGTTGAGCTTATCGGCGGCGAGCTTCGCGCCGTTGAGCATCCCTACGCCAGTCACCTTCTGATCCCCCGAGAGAGGACCCTCCATCCCGATCCGAACCGTATTACTCGCTGTCGTCGTCGACGCGGTGTCGGAGCTGCTTGAGCCCCCACAGGCGACAAGTAGAGCCGAGGCGGCAATTGACATCGTCAGAGCGAATGAAGTTTTCATGTTCTGTTTGTATCACGGGCTGCCTACGGCCTAAAGGCAGCGGGACGCCGCCCTGCGGCGTCGACGTCGATCGCGTAGGATCGCTCGGGTAAATTGCCGACTAAGGAGCACCTCCAGATGCACACCGCGCGCTACGGGACTATCGCTGATCGACTAATGCCACGTTCGCAGGAGCGCAGCGTCGCGCTCCTTCGAGACCTCGTACTGGTCCTCGGTGGAACTGCCCTAGTTGCTGGGCTCGCACAGATCTCGATCCCTTGGTATCCGGTCCCGTTCACTGGTCAGACGCTCGCCGTCTTACTAGTAGGCGGCGTCCTCGGATCAACGCGCGGGGCGCTCGCTCTCGCCGTCTACTTCATCATCGGCGCGCTCGGTGCGCCGATCTTCACCGACCAGTCGGGCGGCTGGGAGATCATCAGCGGCGCAACCGGCGGCTACATCCTCGGATTCGTCCTCGCTGCAGGCGTAGTCGGCTGGCTCGCCGAACGCGGCGCAGACCGGCGCGTGATGTCGATGATCGGGGCGCTGCTGCTGGGCAACATCCTGATCTACGCCATCGGTGTTCCGTGGCTTGCGAGCTGGGATCCTGCCGGCGACGGCGTCGCATTCGGATGGTCACAGGCCTATAAGACTGGGGTCCAGCCGTTCATCCTCGGCGACCTCGTGAAGTTGGCCTTCGCCGCCGCATTGCTGCCAGCCGGATGGGCGCTGCTTCAGAAGACCGGCGTTGGCCGCAAGAACGAGGACGACGGCCCAAAGGCTGGGATCCTCTAGCCCTGACGTTAGCCTCGCAGCGCCGCAAAGCGATCCGGGTTGCGACGTAATGAGCGAGCTCAGCTATATCTCCGCGACGCAGGCGATAAAGCTATTCAAAGAGAAGAGTCTCTCGCCGGTCGAGCTGATGGAGGCGACTATCCAGCAAGCCGAGCGGGTAGAACCTGTCGTCAACGCGCTCTGCCACCAATTCTTTGATGAGGCGCTAGAAAAGGCTCGCGGCGCCGAGCAGCGATACGCCGGCAGAGGCAACGCGCCTCGGCCTCTAGAAGGAATCCCTTTGGCAGTGAAGGAAGAAGAAGCGGTGGATGGGCAGCCGTGGACGCAGGGCTCGCTGATCTACAAGGACCTGGTTGCCGATCACAGCTCTGCCTTCGCGCAGCGCCAACTTGACAGCGGAGCAATCATCCACGCTCGGACGACGGCGCCAGAGTTCTCCTGCTCCGCGTTCACACAGTCAAGGATCTGGGGCGTAACGCGCAACCCCTGGAATCCAAAGTACTCACCGGGGGGATCTTCCGGAGGCTCGGCGGCCGCGCTCGCGAGTGGTACGACCACGCTCGCCAGTGGCTCAGACATTGGCGGCTCGATCCGAATCCCCGCTGCGTTCTGCGGTGTTGTCGGTTTCAAACCGCCTTACGGCCGTGTTCCGCTCGACCCGCCATTCAACCTCGACACCTTCTGCCACAACGGCCCGCTTGCGCGAACCATCGCCGACTGCGCGCTCTACCAAAACCAGATCGCTGGCCCCGACCCGAGCGACGTCACGACACTGCGTCCGAAATTCGTCTTGCCAGATGACTTTGAAGCGCTAAGCGGGATGCGCATCGCGCTCTCAGTCGACCTTGGCGGCTGGCCGGTCGAACCCGAGATCATCAGTAACACTCTCGCCGTCGGCGAAGCGTTACGCGAAGCCGGAGCGATCGTTGATGAGGTCGACGCGCAAGTACTTCAGGCCGATGTGGCGCGCGCCAGCGCGATTCACTTCCGTCTCATCTTCGGCGAAGCGGTGGCTCAGACAATCGACGAGAACCGCGCACTGGTAACCGACTACGCGGTTGAGTTCGCCCGCTGGGCCGCTGACGCCGGTGGCGGTTCCTCGCTACTCGAGGCGCTCCTCCTGGAAGCAAAGATCTACGAACCGATCGGCGGCCTGCTGGAGAACTATGACGCGCTTATCTGTCCGACGAACGGGATGAGCGGACTGCTAGCCGATGATGACTACGTCGGACACGGAATCCGTGTTAACGGCGTCGACCTAGAGTTCTACTTCGATGCGCTACTCACCTCGCCCTTCAACGTTCTCAGCCGCTGCCCCGTGCTCAACGTCCCGTCCGGGTTCGCCGAGAACGGAATACCCACCGGTGTTCAGATTGCAGGGAGAACCTACGACGACGAGACGGTCTTCCGAATCGGAGCAGCTCTAGAGCAAGTTCGGCCCTGGCTAGACAGCCCAGGCCACAGACCCACGTTCGGCGCGTAGCAGCGTTCCAGCCCTCAGCGCGGCGCTCTAGAGCGCGCCGGCGTCGAGCGTTTGGTTGACGAGCAGATCGGCTTCAACGTTCTCTTCGCGGCGCACGCAGCGGATTGACCAGCTATCGAAGTCTTGGAGCGCGGCGATCGCCTCTGCGTAAAGCGGCTTCATGTCAGGGTGTTTGACTTTGTATTTACCACTTAGCTGGTAGGCAATCAGCTCTGAATCGTTAACCAGTTCAATCTCCGTAGCGCCGAGCTCGGCGGCCAACGTGGCGCCGAGCAGTACAGCTCGGTACTCGGCGACGTTGTTGCTGGCTTCGCCGATCAGCTCGCCTCGCTCAGCAATAATTTCGCCGGCGTCGTTCGAAGCGACCGCGCCGGCCGCGGCGGGCCCTGGGTTACCGCGTGAACCGCCATCGACGTGCAGCGTCAGCTTCACTGCGATTCAACCGCCGAATGAAGCATCCCGAGCGAATCGGCAACGGCATTGGGGACACGATCGCGCTCGTCTAACTCGGCAAGCTCTGAACCTTGAGCGATCAGCCGAGCGCCTGACCCTTCATCGGCTAGGTCAACCTCAAATCCGTACCAGGAGAGCTCCCAGGCGACAACGATCGAAACGATGCTGCCCTCAGTTGCAGACGGTCGAACGCTGACTACTGGGGCACCGAGCGTCCGAGAAAGGCTAGAGACCGTTCGTGGATTCTCACCTGCATTGAAGACAGCTACGGCGCGCGCGCCCTTCATGTCGGAATGAGTAGGAACAGCGCGCACAGCATGCTCGTTGACGGCCAGCTCAGCAATCTCGGGGAGATCAAACTCCGAGGGTTCAACTACCTCCGACTCTTCAACCACGTCGGAGAACGAAGCTTCATTTTCATTTACTAGACCTTGCGCTTCAGGCGGCACCAGTAGGTCGACCTCTGGCTCCGGACTGCGGCGTGAGAGGCGGCCCGGCCTCACGCGGCCTTGCGAACGGCGAATCCAGCCGAGCTTCCCGGTCGCAGGAGCTTGGTCACCCGACTCTCGTAGCCAGCCCTGCTGAGTCGCGCGCTCGGTACAAAGTTCGCAGACGATTCGGCGTGCGCCGGCATGCAGAAAGACGTCATGGCGCTCGCCGGCCAACAGGTTGCGCTGGCAGATCTCACAGATCTGCGACTCGCGAACCGTCGATATCTGTCTCATAGCCACAAAGTAGAAAGGTAGCGGAGAGCCGCAAAAGCGCCGCTCGCCTTGGCTCAAGCGCGAGGATGGCTGGCGCTATAAGCCGCGCGCAGACGCGCAGACTCAACCTTTGTATAGATCTGAGTGCTGGATAGGTGCTCATGTCCGAGTAGCTCTTGGATCGCCCTCAGATCTGCACCTCCATCCAAAAGATGCGTTGCAAACGAGTGGCGCAGTGCGTGCGGATAAATGCGGCCAGGTAGGTCGGCGGCCCTCGCCCAGAGCCGCAGTCGGCGGCGCACGTCAGAACTCTGCAAACGATTCCCTGACTTAGACAGGAAGAGGGCAGCCTGTTCTGGGTCAGAAAGGAGCGCCGGCCGTCCCCGTTCGAGGTAAGCGATCAGTGCGCGGCGGCTGTACTCGCCAATTGGCACGAATCTGGACTTAGAACCCTTACCTTCGACTCGAATCTGTTCGGCGTCGAGCTCAACCGATTCAACGTTAACGTCGATCAGCTCCTCGGCTCGCAGCCCGGAACCATATGCCAGCTCGATCAGCGCCTTGTCACGAATCTCTAGTGCTGTCGCTCCGGGGATGCGATCGATCAGCTTGGTTAGTTCGCTGCGGCGCAGGACGCGCGGCAAAGCCGATGCTCGCTTCGGCGCGGCAACCAAATCGGCTGGATTCTGCGTGACGACGCCGTGCTCACGAAGCGTCCTGAAGCAGGCCCGCAGCGACGCGAGTTTCCGAGCGACCGTCGCAGCAGCCAGCTCGCGTTCGCCACAGAGCGCTGCATAGCGTCTTATCTGACGAGAATCGACGTCCACCGGCGTCAGATCCGAGGCCATCGCCCACTGTGCAAACTGAGTTAGATCACCGAGGTATGCGCTCGCAGTGCGTTCCGCGCTGCCGCGCCGCGCCAGGTCGTCGCTAACCATCTGCAGCGCGTCGCTCCAGGGCACCGATAGCGGTGGCTTCGTATCCTCGTTGGCTGTGGCGCTCTTCTTCATAAATACCGACGATGGTCAGGCCGCTACCGCTGCAGGCCTCGATGCCCGCGGAATCGCGACGCTTGGTGAGGACCCACCGGCGCCGTGGCACCGCGTTCGGGGCTCAGACGACGCAACCACGATGTGGTACGCAGTGCTACGTAAGTCGATGCGGGGGGTCGTTCTTGGATCATTGGTCTTTCGCCATAGCGACCATCATGCCCTGCTAATCGAGCAAGGCTGGGAGGAAATTCCCGTTGATGAGATCCTTGGTCGCTGAGCGCTAAGCGATGAAGACAGGCGTGCCGACGCTGACCTGGTCATAAAGATCGATCACGTCGGGGATGTCCATCCGAACACAGCCGTGCGAGGCCGCTGAACCAAGCGAGCCGGGATCTGCGGTTCCGTGGATGCCTGCACTATCCGCGATCCCCATCCAGCGTGCCTTGATCGGGTTGTTAGGCCCAGGTGGGATTACCTGTCCAGCTAAGTCACCTGCCCAGGCGCTATTCGGAACGTGCCAGCTGGGGTTTACCTGCATGTCCTGGATTGAGTACAGGCCCGCGGGTGTTTCGAGTCCTGCTTGGCCAACGGCAACAATGTACGTCTTGACCGGCTTTAGATCCTTGAAGAGCGTCAATTTGAAGTTCGTGCGGTCAACCGTGATTAGCGTTGGGTACTTCGACGCTAGCTGCCCGGTGGTGACTTTTGGCTGGAGCGATTGAACGACGAGCGGCACGGTGTGACGGGCACCCGGAGTGGTGAGCGCTGTGCTCAGCGAGCGCAGCAAGCGAACGCGGCGCACCTTGACTCCGCGCTTCGCCGCGACCGGCGCAACTGCATTAGCCGTGATGCTCAGAGAAGCATCTTTTGCAGGGCGGTCGACGGCTTTCGTGACGCGCTTAACCATCTTGGCCACTGCGGGCTTCGAATAAGTGATCTCCGGAGCGACAGTCGCGCTCATTTCGCTACCGGTGACTTTGCGGTAGGCGCGGACGAGAAAATTGCCGCTGTTACTCGTCGCCAACGCTTCACCAACACTGCCATCGATGTCCACCGAAGCCTTTGACTGCTCGGGGCCTAGCTTCCAAGAGCGCTTACCGCGCTGCACGACCAGCGGCTCTTCTACGCTGGCGCGCAGTTCGCGGTGAAGCTTGACGCGTGCCTCGTCCGCTGTTAATCCGCCAACGTCGACGGAGCCAACCTCGACCCCGGGAGCGATCGTTTGGGAGGTCGCGCTGTCGTAAGCAAAGGCGCCGCCAACTATCAGAATGAGGAATGCACCGACCGCTACTAGGGGTATTAGAAACTTACGGGGCATGAACGGTTAAACATACGCGGTTTGAAAGACCGATCGCGCTAGTTAGCGCGCTGTTACAAACTTTCGCCGTGCGAGGCTATCTCCCTGCCGAGGCAGCTACTGGTTCGCTGCAAGTAACGGCGCCAGCAAGATCCCAAGCTGAGGCCAATCCTCAGCGCTCGTGACCTCCTCAGAGCGGCAGACCTCAGCGTTCCAGGGGTGCAAGATCGTCGCGCCGCGGATCCCCTCATCGATTGCGCTCGTCAGGTTGACTGGGCTGTCATCAACCAACAGATCGATCTCTAGTTCGCGGCAGCGAGTGATCTTGTCGTAGGAGCAATAGAGCTCGTCGTAGCGCAGCCCGATCGCCTCCAACCAGCGCTCTGTAGGCGCTGCAGCGGCGACGTCGCGGTGGCTCGTGATGTGGATGAAGTGACCGGCCTGCGCCCAACTGTTAACTACTTCAACGGCGCCTGGATACGGCTCCGCTGCGCTGATCCACTCCTCGCTGTGCGTGACGGCGATCGTCTCCGCGAGCTCCTCCTGCTCAAGCTCGGAGATTCCCCAAGTGTGCTGCTGTTCATATGGAAGAACGACTCCGTAGCGCAGCCGTACTACCTCAGCGAGCTGCTCCCAGTAGTGATGGAGGGTCGAATCGATGTCGATTGCTATGCGCATGTAGACGATTCATCCACGCTAGTCAACGAGAGTCACAGCGCCTTCCGAGGCGCTCCCTACCTGATCGGCGTACTTCGCTAGGACGCCGGTGCGGTCAGGGTTTTCGGGCGGCACGTATGCCGCGACGCGCTGATCGATCTCAGCGACTGTGAGGTCAACGTCAAGGCTGCGCTTGTCGACATCGATCGTGATCGTGTCGCCGTCGCGGACAGCTGCGATTGGACCACCCCGGAAGGCCTCCGGAGCGACGTGCCCTGCCATGAAGCCGTAGGTAGCGCCGGAGAATCGGCCGTCGGTCAATAGCGCTACGTGCTCGCCCAGGCCTGCTCCATTGATCGCTGCAGTTACGGCAAGCATCTCGCGCATCCCCGGGCCACCGGCCGGCCCTTCGTTGCGAATGATCACTACATCGCCTTTTTCGATCTTGCCGTTTGTTACGGCTTCCATCGCGAGCTCTTCACTCTCGAAGACTCGTGCCGGGCCTTCGTGGTGGCGACGTTCGTGGCCGACGAGTTTGACGACACACCCCTCCGGCGCGATGTTGCCGCGCAGGATTGCGAGACCGCCGGACGCCTTGACTGGGTTATCGAGAGGCCTGACGACCTGTTGCCCGTCAGCCTCGGTCGCCTTGGCGGCTTCTTCGCCGATCGTCAAGCCGGTAACCGTCGGCGCGTCTTCGTGCAGCAGGCCTGCCTCGAGCAGTCGATTAGCAACGAGCGGCACTCCGCCCGCCTCGTACAGGTCTACGGCGACGTACTTTCCGCCCGGCTTTAGGTCGCAAAGCAGCGGAGTCGCCTCGCTGATCCTGTCGAAGTCATCGATGTCGAGTTCAACCTTCGCTTCGCGCGCCAGCGCTAAAAGGTGAAGAACCGCGTTTGTGGAACCGCCGCTGGCCGCCACGCCGGCAATCGCGTTCTCAATCGATTTGCGCGTGATGATCTCGCTTGGCATGACGCCACGGCGCAGAACGTCCATCACCAGTTCTCCTATCGAGAAGGCGACGTCGGCCTTACTCGCGTGCTGGGCTGGAACCATTGCCGAGCCCATCGGCGAGATACCCATGATCTCGTAGGCCATCGCCATCGTGTTGGCCGTGAACTGCCCGCCGCAGGCACCAGCACCAGGGCTTGCGACGCCTTCGAGTTCGTGCAGCTCCGCGTCGCTCATCTTGCCGGCTGAGTGCGCACCGACCGCTTCGAAGACGTCTTGGATAGTTACATCACGGCCCTGGAAGCGGCCTGGGGGGATCGAGCCGCCATAGAGCATCACCGACGGAACGTTGAGCCGTGCGATCGCCATCACCGTGCCGGGAATTGTTTTGTCGCAGCCAGAAAGCGCAACGACTCCGTCGAAGAGATGGCCGCGACCGACGAGCTCAATTGAGTCGGCGATGATCTCGCGTGAAACGAGCGAAGTCTTCATCCCGGGCGTGCCCATCGTGATTCCATCTGAGATCGCGATCGTGTTCAGCTCCATCGGCGTGCCACCGGCGGCGCGGATGCCTTCTTTGACCTTCGCCGCCAAGGCGCGCAGGTGGAAGTTGCACGGCATCGTCTCAATCCAGGTTGAGGCGACGCCGATGATCGGCTTCGCGAGAGCCTCATCGTCGTAACCAATCCCCTTCAGGTAAGCGCGGGCTGCAGCGCGCTCCGGGCCTTCGGTGAGTGCGGCGCTGCGGTGTTTCATGTCGAAGGTCACGGTGTCGGTCATCTAAGCGGGGCTCCGTTAATGAGATCGAGGAAAACGCGTACTGGCAAGGATTATGCCACCCCGCTGGATCGGCGGACAAACCGACAGATGGGGGGGACGGAGTTAAAGCCGGCGATAGCCCCCGTCCGCACGTCGCTCGATCACGCCGAGCAGCTCCAGTTCAGTCAGTGGCCCGAGGACCTCAACGGAGCCGCCGCAGTATTCCGCGACGCTCGCCGCAGTCATAAAGCCGGCCTCGACAGCAGCAACGACAGCCGCCTGGTCGTCACTCAGGCTAGACGGCAGCGGCAGCGGTTCGCGGTTCCTTACGGCGCTGGGAGCCGCCTCAACACCAAACGCATCGTCGAGGATGTCGCGCGCGTCGCGAATCAAATGGGCGCCGTCACGCAGCAACGCGTTGGCGCCGCAACTGTGCCAAGAGCCTGGGTGGCCAGGCACGGCGCCAACGGAGCGACCGAGGTCGGCGGCGATCTCAGCCGTGATCAGCGAGCCCGAGCGCTCTGCTGCTTCGACAACGACGGCCATCCGCGCCAATGCCGCGATTATCCGGTTACGCGCCGGAAAGGCCCAGCGAAACGGCGGGATTCCTGGTGGCAACTCGGAGATGACCACTCCCCTCTCTGCCAACTCGCCGTGCAGTCGCTTGCGCCGCGCCGGGTAGGCGCGCTCCGGTCCGCAGGCCAGCACAGCAATCGTTCTCGCGCCACCAGCAAGCGCACCTTCGTGCGCGGCGCTGTCGATCCCGAGCGCCATGCCGCTGACGACCGTCACGCCGCAGAGCGAGAGCGTGCGACCCAGCTCGCGTGCGAGCTCGAGACCGTCGGCCGATGCCCGTCGCGCGCCGACCAGCGCGACCACTGGCGAAGGCGCGAGCAGTTCGTCGAGTCTTGCTAGTTCGCCGTAGATGTGGAGCACAGCGGGCGGATCAGGGAGATCGGCGAGCGACCGCGGGAAACTCGCATTGTGGCGACAGATTGCCGAAGTCGAACCACTCCTCCATTCACGGCGCTGCCTGTCCGGATCGAGCTCCGACCAGTGCGCCGTTATCTTCGACTTCTCGCGGCCGCCTAGCGCGGCGATTAGCTTCCGATCGCTGAGCGCGAGCACACCGCGGACCGCAGGCCTGTTGCCGCGGATCTGTTCCAGATTGGCTGCCAGACGGCCGACCAGCCAACTGCGGCGCGTGCAGCGATCACAGGCTTCGATCATCGATTGCCCAGCCGTTCATTCTCGTGGCGGTATCCGAGCGCCTGCGCCAACGCGGCTGTCATGACCTGATCCTCCCCCGCGAGATCGGCGACAGTGCGAGCAACGCGCAACGCACGATCGCGACCGCGGGCGCTTAATCCGCCGCGGTCATAGGCTTGCGTGAGCGCACGCGCAGCGTCCCTGCTGCAGTTCACGGCCGCTAACAAATCTCGCGCAACCAACTGGGAGTTTGGCCGACCGCCACGCTCTAGTTGCAGATTGCGAGCCGCTTCGACGCGGGCGGCGACCGAGGCCGTGTTGGTTACAGGGGGAGCCTCTAGTGCATCGGAAGACGGCCGTTCAACGCCGACGACGATGTCTAGCCGGTCGAGCAGAGGACCCGAGAGCCGCTGACGATGGCGTGTCAGCTCGACTTCACTGCAGCGGCACGCGCCTCCACTCCGTCCACAGAGGCAGGGATTGGTCGCCGCGACCAACGCAAACCGTGTTGGAAAAGTGACTGTCTGCTGTCCTCGGACGATCGTCACTTCGCCGTCTTCAAGCGGCTGGCGCAGCGCCTCCAAGGCCCCCCGATTGAACTCCGACAGCTCGTCGAGAAAGAGCACGCCGCGATGAGCAAGAGTCGCCTCTCCGGCTGAAGGTGGAGTGCCACCGCCGACGAGGCCGGCTGCGGAGATTGAGTGGTGCGGCGCGCGAAATGGGCGCTCAGTTGCCAGCAAGCCCTCGACGCCGAGGCCAACAATGCTTTGGATGCGAGTCACCTCCAGCGCCTCACATGACGTCAATGGCGGGAGTAGACCGGCCAAACGACGTGCCAGCATCGTCTTGCCGGTACCAGGCGGACCGCTCAGGAGAAGGTTATGGCCGCCTGCAGCAGCAACCGTTATCGCCTCTATCGCGGCCCGGTGCCCGCGTACGTCGGCGAGGTCGGGAAACTGACTGCTGTCTGACACCGGGCGGGGTGTCGATGGCCTCTCGGTTGCCGGCTCTCCCCTGCCGCTCAGCACCTCAGCTAGGCGATCGAGCGAGGCTAGGGGCCCAACGTCGAGCCCGTCGATAAGCGTCGCTTCAGATGCGCTATCTGGGGAGACAATCAGTCTCTTCAGCCCCGCGCGCCGCGCACCTTCAGCCACCGCTAAGACACCGCGGCAGCGTCGCAGCTGACCACCGAGCGAAAGCTCCCCGTAGAACGCGCAGCCAGCGATCGCATTCTCGTCGACCTGGCCGCTTGCTGCGAGGATCGCGCAGGCGATTGCAAGGTCGAAGCCTGGTCCGGCTTTCCTGAGATAGGCCGGAGCTAGGTTGACGGTCAGCCGTCGCAGCGGGAACTCATAACCCGAGTTGACGAGTGCAGCGCGAACTCGCTCTCGTGCCTCGGCAACTGCGCGATCGGCCAGCCCGACGATCGCGAAGCTCGGCAGACCGCGACGCAGGTCTGCCTCGACCGTCACGAGCCGCGGCTCGAGGCCGTCTATTGCGAAGCTGAGTGCGTGGACCACCATCGGCGGCGACCTTACGGTCAACTTTGTCGACTGTCAGCGCCCTAGCGTGGCGACATTGCGACAAGACTGCGACTTAGGGGCGCAGTCGATTAGAGGTGCTCCTGAACCGCAACAGAGCTGCGCACTAGCGCCACTCAGGTCGGTTTAGGTTGCGACGATCAGACCAACTGCCCCCGACCCGCGTCACGTCTTAGGTAGAGCAGGAGAGCGGCTCGCGCTCGAACACCTCGAGCGGCTCGACTACCGTTTAGTCGCGCGCAACTACCGAACTCGATCCGGCGAAATTGATCTCGTTGTGCACAGCTCTTCAACGCTCGTCTTCGTTGAGGTCAAAACGCGACGATCGCGCAACTTCGACGCGCCGTGGGAAAGCCTGCATGCCCATAAGCGTCAACAAGTCCGACGACTCGCCGCGGCATTCCTCAGCGAAGTCCAACAACGGCCGCATTCCCTGGATGTGCGCTTTGACGCGATTGGGATTCTGCTTGACGGCCGCGGCAAGCTGATCTGCCTCGACCACATCGAGAATGCCTTTTGACTAGCTATAGCGCGATCTGCTCGTAGGCAGAGGACTTGAACGAGAGGCGGTGAATCGGCGAAACGCCGTTCGCGATGATTGCTTCGCGGTGAGCAGGCGTGGCGTAACCAAAGTGCTCTTCGAACCCCCACTCCGGCATAAGCTCGCCGGCACGCGCCATCAGACGATCGCGTGTCACCTTCGCGACGATCGAAGCCGCCGCAATCGCTGCGCTCAGTCCGTCACCGCCAACTACGGCTCGCTGTTCATATTCGAACGCAGGCACTTCGAAACCGTCGATAAGGCAGATGCAGCCCGGACGGGCGACGCGTATCAGCGACTCTCGCAGCGCGGCGAGGTTTGTCTTGTGCAGTCCACGCTCGTCGATACCGCGCGCGCTGCGCGAGACAACGACGACGCGCTGGGCAGTCTGCATCACGATCGGCAGCAGCGCTTCGCGAGCTGCGTGATCGTGCTGCTTTGAATCATTCAACGCACCGAGCGCGCGAACCTCAGCAACGCCGATCGAACCGAGGTCGAGCAACACGGCGGCCGCGACTAGCGGTCCTGCGAGACAGCCTCGACCAGCCTCGTCGGCCCCTGCCACCCAGCGCCCGCCGACGGAGCGGTCGTGGGCGATTAGCCTCGCACCGCTTGAGCCGCGACCCGGACTCTTTCGCTTAGCTCGCTTTGGGCCTGACTTCTTAGAAGAGGTTGATCCGGTTCGGGGGCCAGTAGGTTGCGAAGGCCGGTCCGATGATCCAAGCGGTTGGGACGGGTCCCCAGAACCTGCTGTCGTCGGACTCTCCACGGTTGTCGCCCATCATGAACCAGTGATCGGGCGGAATCGTGATCGGCCGAGGCAGCGTGCACTGCGCTCCGAGGTTATCGGCGCAGGTATCGCTGATGAACGGCTCGCTGGTCGGTTTACCGTTGCGGATGACGCGCCCGTCGCGAATCGAAATCGTGTCGCCCGGGCCGGCGACTATCCGCTTAATGAAGTTGACGTCGGAGGCTTGCGGCGTTGGTTTGTCACAGGCAGCTCGTGGCGCGGGACGCTCGCCGCACTGATTGAGCGGCATCTCCTCGGAGCCGACCGGCGGATGGAAGACGGTGATGTCACCAACAGTGGGGTCCCCGAAGCGTGGTGAGAGTCGGTTCACAAGAACGCGTTGTCCGACCTGCAGCGTCGGCACCATCGACTCGCTAGGGATGCGGTACGGCTTGACGAGCAGCGCTTGAATCAGCAGCGCTAAGCCGAGCGCCACAGCAACAATCACTATCAGCTCAAGGACTGAACTGCCGGTCGATTTCGACGTTTTCTCCGTGCCGGCGCTCACGCCGCGTCGCCAGAGGGCTCGTCGCTGCCGTCGGACGGCTGCTCAGAATCCCCCTCGGCTACTGGCGCCACATCTTCCGCTGCCTCTGGCTGCTCCTCGGCGGCCTCAGCCTCTGGCTGCTCCTCGGCGGCCTCAGCGTCTGGCTGATCTGCAATCGGAGCGTCCTCGCCAGCTACTTCGTCAACGGCCTCGGGCGCGGCGTCCTCGGCATCTGGCTGCTCAGCGGCCACCGCCGGCTCATGCACGAGCCCTGACGCAACCTCTTCCTCAGGGCCAAAGTAATCACGCTCGCGAACCCTCGCACCCTTGCCGACCCTGTCGCGCAGGTAATAAAGCTTGGCGCGGCGCACATCGCCCCTCGACGTGACCTCAATCTTTTCAATCTTTGGCGAGTGGAGCGGAAAGGTTCGCTCGACACCAACACCAAACGACTGCTTGCGGACAATGAATGTCTCACGGGCGCCATTGCCCTGGCGGCCGATTACAACGCCCTCGAAGACCTGGGTACGACGACGGCCACCTTCAACCACCTGAAAGTGGACTTTGACTCGGTCGCCCGGATCAAAATTTGGTACGCGGCGCAATTGTGCGCGTTCAAGATTGTCGATGACTGTGCTCATAGCGAAGGGGACTCGCATCTTTGGGGCCTAACTTCAAGCGGCACTGGAGTGCAGCGGCCTAGCGAGTTAGCTCAGGATAGCGAAGCGTCGCCGGAAGCCGCTCCGCGCTCGCGGCTGCGGGCCCTGCGCCACTGCCGTATCTCCTCGTGATGACCCGAAAGAAGGACTTCCGGCACCCCCCAGTCACGGTACTGAGCGGGCCTCGTGTAGTGCGGGTATTCGGGGTCGCCCTCGAGCGCCTCGCTGAATGACTCTTCGACGGCGGACTCAGCGTCGCCGAGTGCGCCCGGCAGCTTGCGCATAATTGCGTCACAGACAACCATCGCGGCCAATTCTCCGCCAGCGATCACGTAGCGCCCAATTGAGACGGCATCGCTGCAGAAGTGCTGGACGATGCGTTCATCAAAGCCTTCGTAGCGACCGCAGATCAAAGTCACCTCAGGTTCCGCGGCAAGCTCGTTGACGAGCGCCTCATCGAGGACGCGTCCGCCCGGGGTCAACGCTATGACGCGGCGCTTGCGAGGCAGTTCGACCGGGTCGACGCCGTAGAACGCGCGCAGCGCAGCATCCATCACATCGACGCGGAGCACCATCCCGCTTCCCCCGCCAAATGGCGTGTCGTCAACCTGCCCACCGCTGAGCGGCGTGTGCTCGCGCAGGTCCAGCGCGCGCAGCTGATTTCCCTGCGCAACCGCGTTAGAGATGTGGCGCTGCTCTGCGAACCACTCGAACCACTGCGGGAACAACGTGACGACGTCTAGTTGCATTGCGTCAGCTCGCTCCTACAAAGGCCAAATTAACGTCGATCTTGCGGTCGCCGACGTCAACAGAGCGGATCGCGTCACGGACCATCGGGATCAGCAGCTCACTGCCGTCACTGCGGGTCACCTCGAGGACTTCGCATGAGGGCAAAACAAGCAACCTCGATACCGCGCCGATAGCCGTGTCGCCGTCGACG
This sequence comes from Bifidobacterium breve, assembly GCA_945901565.1. Lineage (GTDB taxonomy): Bacteria > Actinomycetota > Thermoleophilia > Solirubrobacterales > Solirubrobacteraceae > F1-60-MAGs163. The sequence continues at coordinate 9,473 of CAMDLG010000006.1, read as the reverse complement.
ACGGAGCAGCCTTCAAGTTCTTCTGACCACCACTCGTCGTCTCCTAGCGAAGGAGCCTGCGCCAATTCGCAGAACAGCGCTTGACCGCGAATCGCCTCGACGGCTTCAGGGGTTGAGACAGACGCGAAGCGAATAATCGGCTTTACATCGGTGCCGGCGCGCCGTTCAATGATCAGGTCCTGTTGCTCTACCCGCATCGCTGCGCCGACCTCGAGCAGCACTGACCGTGGTCGGGTGACGTAGAAGCTCCCATCGAGGCCGTGCGGCCGACCGATCCGGCCAGCTTGCAGCCACCGCTCCTGCGACTGCTCCTGCGACTCAGCCACGTCAGTCGACGATGTCGACAAGCACACGGCGTTCTTCGCGCACCGCTGCGGCCTTCAGCACGGTGCGCAGTGCGTTAGCCGTGCGCCCACCTCGACCGATCACTTTGCCGTAATCATCCTCACCGACAGTTAGCTCAAGGACTAGCGTTCCATCGTCGTCATCAAACTGCTCGACCGCGACGGCCGAAGGATCGTCAACTAACGCGCGTGCCAAGTACTCGAGCAGATCACGCACTGAATCGACCTAGACGGCGATGCCTTGGGTGTGCAGAAGCTTGCGGACCTGCGGAGTTGGCAGAGCGCCCTTGTCGAGCCAGCCCTTGATCCGATCCTCATCGAGCGTGATCGTCGAAGGGTTTGTCTGGGCGTTGTACTGACCCACGACTTCGATGAAGCGACCGTCGCGCGGTGAACGTTGGTCGGCGACAACTACTCGCCAGATCGGATTTTTCTTGCCGCCCACTCGCGTGAGCCTAAGTCGTACGGCCACAGGTTCCTCTCAAATTGCACAGAACGTCAGCGTCAGAGGGTAGCGCTGCGGCCGCCCATTAGGCGGGGACGCTATGGCGAGATCGATTGCGGCGCTCTTCAACGAGCGCTACGGCGCCGCGGACACCGACCACCTCGACCTCTGCTCCGGGTGCGAAAGTCTGGGAGTCATCCTGAGCGCGGGCGGTCCAAATCTCGCCTTTAATCTGAATGACGCCCGTCGATTCCTGGTTGACGACGCGCTCCTCAACTACGCCTATCTGGCCGACGACAAAGTCGTGTTCGGCGCCCCCTACGGCAAAGTCCATTCGTCCTCGGCGTATCAGTGGGCGCAGCACGAGCAGCGTCATCACGGCGACAGAGAAAGCCAGTGCGCCGATTAGAACGGTGTCAAGACCGACCAGGTTGCCGAACGCGATCACGACCGAGGCCGCCACAAGCGGCGCCAAGAAGAAGCTTTCTGTGACGATCTCGGCGACTGCCAAGGCGGCCGCAATGAGTAGCCAAATAACCGGAATTGACATCGCTTATAGCTTACTGGTCAGGCTGCCTCAACGACCTCAGCGGGCAACTGGCGACTGATCACCTTCGAGACGCCATCCCCGCCCATCGATACCCCGTAGAGCGCATCGGCTGCCTCCATCGTCCGTTGCTGATGGGTGACAACGATGAACTGGGCACGGTCTCTGTAGAGGCGCAGAAGCTCAAGGAAGCGGCTGATGTTGAGGTCGTCCAAGGCCGCTTCGACCTCGTCGAGGATGTAGAACGGGCAGGGCTTAGCGAGAAACACCGAGAAGAGGAAGGCGATCGCGGTCATCGACTTTTCGCCGCCTGAGAGCAGCGTCAAGCGCTTCATTGACTTACCGGCCGGTGTGATCTCAATCTCAACGCCGAGGTCGTCTTCCGGCTCTCCTGTTTCGCGTTCAGCTTCAGCGTTGGCTTGATCCTCGGCCGCCTCGAGCGCCGCGACTTGGTCATCGCCGCCGCCGAGCACTGACTTCGGCGTGTGTTCTTCGCGCACCAACCTCAGGCGGCCGCGCCCACCTGGGAAGCAGTGTGCCGCGAGCTCCTCAAAGTTCTTCGCCGCAGCCTCGAATGTCTCTTCGAAGGCCTCGCGGATCTGACGGTCGGTATCGCGGATCAGCGTTCGTAGCTCGCGCATTGCTGATTCGAGATCGGTGCGCTGCTGTTCGAGCGTTTCGACGTGTTCAAGAGCCTCTTCATACTGAGCCTTGGCGAGCGGGTTAACCGGCCCGATCTGCTCGCGGCGCCGTTCCAGTCGGATGATCCGCTGTTCGAGTGCTGCGATCGTCTCATCATCAATCAGTTCCTCTGAAGGCTCGGCCTCGAGGCCAAGGAGAGCTGCCAAGCGGACCAGCTCGGCTTCGGTCTCAGCGTGCTGGTCGCGCTCCTGCTGAGCGCTTACCTCAGCTCCGGTCACTTCCTCACCGGCTTCGCGCAGTGACCCTTGAAGCTCGGCGCCAGATTGGGCGAAGGCGCGTAGGTCATCGGTCACACCGGCGTTGTCAACACGATCAGCCTCAAGCTCGGTTTCGAAGAGCTTAACCCTCGCAGTAACCGCCTCCTGAGCGCTAGCGAGAGCCTGCTCAAAGGCGTTGTACAGTGGCACAAGACCTACCTCGTAGGCGATTGCCTGCTCCAGCGTGGCGACGGTTTGCTTCCGCTGCTTTCGCTCAGTAGCTGCCTGCTCCGCGACGCGTCGCTCGGCAGCGAGCTCACCCTCCATCTGCGCACGTGCCACAGCTCCGGGGCCCTGCTCCGGAGCCTGCCGGCGCTGCTCGATGATCCACTCGGCTCGGCGTGCTGATTCGCTGGCCTCTGCGGCGGCGCGCTCTGCTGTGCGGCAACTCTCATCGGCTGCTGCGAGCAGTTGCTGCGCATCAGCGCAGCTCTGAGCAAGGGATGCCAGTGAGCTCGTGACGTCAGCGGCAATCTGCGAAGCCTGCTGATGTTCAGCCGCCAGCGTCTGGCGCCGCTGCCGAGCCGCGAGCAGATCCTCGCCGCTCCCCTTAGCGCTCTGGCGAAGCTCGCCGGTGGCTGCGTCCCAAACCCGCCCTTGCGCAGTGACGGCGACTCCGGAAAAACCTGTCGTCAGCGACTCCAGCGAGTCGACGAGCCAAACGTTTGCGAGTAGTCGCCGCCCAAGCTCGGCGTTGATTCCACCGATCACCGAATCCGCGAGTGCGCGGGCCCCGGCCGGCGGCGCGCCAGCAGCGCGTGAAGTGTCACCGCTCGCAGTCACCAAAGCCGAGCCGCCTTCTTCTCCAAAGCGCCCCAGCAGCTGCTGTCCACTAGGGAGGTCGGCGACGATTGCGGAGCGCAGACGCGAGCCAAGCACTGCAGCAACGGCGACTTCACAGCCGTCCTCCAATTCGAGGCTGCCTGCCAGCGAAGCGTGCCCCTCGGGTGCCTCGACATGTTCACGCAAGAAATCATCGAGGCGAGCCAGTTCGGCGCTAATGCCGGCGACTTCACGGGCTGCCTGCTCGGCAGCTTGTTCGCTGCTACGCAGTTCAGCGCGGAGCCCCTCAGCAGATTGCTCGGCAAGCTTGCGCTGGTCGCTTAGCTCAGCGACCGTTGCGACGGCCGCAGCACTCGCAGCGAGTGCTTCACTACTTGCCGTCGTCAGTGATGCAAGCTCGGCGTCGAGGTCGGCGTCTCGCTCGCGGTCGAGCCGTGCCAGCTCGGCCTCCAGTGCAGCGATCCGCTGGTCACCACTCTGATCCGGAGAGTCTGCAGCTACTTGGGGGCGCAGCCGCTCGAGCTGGGCTTCACGCTGCTCCAGTCGATCGGCGAGAGCCAGAGCGTTCTCTCGCGTTCGCTCGCTCCTCATCTCAAGCTTGCCGGCCGCGCTGCGTGCAAGTTCGCCGCGGTGGGCGATCGCTTCACGCCGCTCGCTCCGCTCCGCCAGTTGCTTCTCGGCCTCCTCGCGGCGCAGATCAACCTGCCCTAGCTTGGACTGCAGCTCGTCGCGCGTTGCACGGGCGGCCGTAGCGGCTTTTTCGGCGGCCTCAAGTGCAGCCCGACTGCGGCGAGAACGATCACGGACCAATTCCCATGAAGCCTCCGTTGTCTGCCGCTCGACGCGAGCCAGCAACTCGGCCGCCTCAGCTTGGCGCTTCAGTGGCTTCAGCTGGGATCGTGCCTCACGTTCGATGTCGAGGCAACGGTCGAGATTCTCCTGCGCGCGATCGAGCTTGATCTGAGCGCGACGACGGCGTTTGCGGTGCTTGCCAAGCCCGGCTGCTTCCTCAATCAGTAGACGGCGGTCGCGCGGCTTTGACGTGACGATTGATTCGACGCGACCCTGCGAGACGACCGAGTGCATCTCCTTGCCAAGACCGGTGTCGGAGAGCACCTCGAGAACATCGACGAGCCGGCAGCGCGCACCGTTCAGGCGATATTCGCCTTCGCCATTTCGGTCAAGCCGTCGCAAGATCGAGATTTCGCCGAGCGGCATCTCAATTGCTCCGTCCGAGTTATCGATGATCAGCTCAACTTCCGCCGAGGAGCGCGCTTTGACGCCGTGGCCACCTCCGAAGATCACATCCTGCATCTTCTGCCCACGGACCGCGAGCGGCGACTGCTCGCCCATCGCCCAGAGGACGGCATCGGTGATGTTCGACTTGCCGGAACCATTCGGCCCAACGACTACAGACACGCCGGGCGCAAACTCGAGCACGGTCCGTTCTGGGAAGGACTTGAAGCCTTTCAGGCTGATCGACTTCAGATGCACGTCACTCGCCCCCCTCTAACGGCGCTAGGGCAACACGTGCGGCTTCCTGCTCGGCGGCCTTCTTGGTTCGCCCCGTCCCCTCGCCGATGATCTCCCCGTCGACGCTCGCAGCGACCGAGAAGGTGCGCTCGTGAGGCGGCCCATCCTCGCTTGAGATTGTGTAGTCGACCGTCTTGCCGCGAGCCGCGAGCTTCTCCTGCAATGCTGACTTGAAGTCGATTGGATGATCGATTGCCAGGGCCAACTCCGGCGCAAAGCACTCGACCACTGCGGCGGCCGTCGCCTCGTACCCCTGATTCAGATAGCAGGCGCCAATGATCGCCTCGACTATCGATGAGAGGACGCGTTCGCTGACCAGCGTGTCGGCGAGCGGAGTCCCCTCCGGCGCTGCCCCTGCCAAGCGCTCCGGCACCTGCAAGCGGACGGCAACCTCGCGGCAAGCCGCACCGGAAACGGTCTGCGCTCTGATCTTCGTTAGCCGTCCAGCCCCGAAGCGGTCGGCTTCCAGTAGCGGATAGAGGTGCGCCGTGATCGCTAGCCCGAGCACGCTGTCGCCGAGGAACGCCAGCCTCTCGTACGAATCGGAGCTGCGTTCGCCCCACGATGCGTGCGTAAAGACCTGCCGGTATAGGTCGGCTGGCAGATCGTCGAGGAGTGAAGTGAGGGCTTGCAGGGCTCAGGAGCTGGCGCTGGTTTGGGCGAGGACAAAGTCGATTGCTTGACCGACCGTGAGAATCTCAGCTGCTTCTTCATCCGACATCTTTGTGCCGTAGGTGTCTTCGAACTCTTGAACTAGCGTGTAGAGGTCGAGTGAGTCGGCTTCGAGATCTTCCTTGAATCGCGTGTCGTCGCTGATTGTTGCGGGGTCGACGTCGAGCTCGTCGGCGAGGTGCCTGCGGATTAATTCAAGGACGTCGTCACGAGTCATCAGGCGAAAAACTAGCCACGCCACCGGACGGGCTGTCGGCCTCAGCGCCCCCCGCCCTGCGTAGTGCACCGCCAGCTTCCAACATTGCTTCCGTGCGCCCGACCAAATCGCCGTTCACGGCGCGGGCAGCGAGCAGAATCGCCTGCGAGAAGCCGTAGCGCGTAAACCTGCCGTGCGAGACGACCGCGAGTTGCCGCAGCCCGAGCATGTACGCGCCGCCGGGGCCTTCCGGATCGATCTCGTCGCGGAAGCCCCTAAGCGCAGGACGAAGCAACGCACCGCCTAGCTTTGCGCGGGCTGAACTAGTCGCGGCGTCGCGCACGCCGCCGACGACCGCTTGCGAGATCCCCTCCATCACCTTCAACGCGATATTCCCGGTGAATCCATCAGTGACGATCACGTCGGCGACGTCGGCTGCGAGGTCGTTCCCTTCGATATTGCCGACGAACTCGAAGCTTGAATGGCTTCCAGCAGCAAGCTGTTCACCGGCGTCGACTACGACCGTCGTCCCGCGACTGGCCTCGCTGCCGTTCGAGAGCAGCGCCACGCGTGGGAGCTGCTGACCGAGCACGGTTGTTGCAAGCGCGGCGCCCATGAAGGCGAACTGGACGAGGTGCTCGCTGCGCACTTCGACGTTGGCGCCTACGTCGAGCAATGTGACTGGGCTGCCGGGGATCGGGACCGGCGTAGCTAATGCGGGCCGGTAGATACCCCGCGCACGCTTGATCTCGAACAGTCCTGCCGCCAGCGTCGCACCGGTCGCACCGGCGCTGACGAGCGCGTCTGCCTGGCCTTCGGCAACAGCTCGAGCGGCTTGAACGATCGAAGCTTCCGGTGTCGAACGCGCGGCGCGAGCTGGGTCGGGGTCTTTTGCGATTGAGACCGGCGCATCGACAATTTCGATTCCATCTGGAAGATCGCCGATCTGATCGGCTGGCCCAAAGATCCTTACTTTGACGCCAAGCTCCGCAGCGATCACTGCGCCAGCGGCTACTTCAGCTGGTCCTAAGTCGGCGCCGTTCGCGTCAAGCGCGACGGTGACGCTCATCGGGGTTACTGGTCGGCGTTGGCCGGGGCGACGATTGAACGGCCGCCGTAGGTGCCGCAGTTAGCGCAGACGCGGTGTGCCAGGCGCGGCGCACCGCACTCTGGACAGCCGCCGCCGGTAGGAGCGGCGATCGCGTGCTGGGCACGGCGCTTTGCGGTGCGGCTGTGTGACTGTCGTTGCTTTGGAACGGCCATTCGATGATCAAAGATAGCGAACCGCGAAGGATCGCCGTCTTCAGTCGAACTTGAGGTCGTCCAACTTCGACCAGCGCGGGTCCTTATCGGCTTCGTGCTGGTGGCCAGGATCGGCGTTTAAATCGATGCCGCAGCGAGGACAGAGACCGAGGCAGGTCGGGCGGCAGATCACCTGAGACGGGAGCGCCAGCGCTAGCGAATCGTGCGCCCAATCGTTGAGCGACACAATCGTCCCGTTCAGGTATGGACTGTCTAGCTCCTCGCCGCCGTCGACCTGGTCAACCTCTCGCACTTCGACCGTGATCTTCCTCTCGGCCGGCCCTAGGCAACGCATGCAGGTCCCCCGCATCGTCGTTTCGAACTGCATTCTTAGCGACCAACCACCGCCATGCATCCTCGTTACGTCGATCACGACGGGACAAGGTTGCGGCTCGGGGCGGTAGGGCTCGCCGGCGAACTCGAACTCACCCAACTCAGCCTCTAAGTTGAGTCGCGTCCCTTCGACCGGGCTGAGCCCGAGGATCGACAGGTCGAAACTGTCGGAGTCGCTAGCCATTTTTTTAGTCCGTGGAAAGTTCTCGGCGAACTACCTTGCCGGTCGCGTTTCGCGGGAGTTCATCGATGAACAGAACTTCACGCGGCACCTTGTATCGCGCGAGCTGATCCCGTACTAGCTCCTGGAGCTCGCCTTCATCAGGTCCGCCGACGGGCCCACAGACAACGAACGCTCGCAGCCGCTGGCCCCACTCCTGGTCGGAAACCCCGATCACCGCCGCCTCGGTCACGCCTGGGTGGTCGGCGATCAGGTCTTCGACTTCACGCGGGAATACATTCTCGCCGCCCGAAACGATCATCTCGTCATCGCGGCCATCGATGAAGAGTCTCCCCGATGCGTCGAAGTGACCGACATCACCGGTCGCCATCAGCCCGGTGATCTGCTCTTTTGTCTCACCGCCGGTGTATCCGTCGAATTCGAGACCATTGCCAACGAAGATCCGGCCGTGCTCGCCTTGCGCGACAACGGGGCGATCTTGATCGTCGAAAAGCTTCACCGTCGTGCCGTGGAGTGGCACTCCAGCGGTGCCCGGCGCCGCTCGCAGATGCACCGGTCCAGCAACCGTCGCCCACGCTACCTCGGTTGACCCGTAGAGGTTGTAGAGCGAATCGCCAAAGCGATCCATTGCACGGACTGCGAGCTCCCCGGGCAGCGCGCTTCCGCTAGCCGCAATGATTTGCAGCCTGGAAAGGTCGACCCCAGCCAATGCATCGGCCGGAAGGTCGGCCATTCGCTGCAACATCACCGGTACGACGACCAGCGCGGTGGCGCCGTGGCGGGCTGCAGTCTTGAGCGAGCTGAGCGGGTCAAACCCCCGCTGCAAGACGATCGTCGAGCCGAGCATCAGAGCGATCGAAAAATGCGCCATCCCCCAAGAATGGAATAGAGGCGGCGCGATCTGTGTTATCTCGCCGGCCTTGAGGGGGATCGAATCAAGCAGTGAAGCGGCTGGCACCAGTGAGCTCGGCTGTTCTCTCTGTGCCCCTTTTGGAGTCCCCGTCGTTCCGCTCGTGAGGATGATGATCCGACCTGGCGACGGGGGCGGCTCTAGCGGCTCCGTTGACTTGCCAGAGCGGAGCTGGTCGAGAGTGGGAACGCCGTCGCAGTCACCCTCCCCTGGCCATGCGACGAACGCTTGGCGTCCCTTGCTCGCGGCCCGGACGACCTCGCTGAACTCACTGTCGTAGACGACTGCGATCGGCTCCTCGCGCTCGCAGACATCATTGACCTGAGGCGAGGCAAACATCGTGTTTAAGAAAATAAGGTCGGCGCCGATACGGTCTGCGGCAATTGTGATCTCAACGAAATACCTGTGGTTGCGGGCTAGCACAGCAATCCCATCGCCATGTCGGATACCTGCGTCACGCAGCCCCCTCGCTAAAGCATTGGCCCGTCGGTCTAGCTCGGCGTAAGTCATCGAACCTGCTTCATCGATCAGCGCGATCCCATCTGGCTGTCGAGCTGCAGCGGTGGCGTAGCCGCCAGCGATCGATGTTCCCCAGCGGCGGAGAATCGAGGCCGTCTTCACAAGGCGTACTGGACTGACCGGTTTAATGAGGCCCGCTCTCGCGAATGTCCGGACAACAAATCCCGTTTCGCTGAGGCGCTCGATCATCAGAGCAAGCATAACTAGAGAGCTGCACCGCTAGCGCTGCGCCGGTCTGTCAGAAGAGCAGCGTACGGTGCGACTAGATGTCCGTGGAACCAATCCCCCAGATCACTGCTGAACACGTAACCCTGCTCGATGATGAGCTGCTAATCGAGGGGCTCACGATCACCGATCCCGCAAGCCTGGCTTTGGCGCGGGCGGCGGCTGGCGCAAACCTCGACGACCTAGTCCGCCAAACGATTGAGATCGGAGCGCGGATCCTCGAACGAGAACAGACCGCCGCCGACACCGAGTTCGTCAAAGCCGAGTTTGAGAAGCAGTCGCGCGAGCTGCAGGCCGAATTCACCGAAAACGCCCTGAAGGTCACAGAGAGCTTCAAGGAACGGATCGACGAAACCTTCGATGCCGACGCTGGCCTACTACCGAAGTTGCTTGATCAACACTTCGGCGAGAACTCAAACAGCGCTGTGCAGAACCGCGTCAAGGAGATCGTCGAAGAGATGATGCGTAGTCACAAGGAAGCGCTCGCAAAACAGTTCTCAGCCGATGACGAGAGCAACCCGCTG
>CAMDLG010000005.1 GCA_945901565.1 Bifidobacterium breve | reverse complement strand
GGCAGCGTGAAGCTCGCAGTCGGTGCACTTGCCGAGTTCGCCGCCGGAGTCGGTGAACTACTGCTTGAACGAGGGCTAGAGCTGATCGAATGCAATCCTGTCATCGTCAGCGAACACGGCGCAGTCGCTGCCGACGCACTAATCGCCCGCCGCGCGGATCAGTAACCGCCGCTGACGCCCTGGCCGCTACGGACGCGCGCGGCGACGGTCGCAGCCGAGTCGGTGCCGTTTACGCGGATCCGAGGAAGCAGGTACGGGTCGTCGCTCTTGGAAGCGATCCCGGGCTCGACGGTCGTCGCGCCCTTGTACCCCGCTGCGGCGACAGCGGCGCGCACGCGGGCATCGTTGGCACCGGCTGGGTAACAGAAGAAGTTGACTGGCACCTTGAATTTCTCCTGCAGGAGCTTGCGTGAGTCGACCAGTTCAGTGCGCATCGAAGCGTCATCGAGCGTCGTCAGATCAGGGTGCGTCAGGGTGTGCGAATCGATCTCCCAGCCGGCGGCAATTAGGCCCTCAACTTGGTTCGTCGTCAGCCCTCCCTTGCCGATGTTCTTGCCTTCGAGGTTGAGCACGCCAGGCCACCCGGCGGCTTCAAGGATCGGCTTGGCTGTCACAGCGTGGCTCAGGTAGCCATCGTCGAAGCTGAAAACGAGCGGCTTCTTCGGTAGACCAGCGCCGCCGTGCCAAGCCTGCCAAACCTGATCGAGCGTCACACCGTTATAGCCATCCTTCTTCAGTAGTTGAACCGTTTCCTGAAAGGTCTCGGCCGGGGTCCAAAGCTCGGCCATCGGCGTGCTGGCGACCGGCGCCTTGATCACGTGGTACATCAGGATTGGCACCTGCCCGCGGTAGCTGCCGGTCGCCAGCGGTGGCGCGGCGGCCGAGTCGGCGGGTTTGGCGTCGGCGCTTTGCGTGTTGCCCTCTGCTGCATTCCCGTTCGTTGCCAGGCTCTGCGGCTCCGACTTCAGCGGCCCCGTGATCAGCACTAGCGCCGCTGCAACGATCACGAGCCCTCCGACAAGGAAGCTCAGGCGACGCTGACGGACGGCTGCCCGCTCTTCGCTCACAGGCGAAATACGGGCACGAGGCGCTTCTCGTGCTCGCCCTCGATCCGCGCAACGACTTCGATATGTGATTCCAGTGGCGTGCCGCGAAGCTTCGTGCCGAGCCCCTCATCGACTTGGAAGATTCCTGCGCTGTTGCTCATCTCAATCTCAACGCGGACGGCGGTCTCACGGCCGGGGCTGATCTTGACATCCTCGATCGCGTAGGCCGAGAGTGAGTGGATGTTCGTCTCCCCCGCCTCGAACGGCAGTCGGGCGCGGCCCTTTGCCATGTCCAGTGCATCGGCGACGCGAACGATCGCTGCTTCAATTGTCAATGGATCGCCCTTCGAGCGGTGCGAGATGATCGCGTGCATCGCTTCGCTGGCAATCACGGTGCGCTCCGGCTCTTCGTAGATGCCCTCAAGTAGCTGCGGCAGAAGGTCGGCGGCAAGGAAGAGCGAGTAAGTCTCATGGTCTTTGCGGTTGATTGACAGGCCGAGGTCGTGGAGCATTGCCCCAGCCGCGATAGCAACTTCAGCATCGCGCTCGGTCATACCGTGCTCGGTGACGATTCCGCCCTCAACGCCGCGCTTCGCCAGCAGCCGCGTTAAGCGCAGGGCGATATTCGTGACGATCTGGATGTGGACCCAGGAGTGATCGGACATTCCGAGCCGGTTGGCGTTCAGCCCGGCCATGTACCAGGTTGACTTGATCCGCTCGCTGGCGTTGACAGCCTCGATCAGCTGTCCGAGCTTGCGGTTCCCTCGCGTTGGAACAGCTACCTCTGCTTCGAGAACTCGCTCGCGCAGAGACTGTTCGGATTCGCTCACGGTGCCTGGATCGATGCTTCGGCGGCCCTAGAAGCGGTAAGAGCAAGCAGCTCACGCTGCACGCTGCGCGGCTCGTCGGCTGGCCCAGCGAGAACCGGGGTCCAAGCCCCGTCGCTTTGCAGCTTCCAAGCGTTGACGTTGTCAATCAGGCATCGCTCGAGCGTGTCGAGTACCTCTGCGCGGCAGATCGGATCTTTGACCGGCGTGAGCAGCTCGACGCGGTTGTCGAGGTTGCGCGGCATCAGGTCGGCCGAGCCGATGTAAACCTCAACCTCGTCACCGTGCTCGAAGGTGTAGATCCTTGAATGTTCAAGGAAGCGACCGACGACTGAGACAACTGAGATGTTCTCCGACATGCCGGGGACGCCTGGAATCAGGCAGCAGATGCCGCGCACGTTTAGTTCGATTGGCACTCCGGCCTGTGAGGCCCGGTAGAGAGCTTCAATCACCTCTGGGTGGACCAGGGCGTTCATTTTCATACGGATCCGGGCGTGCTGACCTTCGGCCTTGGCAGTGATCACTCGCTCGATCCGCTCAAGGATCCCCTCGAGCATGAAGTGCGGCGCAGCGAGGACCTCGCGGTAGTTCGCGGGGCGTCCGTAGCCGGTCAGGAAGTTGAACATTTCAGCGACGTCGGCGCCGATCTTGTCGTCACAGGTGAAGAGGCCAAAGTCGGTGTAAAGGCGCGCTGTAGTTGGGTGGTAGTTACCGGTACCGACGTGGACGTAGCGGCGCACGCCGTCACCTTCACGCCGTACAACGAGCACACACTTAGCGTGGATCTTGATTCCCGGCATGCCGTATACGACGTGCACGCCAGCTCGCTCAAGCTTGCGCGCCCAGGAAATGTTGGCTCGCTCATCGAAGCGTGCCTTCAGCTCCACGAGACATACGGCCTGCTTGCCCTTTTCGGTCGCGCGAATCAGCGACGGGACGAGCGGCGAATCATCTGAGGTGCGGTAGACGGTCTGTTTGATCGCGAGAACGTCGGGGTCCTCTACGGCCTCTTGCACAAAGCGCTCGACTGAGGTCGCGAACGATTCGTACGGATGGTGCACGAGCACATCACCCTCGCGAATAACCGAGAAGATCGAACGTTCCTCGGCTTCAGCTTCGGCCAGCCTCGGCTGGGTCAGTGGCGATGCCGGGGCATCACGCAGCTCGGAGTGGCCGGGGAGTTTGACTAGTTGCCAAAGGTCGGTCATGTCGAGCAGCCCGGGAACTGGATAGATCTGACGCTCCTCAACGCTCAACGCTTCGACCAGCTGCTCGCGGATTGCCTGACTCATTCCCGCTTCGATTTCGAGCCGCACAACTTCACCAAAGGGTCGTTGGCGCAGTTCGGCTTCGATCGCTTTGAGTAGGTCGTCAGCTTCGTCAGAGATGTCGAAGTCGGCGTCACGCGTGACGCGGAAGCAGCCGTGGTCGATCACTTCCATCACCGGGAAAAGCCCTTGAAGGTTTGCTGCAATCAGCTCCTCTATGAGGACGAAACGGGTCTCATCTTCGCTGACCGGGAAGAAGCGCGGAATCAACCCCTTCGGCACCTTGACGCGGGCGAAGATCGTCTGGTCGGTCTGCGGGTCACGCACCAGAACAGCGAGGCTGAGCGAAAGGTTCGAGATGTACGGGAACGGGCGCCCAAGACCCACTGCAAGCGGCGTAAGTACAGGCAAGACTTGACGCTTGAATCGCTCTGCCAATTCGGCGCGTTCCTCTTTCGAAATCGAGCTGAGACTGACTACCTCAATCCCCTGCTGGGCGAGCTCTGGAAGCAGCACATCGGTTACCAAATGGGCCTGGCGCTCAACCTGCGGAAGTACGCGCAGGTGGAGCTGGTCGATCGTCTGCGACGGCGAGAAGCCACCGCGCTCGCGGTCAACGCCGGCGTCAACTTGGTCGAGTAGACCGGCTACACGGATCATGAAGAACTCGTCGAGGTTTGACGAGTAGATCGCTGAAAACTTAACGCGCTCAAGGAGCGGCTGGTCGGCGCGCTCCGAGAGCTGCAGCACGCGGTCGTTGAAATCGACCCATGAGAGCTCGCGGTTAAGCGCTACGGCCGAATCTGCGAGGTCTAGTGATTCGCGCGGCGCTGGGAATGGATCTTCAGGCGTGGGGCGCGCATCGAACGGAGCCTCGAGGCCGAGCGCGTGACTTTCTAGTGGGTCGGTTCCAGTTTCAGTGTCACTCATTAGATAATTGGGTTCATCTCTGTGTCGCTGTCAGCCAGCGAAGGTCGCTCAGCTATCGCGTAGTCTAGGCGGGCGCGCATCGCCGAACGCTCAATGTCCTGCCAGACAGTTAGAAAGCGTTCGTAAAGCAGCCCGCGACGGACTGCGAGGTAATGCTCAAGTGCCGCTAGTCCAGCCCAGTCTTCGCTGTGAGACAGGCCGGAAGCTAAAGCAGGATCAAGGTCGGCTGCGCCGCCAGCGCGCTGGCTTAATTCGGCAACGGCATCCTCGCTCAGCTCGGCGCGAATCTGCTGGACGCGCGGGAGCTGAATGTCGCAGTCGTGAATCTCGCCAAGCAGATCTTGCAGCTCGCGTACGCGCTTCGTTGCCGTCAGTGCATATGGCCCAAAGCAGACCGAGGAGGTTACTTCCAATACGTAGCGCAGCCGCTTTGCGGCAATCCGCATCTCGTGCAGCTTCTTGACCCGCTTCGGGTTCAGAACAGCCGGCACAAAGTCGTAAAGCTCGTCAATACGTACGGCAACTAAGCGCTGCGCGTTGTCGGCCAGAGTGCCTTCTGGATCTAGATGTTTAACCTTGCGCGCTTTCATCGCCTCATCGCCTCCGCAGCCAGCCGCTCTTAGCCGGTTGCTGCTCCGCGTCGACCGGCACCTCTGGGGTAACTCCGGTCGGCTCGTCGACGGGATCGGGCGCCGGCGGTGCGATCAGCGCGCTGAGCTTGCCGCGCAGATCATCAGCCTCGATCCGCTCGATCATCAGAGAGAGCTCAGCGTTGGCCTGCTGCTGCTGCTCGCTGGTGCGGTTGATGAAGCGCTCGATCCCTGGCCGCTCGATCTCGCTTGCAGCGGCCGCAAAACCGGCCAGAGCCTCAAGTTCAACGTCGGGGTCGCGGCGCTGACCAAGCGCGTCCGCAAGGTCGCAGACCTGATCCAAGATCGGCGCCAATTGGTCGCGGTCGAGACAAGGCTCATAGAACTCAAGTACCGAGCGAAGTCGCCGCGTTGCGACGCGCATCGCGTGAACCGCTTCGATCTGCGTAACGTCGAGAACACCGGCGGCATGCTCAAAAAGCTCATCGCTCCGCACGGCGATCGTCGCTGCGGCAGCGTCGGAATAACGCATCTGCGCTGTCAAGCCGGGGATTGGTCGTGCCTTAGCCATCGGCATCAGTATCGCGCCAATCGCCCAACTCTGCGCTCGCGATAACCGAATTGCAGCATTGCCCTGCGATCATTGCGCGGTGTCCAGCGCGCAGACAGCAATCACAGTCGTCGATCTACACAAGTCCTACGACGACTATGAGGCCGTTGGTGGCGTCAGCTTTGAGGTCGCAGAAGGCGAGATTTTCGGCCTTCTTGGCCCCAACGGCGCTGGCAAGACGACGACCGTTGAGATCCTTGAGGGATACCGGATCAGCAGCAGCGGCAGCGTCTCAGTCCTCGGTTTTAACCCTGCCGAGCGGCCGCGGGAGCTACGCGAACGGGTTGGCATCGTCCTCCAGAGCTCAGGGATGTATCGCCATGTTCGAGTCCGTGAGGCCGTCGCCCATTGGGCCGGTCTCTACCCCCACCCGCGCGACGTTGACGAGGTGCTCGGAATCGTCGGCCTCGACGACGCGGTGCAGGCTACGGCGCTGGTGCGAACGCTCTCCGGCGGTCAGCAGCGCAGACTTGACTTAGCGCTTGCGCTGATCGGTGACCCAGATCTGATCTTCCTCGACGAGCCGACGACCGGTTTTGACCCGGCGGCTCGCCGCGCCGCGTGGGCAACCATCAAAAGGCTGCGCGACCTCGGCAAGACCGTCCTGCTGACAACGCACTACCTTGAAGAGGCGCAGGAACTTTGCGACCGCGTTGCGATCATCAAGAACGGCAGGATTCTCGCCGAAGGGCCGCCGAGCACGCTGAGCGAAGCATCGGCTCGCTACCGCGTCAGTTGGCGTGACGCAACCGGCGCGCTGATCAGCGAGGAGGTCGACGACCCAACCGAGCTTCTTCACCGTTTGACCAGCGAGGCGATCGCGCGCGGCGAATCGCTAGCCGACTGCTCAGTGATTCGCCCGTCGCTCGAGGATGTCTACCTCGAGCTGACAGCCGACGAAGTTAGCGAGGCGCTGCAATGAGCGACACGACTCTCGCCTGGCGCCAGTACCGCCTCGAGCGCAAGATGTTCTGGCGTAACCCAACGGCCGCCTTCTTCAGCTTCGTACTGCCGCTGATCTTCCTCTTCCTCTTCGGCGCCGTCTTCAGCGGCAACCAGTCGAGCCTCGACGTCCTCGTGCCCGGCATAGCTGGGCTTAGCGTGATGGCGACAACCTTCAACGCGCTGGCAACGCAGATGACCTTCCTGCGCGAGCAAGGCGTGCTGAAGCGAGTCCGCGGTACGCCGCTACCCGGCACTTCCTATCTCTCAGGAATCATCGGCAGCGCCGCAACCAACGCGGTCATTCAGATCCTGATCATCATCGTTGCCGGCAAGTTCTTCTTTGGGCTCGGTTGGCCGAAAGACTGGATCGAGCTGGCAATCTTCACGGTCCTTGGGGTGGCCTGCTTTGCCTCGATGGGTGTCGCCTTCTCTCACGTGATTCCCAACTTTGAGGCTGCACCGGCCTACACCAACCTCGTCTTCTTACCGATGATCTTCATCTCCGGCGTCTTCTTTGACGTTGACAACGTGCCAACCTTCCTGCGCGACATCGCTAACGCGCTACCGCTGGTTCACGTGATCAACGGGATAAGCGCTGCACTAGTGACCGGCGCTCCGATAACGGACCACTTATCCGACCTCGCCGTCGTAGCCGTCTGGACGATCGCCTGCATAATCCTGGCCGTGCGTGGCTTTAGCTGGAGCGCCCGCGACTGAGTGAGCCTTAGCGGAGGAAGGCTGGCGGTATCTCTCCTTCGATCGCCACCTCAACCGCCGCCTGCTCGCCACCGAGCCAGTCCCCACGAAGCATCCCGAAGATGTTGACGTCGAGATACTTGCCATCGTGGCGGTGCCAGTCGCGCAGGACTCCTTCTTGCACGTAACCAACCGCTTCAAGCGCACGGGTCGATCGCTCATTCTCGGGGTTTGAGTAAGCGCCGATCCGGTTCATCCCAAGCCGCTCGAAACCGAGGTGAGCGATCAGCGCCTTTGACTCGCGGTTGACATGTGTGCCCCAGAAGTCGGCGCCGAGCCAAGTACCGACCATGCAGCGACGGTCGCGGTAGCTGAATTCGCTTAGACCAATTATTCCCGCGGGCCCAAGTTGCTTGTCGACGATCATCATGTCTAGCTGGGTCCCTTGCTCGCGCTGCTGGGCACAGAGCTCGACGTACGCTTCTGGCTCGGCTAGCTCGGTGTACGGCCCCCACGAGAACCAGCGCGTCACTTCTGGGTTGCTAGCCAGCTCGAAGAGAGCCTCGGCGTCACCGGGGCCGGGAGGGCGCAAAATCAAGCTTGGTCCTGTCAGCGTGAATCCCACCGCTACAGCTTCGCAGGCCGACCCGCGGCAGCGTCACTGATAGCTTCCTAGTCGATGGAAGAAGCCGAAATCGAAGCACCCGCGCTGGTCGAGACGGTAGGCGAGCTTGACTTTGCCGTAGTCACCCTGCGCGAATTCCTCCACCACTCCAACGCGATCCGTGCGGTCGCCGTGGTCGACCGCGAACCAGGCATCGGACCAGCAACAGTCGACTGCGAACGCTTCTCCGCGGTCGAGGTGAACCTTGGCGACCGCATCGTACTGCTCGACCACAACGCCGAACTAGAACCGTCGGCGCCGCAGCTACCCGAACTGAAGCCATTGCCGCCGTTCGAAGTTGATCCTGCGAGCGGCGAGATAGCTGGAACGATCGGCGGACTTGAACACCTCGTCGATGGCGTCAGCGCGCTCGCCGCCGCGCTCGGCGGTCGCAACATCGCGATGGCCGTCTTCGAGACCAACAGCAGCCTCCACCCGTTGTCGATCACGGCGCGCGCCGATGGCAGCGAACAGCCGGTGGTAGCGATCGGTGAGGAAGCCTTCACGCTGCCGCGTGCAGAAGGCGCTTAAGCTTCCGCGATGCGACTCATTCGATTCCTCTGCGGCCCGGCCTTGGTTTACGCCGGGGTGATGCACTTTTTGAGGCCAGGCTTCTACCGGCCGATGATGCCGGCTTGGCTGCCAGCGCATGACGAGCTGATCTTCGTCAGCGGCGTCACCGAAGTCGTCGCTGGAGCGGCCTTGATCTGCCCCGATCGCCGCGTGCGACGCGCCGGCGGCGTGCTGGGAATCCTGACCCTAATCGGCGTCTTTCCCGCCAACGTTGAGATGGCTACGCATTCAGATCGTTTCCCAAACATTCCGCCAGCAGCGCTCTGGGCGCGGCTGCCGCTGCAGGCCGTGATGCTGGCCTGGGTCGTAGCTGCGATGCGCCCGTCGCAGCGCTCCAACTAAAGCTCGGTCGCGCCGCCCGGTGCAAGGATCCGAACCTCACACTGCGGCAGGAGCTCGCTGGCGTAGCGCTCGAAAAGATGCGGCGGGTCGCTCAGCGGCCGTGGCCGCCAGCGCTGCAAGCCGAACGGGTAAAGCGTTCCCCAGTGGATTGGGACTGCGATCCGCGGGTTCAGCAAGACGAGCGCGTCGGCCGCTGATCGCGGGTCGAGGTGCCCCGGGCCTAGCGTTGGCCCCCACCCCCAAACCGGAAGAAGCGCAACGTCGAGCGCCGGCGCCGCAATCTCTTCCATCTGCGGGAAGATGTCGGTGTCGCCAGCGAAGTAGATCCGCCGTTCTCCTTCGACCACGTAGCCGACCGGCTGCGCATGATGCACGCTGCGCGGGCCGCGCCCACCCTGATGCTCAGCCTTGACGGCGAGCACGCTTAATTCACCAAAGTCAACACGGTCACCGGCAACGACCTCATCGATCAGACTGAACCCAAGGTCGCGTAGTAGCTGGCCACCGCCCGCCGGGACTACAACCCTCGTCCCCCGGTCTAGTAGCTCGAGTGAGCGCCGGTCAAAGTGATCGTGGTGCAGGTGTGAGATGAGCAGGCCATCGAGCCCTTGCCAAAGCCCTTCGTTAACCGCTGCGCCATGCCGACGCAGGTGCCCGACTCGGTCGTGCAGAATCGGATCGGTGAGCAGGCGGACGCCGGAGTCCTCTACGAGGACGGTCGAATGGCCGAGGAAGCTGACGCGCGATCCGCTCAGCACGTCAGCTTGCGCAGAGCAGCGCGATACTTCCGCATCGAACTGGTCGGGAAGTCATCGTGCGTCTGGCCACGTAGCCGCGCAACTCGCTCGTGGTGGTAAGGAGATTTGAGACTTTCGTTGTGGCCGATCACGTTCTTGAGTTCGATACCTTCGCGGCAGCGCAGCCAATTCGTCAATCGCAGCGAGGCTCGCATCACTTTTGCTCGGCCGAGCACGTCGGAAGGATTGAAACCAACGTGCTCAATCCCGATCGAGGTCCAATTGAGGCCGACTGTATGCCTACACATCAGGCTGATTGGCACGAGCTGATGGATCTTGCCGTTCTGATCGATCACGAAGTGCGAACAAACGCCGGGAAGCTCGTGCAGCTCGCTATCTGCGACATCTTGGGCAAACATTGACCAGACTGGCCGATAGGTAGAAGACTCGGTTAGGTGCTCGACGATCACCTTAGGGTTGTGCAGGCCGTAATGGCTGGAGCCGTAGTGGCGCTTCGAATATGAAGTCATCTCGCGCTTGCGCTTCGCCGGGAAAGGGATTGCGTCCCAAGCGATCGGCGGTCGCTCGGCCGCCGCAGCGTGACCGCCAGCGGCAAGGGCAATAGTTGCGAGCGCTACGCCTAACACCAGACGTACGATACGCGGATAGCGCTAGACGCTCGCCGGTTGATCCGCTAAAGTCATGACTTGACACACTGTCAAATCCCCTCAGGAGCCATCCCAGATGACGACAACCGCCGGTAACGACCTCGACCAGATCGACCTCAGCGACCTTTCGCTCTGGGAAGACGGCCCCCCGCACGAGGTATTCGAGCGGCTACGCAACGAACGGCCTGTTCACTGGAGCCCACTCGAGGGCTTCGCCCATGAGGAAGGCTTTTGGTCGGTAACCCGCTTTGAGGAGATCGCCTCGGTCGGCCGCGACTTCGAGACGTTCTCCTCTGAGCTTGGCGGCATCCTCGCCGTCAACCAGTTCCTGCCGGACGACCAAATCCCTGAGGACGCACCAGATGAGCCGCTCTATTTCATGCGGATGATGCTGATCGCGCAAGATCCGCCGCGACACGACCGCCTCAAGGCACTGGTGCAGAAGGCCTTCACGCCAAAGCGCTCGCTCGATCACG
The DNA here is from genome assembly GCA_945901565.1 of Bifidobacterium breve. Classification (GTDB taxonomy): domain Bacteria; phylum Actinomycetota; class Thermoleophilia; order Solirubrobacterales; family Solirubrobacteraceae; genus F1-60-MAGs163. Next base: position 26,148 of record CAMDLG010000005.1, on the reverse strand, counting down.
CCGACCGAATTCGCGAGATCGTCAACCTCGTCTATGACAACGCGCTGGAGCGCCACCCCGACGGCAAGATCGACCTCGTTCAAGATGTCGGCGTCTACGTGCCGGCGATGGTCATCGGCGACATGCTCGGGGCGCCGCGCGAGGATGCCGACAAGCTCGTCGACTGGACCAACCGCACGACGGCCTTCGAAGACCCCCGCGTAGTCGGTGACATGGAGGACACCTGGACGGCCCTCAAAGAGGTCTTCGAATACGTCTGGAACCTCGTTGAGGCTCGCGGCGCTGAGCGCCAGGACGACCTCACTAGCGCGCTACTCGACGCTGAAGTAGACGGCGAGAAGCTGGCTGCGGAAGAGATCTGCATGTTCTGGTTCCTCCTAATGGTTGCCGGCAACGACTCGACCCGCGCAACATTCTGCTCCGGCTACCTCAGCCTGCTCGAGGACCCAGCGCAGATGGAGCTGATCAAGAGTGCTGCAGTCGAGCCCGAACAGGCGGTTGAGGAGTTCGTCCGCTACCACCCGGCATTCGCCTACATGCGCCGCACAGCGACAAAAGACACCGAGATCGCCGGCCAGCCGATTGCCGAAGGCGAGAAGGTTTTGATGTGGTACGTATCCGGAAACCGCGACGACAGTGTCTTTGATGACCCCCATCACTTCAACATTGCCCGCACTTCGAATGAGCACCAGGGGTTTGGTGGCGGCGGCCGCCACTTCTGCCTCGGTGCTGGGTTGGCTCGTCTGGAGATGAAGATCTGGCTCGAGGAAACGCTACGCCGCTTCCCCGAGATGAAGCTCGACGGTCAGCCAACGCGGCTCAGCTCGACCTTCCTTAACCAGTACCGCACGATCCCGGTAGCTGTCTGATAACCGCTACCAACTTCATGGGGTCGCGATAGGCTCGAAGCGATGCGGGTCCTTTGCGCCAGCGACTCCCCCACATGGCGACTGCTGCTCGAGCGGTCGGTGGCGGCGCTTGGCCATCAGCCGCTCACGGCCAAGGACGGCCTTGAAGCATGGGAGCTGATCCAGCAGGACGACACGATCGACGTCTGCATCACCGACCGGATGATGCCGGGGATGGGAGGCGACGAGCTCTGCTCGAAGATTCGCAGCGAACTCTCGGGCCGCTACATCTACGTGGTCCTGCTGACGGCGCTCGACACCTCCGAAGAGGTGATCGACGGGATGCAGGGAGGCGCCGACGACTACCTGATCAAGCCGCTCGATCAGGTCGCGCTCTCGACCCGCCTGATCGCTGCCGAGCGCGTGACGGCTCTGCACCGCACGATCACCGAGCAGCAGGCTGAGATCGAGCATCTCTACGGCAAGCTGAAGGATGCCTTCCGCCGCTTCGTCCCGGAGTCGGTCGCCGAGCAGATCATCACTCGCAGCGACGACGGCGTGAAGCTTGGCGGAGTCGACCGCACTGCGACCGTGATGTTCACCGACCTGCGCGGATTCACCCAGTTCTCTGAGCATCAGAAGCCCGAGCAGGTGATCGACGTGGTCAACAAGTACCTCGGCGAGATGTCGGAAGCGATCCTCGAAGAGGAGGGCACGATCGTTGCCTACATGGGTGACGGCATCATGGCCGTCTTCGGCGCGCCGCTGGAGCAGGAAGACCACGCCGACCGCGCGCTCCGTGCGGCTAGGGCGATGCTAGATGTCCACCTCCCCCGTTTCAGCGAGTGGATGAAGGAGCAGGGCCTTGGAGAAGGTTTCCGGATGGGGATTGGCCTCAACAGCGGCGGCGTGATCTCCGGCAATGTCGGCTCCGAGAAGCGCCTTGAGTACACGGCGCTCGGCGACACCACGAACACCGCCGCACGGCTTGAAGGGATGACCAAGGGCACTGCGCACCAGCTCTACTGCTCGCAGTCGACGAAAGAGATGCTGATCAGCCCTCCCGAAGACCTCATTTTCGTTGACGAGGTCGACATCCGGGGGCGCGACCAGCCGCTGGGAGTCTGGTCGTTCGATGAAGCCTGATGCAGATCGCCGTTCGCTGATAGTTTCCCCGTGATGGCTGAAGAGGAGGCAGAGGTCGCGAAGCAGCGCCAGGTGGCGGTTGACGATGCACGCCGTACCCGCTGGATCACGTCGCGCAGGCGCCTTCCCTGGCTGCTGGTTGGAATCGCCATCGTCCCAACCTTTGTCGTAGCGCTGTTCGCGCAGTTCCAGACGAGGAGCATTATGACCGCCGGCGCCGGCCGCGCTGTCAGGGCGGAAGCGATCAGCGCAATCGTTGAAATTGAGACGGAGCTGAAGCGAACCGATCAGGAGACCGGTTCGCTGGCAACCAGCGAGCGCATCCAGACAATGCAAGCCGCCCGTGCAGCCAACCGCCTTACCAGCGAAGTCAAGACCTACAGCCCTGTCTACCGGCAGGCTGTACTGCTCGGAGTTGACGGGCGGGTTGTGGCAATAGCCCGCAGGCCTCCCGAGGCCACAAGGCTTATTCCGTTCAAGAACTTCGTCGGCAAGTCAATCGGCAAGCCGAGCTGGTTTGAGATTGCGCTCCGTAACGCCAGGGACGGCCGCGCCAACGCGGTGACTCAAACCGTTGAGCGGCGTCCCTTCATCGGCCGCCTTGAAGGCAACAACAGTGCGCCGCCGACTCCGGTTAGCGCCATCGCGGTGATGAGGGGCAACAGGCCGATCGGCGTCGTCGCCGTGTTCCTGAACTGGACCGCCTTCGCGTCTATGAGTGAATCGAAGCTTGGAGCCCGCGCCTCGCGATCGACCATCGTCGGACAGGGCGGTTACATCATCGACGAGCAGGGGCACCTGTTGCTCGCCCCGGGCGGCAAGATCAACCTCAACTCTAATCTGACCCAAGACCCGCTGGTGAAGGAGATCGTCAACGCGCAGACCCCGGGCTACGACACCGAGGTCCCGAAGAGCAACGCTCTTCCCGACAACGTCATCGTCGGCTATGCGCCGATGGATGCCAGCATCGGCACACCGAGGCTCGACTGGACGGCAGTAGTGACACAGCCGACAAACGATGCGCTGCGTGACATAGGCCGCCTTCGCAACGGCCTGATCGTCGCAACGCTCCTCGTGGCCCTGTTGGCAAGCCTGCTCGCTCTGATCGTGAGCCGCGCGCTCACGCGCCGGGCCGAGCGACTGCGCGAAAGCTCGGTCGAAGTCGAAGACGGAGCGAAGGCGATGCAGAAGAGCGCCGAAGCGAGCCGGGAACGCGCCCGCCTGACAGAGACGCGCGCGGAGGAGCAGCTCTCAGCGATGGAACAGATGAGCGATCTCGTTGCCGAAATGCGCGACACCAGCGGCCGCATTGCCGAGCGGGCCGCGACGGTGGCGGCCCAAGCGGGACGGGCGTCCAGCGCAGGAGAGGACGGTCGCCGCGCCGCCTCCGAAGTGGACAGCACGATGGCCGAAATCGACGAGCGCGTCAGCGGCATCTCGAAGGAGATCTCAAATCTGGCAACGCAGACCGCTCAGATCGGTGAGATCGTCCAGACCGTCTCGAGCATCGCCGACCAGTCGAACCTGCTGGCCTTCAACGCGACGATCGAAGCGGCCAAGGCAGGCGAGCAGGGAGCAGGGTTTGCGGTCGTCGCCGAAGAGGTCCGGACGCTCGCTGAACGGTCAAAGCGTGCGACCGCGCAGATCCGTTCGATCCTTGGCGAGATCGACAAGGCGACCCGCGACGCCGAGCGCTCATCGGAGCACGGGATCGCTTCCGTGCGGACGGGCCGCGAGCGGGCCGAACGCGCGGCAGCGACGATCGACGAACTGGCAGCCGCGAACAAGGACGCCGAGGACGCGACACGCGGAATTGCAGACGCTGCGCCAGCCCAGGTTGAAACGCTTGGGAAGATCGTCGATGCGACTGCGATCGCATCCGAGCGCGCCGAGGAGCTGCGCAGCGAATCGCATCAGTCTTCTAAGTCGGCCGCCGAACTCGACCGCCTCGCCGAGCGTCTGCGCGAGCTCGCTGCGACGCTGACCAACGAGTGAGCTGGTGGCCGGCGACGAGGCGAAGCTGCTGGAGCTTCTGCCCGAGGGACGGGCGCTGCGGCAGGACGACCTGATTCAGATCGTTGCCGACGCGCACATCGCGCCGCTCCCTGCTGCAGGCCGTGAATGGGCCGGCGTTGCAAATCTGCGCGGCAACCTGATCGGCGTGGTTGACCTCGGCTTCATGCTCAGCGGCGCACCGACGGTCGACGGCCTGCTCGTTGCCGTCCACGGAGCCGGACTTGAATACGGGCTGCTATGCGATGGGATCAGCGGGCCGCGCGACCTGCCCGCCGCCGACGACCTGCCCGACGACAGGGCGCCGGACGACCCCGAGTGGCTGCAACCCGCTCCTCCAGGCGAGCCGCGCGTGATCGACACGACACTGCTGCTCGAAGACCCGCGGCTGCAGGCGACAACGTGAGCAAGGCCTTCCGCCCCGACGCCGAGCTGCAGCGCGAACTGCTGGCGATCTTTGCTGGCGAGGCGCGCGACGAGCTGGACACGCTCTCGGCAGGGCTGGTTGCGCTGGAAGCCGATACGGCGGCGGCTGTCGGCGCAGGCCGCGTTGAAGAGATGATGCGCGCCGCTCACAGCCTCAAGGGGGGAGCGCGCGCCATCGAGCTTGAGCCGGTTGATCGCATCTCGCACGCGCTGGAGACGCTGCTCAGCGGCGCAGCCGCCCGCGGAAAGTTCGACAGCGAGACGGTTGATCTTGGCTACCGGGCGCTTGACGCGATCGAGTCGCTGGTTGAGGCAGCCGGGGGCGGGCCACCTGCAGAGGTGAACGTGTCAAGCCTCTGCGATGAGCTCGCGGGCTCTCACGGGGACGATAAGCCCGACTCTGATGGCGGGGCTCCGGAGGAGACTGAACCGAGCACTCTTTCCGTTGCCGGCGCGCAGACAGCTCCCGAGCCGCAGAAGACCGCGCCGGTGCAGGACTCCACGGTGCGCGTTTCGGTCGCAAAACTCGACCGCCTGATCGGCTCGGTGCGCGAGCTGGAAAGCGCCCGCGTGGGGATAGAACACGCAGCCCAGGAACTGACCGGTGTCGCCGAGGCGGCCGACCTCGCCGCCCGCCAGTACGACTCGCGCGCTGGCGCAATCCGCGACGCCACCGAGCAGCCACTCGCACGCCTGCAACGTGCCACGCGGGAGCTCTCCGACGACATCTCGCAGGCCCGCACAGTGCCGCTATCACTGGCCTTCGATCCGCTACCGAGGACGGTCCGGGACCTCGCCCGCGACCTTGGCCGGGAAGTGCAGCTTGAGCTCTCGGGCGGGGGGATTGACGTTGACCGTGCAGTGCTTGAGGTGATCAGGCCCGCGCTTGTTCACCTGATCCGCAACGCCGTTGACCACGGGATCGAGCCGCCGGCGATGCGCGCGGCCGCAGGAAAGCCTGAGCAGGGAACGATCTCGGTCTCAGCCAAGGCGCGCGGCTCTCAGCTGTCAATCGAGATGTCCGACGACGGCGTCGGGATTGACGGCGACGCAGTCAAGTCGAGGGCAATTGCGCTCGGGCTCGTCGACGCCAAGGCGGCGGCGACAATGGAGTACGAGGAACTGATCCGCTTTGTCCTGAAGCCGGCCTTCAGCACGCGCGACAGCGTGAGCAAGATCTCGGGACGAGGGGTTGGTCTGGATGCCGTCTTTGAGGGGCTTGCGGCGTTCCAAGGGTCGGTCGAGATAGAGAGCATCCCTGGCAAGGGGAGCACCTTCACGCTGCGGGCGCCGCTGGCGATCGCGGCGATCGAATGCATCGTCGCGCAGCTCGGCCGGGACCCGATCGGCATTGTCCTCAGCGACGCTGTCCGAATCGTCTCGCTCGAGGATCGCGAGGCCGACCACGGCCCAGTGCAAGTTGGCGAGGCGCCCGTGCCACTGGTTGGACCGGAAGTGCTAGCGCAGCTTGCCCCCGGAGGGCATCAGCAAGCACGATTTGCGATCGCCGTGGAGGCCGACGCACGCAGGATTGCGCTTCCGGTCTACGACGTCCTTTCGGTGCTGCGTCTGGGAACGATGCCACTGCCTCCGCCACTGCCGGCCACCGAGATGGTTCGCAGCGCAGCGATTCTTCCCAGCGGCGAGGTTCTTCGCCTGGTCGACGCGCGTGCTCTGATCGCAACCCTTCCTCCGGCGCCCCGAGTGCTGGTTGCCGAAGATTCGGCGACCCAGCGCGAGCGCGCGCGGCGGGCGCTGAGCGCCGCCGGCTACGTCGTTGAGGTTGCCGAAGACGGCCGAGCGGCGCTGACAGCATTGCTGGAGGGAGACTTCGCCGCGCTGCTGACCGATTTCGAGATGCCGCAGATGGACGGCATAGAGCTGGTGACCGAACTCAGCGAGCGGGGCCTGCTGGACGAGCTGTCGGTGATCTTTTGGAGCGCGAGCGACAATCCCACGCTCCCCGCGGCGGCAGCCGAGGCCGGCGCCGATGGCTTTGTCGAGAAGGGACCCGAGGCTGAAGCCGCGGTCCTCGATGCCTTCCGCAGGCTGCTCAGCGACTCGTAAGCGCGCGAATCTCTTCAAGCCGGGCCGTCGCAGCGGCGCGGCCGATCGCGATTCCGCGATCAATCTCGCCAAAGGCCATCATCTTCATTCCCGACACGTCGGGTTCGAGCAGCAGATCTGCGCCGGCGATGACGTCGCTTCCGGCCGCAGCCGATCCGAGCAGCACCGACCGCATCAACGTCTCTCCTATCCCTGGCAGCGCCGGGTCGCCGTCCGCGTCGATCGGCGGATCGAAGCGGCCTCCGACCTCAATCGCGACGACCGGCCCCTCTCCCGTCTGCGACATCACGTCGACCGGCAGATTGCGGATCAGCCCTCCATCGACGAGCAGTCGACCGGCTGTGCGTCCCGGCGGGAAAATCGCCGGGACTCGGGCGGTTGACAGCAGCGCCTCGGCTACCGAACCGCGGCGCTGCACGACCATCTCGGCGGCCACGAGATCTGCAGCCACCGTGAACAGATCGATCGGCAGCGTCTCGATCTGCTGGTCGCCGAAGACTCTTTGCACCGTCTCAACCCCGCGGTCCGTCCTCACGAGCGCGCTGCGGGGCGGCAACTGAGGCCGGCGCACTCGTGGGGAGACGAAGCTTTTGACCGCCTGTCGGCGCTGAGCGGCATTCAAGCCGTAGGCAAATGTTGACGCGACGATCCCCCCCATGCTGGTGCCGCCGATGCGGTCAACTGCGATCCCGTTCTCCTCGAGAACCTCGAGTACGCCGAGGTGGGCATATCCGCGCGCACCGCCTCCGCCAAGCACAAGTCCAAGCGACCGGCCCGTTACGCGCCTTGCAACGCGCGCGAGGTCGGCATCGCGGCCAGCCCCCGCGCGTACCCTGTGACGTGCCCGCGGGCGCAGCCGATCGAGCCAGACGGCGGCGATTTCGGGCGGATGGTTCTCGCCAAGTAGGACGAGATCGCAGCCGCGCAGCCTTGGCATTGTCCGCTCGGCCGGCGGCGGCTCCGGCGGGGCAAGGCAGACGAGCCTGTCGGCCTGGCGCACGCAAAACTTGCGCCAATCCGAGAGCGCGTGCTCGGCAACGAGAACTACGCGGTCGTGGGCTGCCTCAAGCTCGTCAAGTTTGCGCCCCCAGTCAGCTGGGCTGCCGACGTCCGACGTGCTGCGCCCCATCAGCACAACGTCGTCTCGCGAATCGAATGCAGCGAGGATGGCCTCGGCAATCACTTCGCTGTTCATCCCCTCGACCAGTGGAACGATCGCAATCGCCTTCGTCGCGGGTTCGTCCTCCCGGAAGCCGCCGCTGATCTGGAGCTGGCGCCCGAGGACCGCGGTCAATGCGGCCGCGAAGGTCGGCTCGGTCGTGATCAGCTCTTGAAAATCGTCGTGACTGAGGCGCAGCAGCGTGCTGTCCCGGTTGGCGCGGACGGAAGCCGAGCGCGGGTCGCCGGTAACGAGGGCGAGTTCGCCGACCGTCGCTCCGCGACCAAGCACGCGAAGAACCCGCATCGTCTCATCGTCCTCGCGGCCAACCCCCTCCTGTTCCCCCAGAACAACCTCCAGCCGTCCGGCATCGACGATGTAGAGCGCGTCGCCCGAGTCCCCCTTTCGCATCAGCCAGTCGCCGGACTCGATCGAGACCTCGGTCAGCTTCGCCCTGAGAAGCGTCGTGACCTCCGCAGGGAGACTGCTGAAGAGCGGGCTCGCAGCTAGCAATTCGTCGATGTGGTCTCTCTTGCTCACGCGGATGCGAGTCTACGGCTTAGTGACACAGTGGAGCGCGTTAGCGGTAGATTGCAGCAATGACCGACCCCACTGAAGCTGTTGCTCTGGAACGCCTCGGAGCAGCCGATGCAGCTTACCTTGGGTGCGGCATCAGCCACTTGGTGATCGGGTTGTGCCGCCTTGCGAAGCGCGAGGACGGGTCGGTTCCTAGCTTTGAGGAGGTTCGCGAGATGGTCAACGAGCGGCTCGGGCGCTCGCCGCGGTTCCGCCAGGCCCCGTACCTGCCGGACGGCGCCTCGGGACTCCCGGCCTGGGCCGACGACCAGGATTTTGACCTCGATTACCACGTCGTCAAGGCCGATACCGACGGTCCCGTAAACCGCCAGGAACTGGACGAGCTCCTTGCTGAGTGGATGACGACTCCGATCGACGAGACCAAGCCCCTCTGGCGGGTTCAGTACATTGGGCCGACGGAGGACGGCGCGGCGCTGATGGTGAAGTCCAGCCACGCCCTAGCCGACGGCCTCGGCTCAATCGCTCTGTTCGCGATGCTGCTTTTCGACGTGACGGTCGAGCCCCAGCGCGAGGAGGCTGCACCCTGGAGCCCCGCGCCGCTGCCGACCGCGTCCGAGCTGAAGAACGATCCAAGCGGCGACGCCGCCGACGCAGACAGCCTGCTGGATCGGGCGACAAGCTTGATCACTCATCCGCAGCAGCTCCGCGAGGCGGCGAATGCCACCGCAGGGGTGGGCTCGTACCTGCTCAGGAAGAGCCGCGAGGAAATGCCGGCTAGCCCGCTGGCGAATGGAACTGGAGCTCCACTGGAGCTACGAACGCTCGAATACCCGCTCGATCGGCTCAAGCTCCTCGGCCGCGGGCTTGGTACCGGCGCGACGATGAACGACGTAATCCTCGGCCTCGTTGCCGGCGGACTGCGTCAGTGGCTGATTGAGAACGGCGAGCCGCTCGAAGATCTCGCCGTGCGGGTCCCGGTTTCGCTGAAGAAGGACCGCAAAGCGGGCGAAGCCGGTAACCCCGGCGTGGCGCCGATGGTTGTGCCGCTGCCGGTGGAGATCGACGATCCGGTCAGGCGCGTGCGCAATGTGCGAGAGAGGACCGAATCGATCAAAGCCGCCGGAGAGCCGGCGCACAACCTGGCCGTGCGCAAGATGCTGCGGGAGGCGCCATCGCAGGTCCGTGACCGCATACTCCCGCTGATCACCGGCCGCGGGCAGGCCAACGTGGCGATCCACAACCTTCCGGGCCCGCCAATCAAGCTCTACGTGCTCGGTGCACCAACCGCTTCGCTCCACAGCTTCACACTTCCGCGCGTCGGACTGGCGCTGCACCTGAACGTTGTCTCGGTGGGCGGCGTCGTGTCGATCGGCCTTGCAGGGGACAAGAGTGCGGTCAAGAGCCTCGACCCGTTCGTCCGCGGCTTTGAGGAGACTGAAAAGGCGCTTGCAGGCGGCGTCGGGCGACTCGACCTGGTCAGGCGGGTCCCGGTCTTCGCTCCGCTGGACGAGGACATGCAGGAGGACCTCGCATCAAAGATGAGCGAGCGCAAGGTCAAGAGCGGAGAGAGTCTGGCCGAGCAGGGCCAGCACGGAGACCTCTTTTTCCTGATTGTCGAAGGCAAGTTTGACGTCAGCGCCGATGGCAAGACGCTGCGCGAGCTCGGCCCCGGCGAGTCGTTCGGAGAGATCGCGCTGCTGCGCGACACCGAAAGGACCGCGACCGTCACGGCAAGCTCAAAGGGCGTCGTAATGGTCCTGAGCCGCGACGCCTTCCTCGAGGCGGTCGCGGCCGATCCGACGAGCATGGTCGTAGCCGAAGCAATCATCAACACGCGACTCGGCGACCTCGGCCGCTACCAGATCTTCGGCGACGGCGAAAGCTAGCCGCGCGGGTCGGGGACCCGTGCACTGATCAGGTCGACCAGAAGGGCGACCGCCTCGCCGGGCTCAAGCCTGTCTGTATCAAGCGTCAGCTCGGGATCAGTCGGCGAGTCGTACGGAGCATCCACTCCGGTGAACCCTGCGATCTCGCCGGCGCGGGCGCGCGCGTAGTGGCCCTTCGGATCGCGCTGCTCGCAGACTTCTAACGGCGCGTCAACAAAGACCTCGATGAACGGAAGCTCGTGTTCGTCGTGGATTCCCCTAGCGGCGGCACGGGCGTCCGCATCCGGCGACACGACACTGACCAGCACCACGAAACCGGCATCGGCAAACAGCCGGGCCAACTCCGCCGTGCGGCGGACGTTCTCGGTCCGGTCCGCTTCAGTGAAGCCGAGGTTGCTGTTGAGGCCGTGGCGCAGGTTGTCGCCGTCCAGCAGATAGGCCGGCCGGCCTGAGGCGACCAAGCGCTCCTCGACTGCAGCGGCAACCGTCGTCTTGCCGGCCCCAGGAAGGCCCGTCAGCCAGACTGTGGCGCCGGCATGGCCGAGCCGCTCGACGCGCTGCGCGCGGGTCGTGCGCGAGTCCTGCCAGATGACATTGGTGGCGCCGCGCGGTTCGCGCATCTCGTCGCTGTGGAGCACCATCCCGGCCGCGACGGTGTCCCCGGTGGCCTCGTCAATAAGAACGAACGCGCCGGTGCGACGGTTAACCCGGTATGGATCGACACAGATCGGCGTTGTCGTGGAGACTGAAATGACGCCCAGGTCGTTCAGCTCGAGCGCAGCCGGTTCCGGCTCGGCGCCAAGAGTGTCGAGTTCAACCCTGTGGACCAGCTGATCAACGCGGGCGGGCACGGTCTTCGTGGTGTGCTTGAGAAGAAGTCTGGCTCCGGCGAGGAGCGGCTTCTCCGACATCCAGCAGACCCGCGCGGTCAGGTTTTCGGTGACACTCGCCCGGTTTCCGGGCTGACAGAGCATGTCGCCGCGGCTGACGTCGATCTCATCGGCGAGGCGCACCGCAACGGCCATCGGCGGCCAGGCCTCGTCAAGCCTCCCGTCGAGCGTCTCGATCGAGGCGATGTGAGAGCGCTCGCCGGACGGCAGCACGACAACTTCGTCGCCGGGGCGCATGATGCCCGCGGCGACTTGGCCTGCCAGCGCCCTTGCGCTCCCCCCCTCGCCGCCTCCGCCGCGAATAACACTCTGAACCGGGAACCGGTAGTCGCTGAAGTTGCGATCGGCGACGACGGAGACGCTCTCGAGCTCGTGCAGCAGGGTCGACCCCGAATACCAGCCGAGCGATTCCGCGCGGTCAACAACGTTGGCACCGCCAAGGGCGTCGATCGGGATGAAGGTGACCTGCGGAATCTCGAGCTGCTCAACCCAAGGAGTCAGCTCGGCGACGACGGCCTCGAAGCGCTCCTGCGCGTAGCCGACAAGGTCCATCTTGTTGACGGCGACGATCAGCTGTGGAATTCGCAGCATCGAGACAATCGCGGCGTGGCGGCGGAACTGCTCGACCGCACCGGTTGGCGCTTCGACCAGCAGCAATGCCACGTCGCTGTTGGAGGCGCCGGTGACCATGTTGCGCGTGTAAGTGACGTGTCCGGGCGTGTCAGCGACGATGAAGGCGCGTTGCGGCGTAGAGAAGTAGCGGTAGGCAACGTCGATCGTGATTCCCTGCTCGCGCTCGGCGCGCAGTCCGTCCGTGATCAGCGACAGATCGAGCTCATCCTCGCCCCGGTCGATGCTGGTCTTCTCAAGTGCCTCGATCTGGTCCGACAGCAGCAGCTTGGCGTCGTAGAGGAGACGGCCGATCAGCGTGCTCTTGCCGGAGTCGACGGAGCCGGCGACCAGTAGCCGCAGCAGGTCGCCCTCCTCGACCGGCTGAGTCCCAAGCGATGGAATGGTCGCACTCTCCATTAGAAGTACCCGGTCCTCTTGCGATCTTCCATCGCAGCCTCGGTGGCACGGTCATCGGCCCGCGTCTCGCCGCGCTCGGTCTTCGTTGAGGCGGAGATCTCGGCGACGACCTCGGGGATCGTGGCAGCGATTGACTCGACCGCGCCGGTGCAGGTCATGTCGCCGACGGTGCGGTAGCGGACGCTCGCCTCAAACGGCACCTCTCCCTCGAACAGCTCGAGGTACTCGGAGGCTGCAAGCAGCATCCCGTCGCGCTCGACCACCTCGCGTGTGTGGGCGAAGTAGATCGACGGCAGCGGCAGCCCCTCGGCCTCGATGTAACGCCATACGTCGAGCTCGGTCCAGTTTGAGATTGGGAAGGCGCGAATGCTCTCGCCTTTGCGAATCCGCCCGTTGTAAAGGCTCCAAAGCTCCGGCCGTTGCAACCGAGGTTCCCACTGCCCGTTGCGGTCACGGAACGAGAAGACGCGCTCCTTTGCGCGGGCGCGCTCTTCGTCGCGGCGCGCCCCGCCAATCGCGGAATCGAAGCGGTGTTCGGCGAGTGCATCGAGCAGCGTGACAGTCTGCAAGCGGTTGCGCGATGCGCCCGGGCCGGTCTCGTCGACTACTCGGCCAGCGGCGATCGAATCCTCGACCGAGGCAACGATCAGCCGCTCGCCGAGGCTCTCGATCAGTTCGTCGCGGTAGCTGATCACCTCGGGGAAGTTGTGGCCCGTGTCAACGTGCATCACCGGGAACGGGAAGCGGCCAGGCCGAAACGCCTTTTCAGCAATCCGCAGCAGCACAAGCGAGTCCTTGCCGCCCGAGAAGAGCAGCACCGGGCGTTCAAGCTCGGCGGCGACTTCCCGCATGATTGTGATCGCCTCGGCTTCCAGCAGGGCGATGCGATCTAGCTCTCGTCTCATAGTCAGTAGATGGGCGCCGGAACCCCTGTATGAGACCGGCGTGCGCGCAGTCTACCCGGGCGGCGCGGCGGCTGCCACCGCATCGATCTCGCGCTAGGATCGGCGCTATGGCACCCGCGGTTGACGCATATCTCTGTTCTTATCCCAAGAGCGGTCGCACTTGGATGCGCTTTGCGCTCTCCAACCTGATGGATGAGGTCTACGGCCTGGGGCTGGACCTCGACATGGAGAACATGTTCGGGCTGATTCCAAACGACGACGGCCGTAAGCAAACCCAGCCATGGAAGACGCTCGACGCTTACCGCTTCGCTGAGCGCAGCGACGTGCCGTTTGCAGCGATGAGCCACCTCGCGTGGGACGAGCGCTTCGCGACGACGCCGGTGGTGCTGCTGATGCGCAGTCCGGCCGACTCTCTCGTCTCGCACTACTACCACATGTCCCGCCACGCGGGAGAGTTCAAGGACGACATTGACCAGTTCGCCCGCGACCCCCTGTACGGCGTCCCCGCGCTGGTCGAACACTTCGCTTCCTGGGAGCCCCATGCGGAAGACCCCAACGTCGTCTCCGTCACCTACGAACACTTGCGCAGCGAACCGCTTGAGCCGTTCAGCCGGATCGTCGCCCAACTCGGGATCGACGCGACTTCCGCGCAGATGGAGCAGGCGTTGGAGATCAGCAGCGTCGACCGGATGCGCGAAGTTGAGCGCAGAAGCGGTGTCGGCGCGCCGAACGACTACGACCGCAACGACCCTCAGGCAATGCGCGTACGCAAGGCGCGCGTAGGAGGCTGGCGTGAGGAGCTCAGTCCGGAGACGGTCGACTACCTGATGGGCTCCTTCGCCCAGTCGGACTCCGCCTCAGCGCTGCTTGAGCGCTACTCAATCGTCCCTCAGGTCGAAACCGCCTAGGCCCCTGCGGGCTCTGCTGCGGATTCGCCTGCTTCCTTGCGCTTGTGCGCAGGCGGCTTGCCCGGATCCTTGAACATCCGCATCGCCCAGGCCAGCACCAGCGCGAGAAGGATGATGCCGGCACCGATGAACGAGGCGGTCGACATCCCTTGGGAGAGGGCTGCCTGACCAACATCGAGTGCAGCCTGCGGCAGCGTCGTTGAGTCTGAGGGGTGCTGAACCTCGGCATAGATTTGAGTCGCCGAGTAGCCAGCAGTTGCAGTGATCCCCGCAAGAGCGAGCGAGTTAGTGAGGCCACCCAGAATCATCGACCCAATCGTGTTGCCGGACTGCGAGGCGACCGTCATTGTCCCCGAGATCATCCCACGCTCGAGCTCGTCGGCGTCGGTGATCGCCTGCACGTTGACCGGGGTCGTCGCCATGTTGACGGCGACCCCGAGAATGAACATTGGAATGACGATCGCTAGGTAGCTCTCCCAAGCGAGCGCGAAGCCGAGAAGAATCAGGCAACCGGCGACGCCGAGGAAGCCTAGGACGGTGGGCATCCGCCAACCGATCTTGTCCTTCATGCGCCCAGCGACGAGACCTCCAATTGCGATCCCGGCGATCCCCGGCAGCATTGCCAGGCCGGCGACGAACGGGCTGTAACCCAACACGCTCTGGAAGTAGATCCCCGAGTAGACGAAGATCCAGATAAGCGGCAGCCGAACAAAGAAGATCAACCAGAGGCCCGATCGCAGCGACGGGCGGCGCAACATCTCCATCGTGACGAGGCGCCGCTTCTCCTTGTCGATGCCCTCCCCGGCCTCGCGCAGATACATGCGGATCAGAACCAGCAGCGGCAGCAGGATCAGGGGGTTGATGTAGAAGATCCAGCGCCAGTCAACGAAGTCGACCAGCACGCCGCCAAGCAGCGGCCCGACGGCCAAGCCGATCGCGCTGACGGCGGCATAGATTCCAAACGCGGTACCGGTCTTGCCCTTCGGCGCCACGCGCGTGACGAGCGCCTGAATGCAGGGCATCAGGATTGCGGCGCCGAGGCCCTGAACCGCGCGGCCGGCGATGATCAGCTTCTCGTCTGCGGCAGCGCCGCACATCAGCGAGCCGATCGAGAAGATAATGAGGCCAAGGTTCATTCCCCGGATCTGACCGATGCGGTCGCCAAGCATCCCGCCCGGGATCAGCAGCACGGTGAACGAGATCAGGTAAGCGTTGACGACCCACTGCCCCTGCGATGGACTGAGGACCAAGTCCTGCTCGACGGTTGGGAGCGCGACCGAGATAATCGTCAGGTCGATGGCAGTGACGAGGCTCGCCATCGCCAAGACGAAGATCGAAACCTTCCAGCCTTTCTTGGAGAGCAGCCCGGGATTGTCGCCGCCGGGCTGCGAAGCCGCCTCAGTAGCCATATGCCCGCAGACTAGCGCCGATCTCAGCGTTGACTGCTGCCAGCTCGTCGTCGCTGAAGTGCTCACGCCATCCTCCCGGCTTCGCGCGGCGGATTTCCTTGCCGGCGCCCTTCTGTTCGTCGGGAACATTTTCGAGGGCTTCAGCGCTAACGATCCCTTCAACAAGCTCGGGATCATTCGCTAGGCCGAGCATTTCGAGCAGCCCCGAGATAACGACCAGTGGCTCAGCGAGGAGCTCTTCGTAACGGACCATCGCGCGGCGCTGCGGATCGTGTGCCTGGTAGGCCGCCGCCACAACCTCGGTGCGGTACCTCCAGACGGCCGCCTGCCAACGGACGAAGGCGAGACGGGCCTCCGGCGTGACCGAATAGGCACCGTCCTGCGACGCCCAGCTCCCGTCGGTATACGCGTCGAGCCACGAGTCCACAACATCACGGCCATCACGCAAGAGGAAGATCAATCGAGCACTTGGCTCCAGCGCCAACAGCTCGGCTGCCATCTGCGAGCCGCCCGGCTCCTTGATCACAACGCGGGTCGCGGGGTCTCGCCAATTGGGCTGACAATCGTCGAGCTGCGCGCCGAGCCGTGACTTGAAAAACTCTGCCAACGCTGGCCGCCACGAGTCCGCGTAGCGCTCGTTGAAGAAGTAATCCTCGCGATCTTGCTTGACGGCCATGAAGGTCGTTAGCGGCGGAGGCTGCGGAGTCTGCCAAGCGAGCGCGATTGGCCGCCAGAGCCCTCAGTGGTGGCCCAGCCCAGTTTCGTCAACACCGACGACGTCGGGGTGGCGACGCAGCATCCGCAGCAGCCAAGAGGAGCCGCTGCGTGACGAGCCGAAAATCCAAGTCAAATCAAGGGATGCCATACGGCGGCGAAGCTTAGTTGGCGACGGCTCAGTGCGGTGCCACGATTCGCAGCCGCCCGTCCTCGCGCACCTGAAGCGCCCAGAAGGTGATCGTCAGTACGACCCCTATCGCCACCAGCAGCCAACCGAACCAATCCGGGGCGCTTTGGAAGATCAACGAAAGTGCACCACTCGGGATAAACCAGAAGCTGATGTCGCGTAGCAGGGCCCAGATGTGTGGAAAAGGCGGCTCACCGGCTTCGCGAGCGAGCGCCCTGCGGTCGATCCAGATCGTCAAGTTGAAGGCCACGATCAGCGGCGCCGTCTGCAGGATCCAGCCGGTCCAGAGGTTTGTCGCTAGATCGGGCAGTACGAACTCGCCATAGCCACCGGCTAGGGCGGCGAACGTCAGCGCCACCGCCCAGATCAACGTCCCCACGCGGTCGAGGTGCGCGAGCAGCTTCGCGCTGCCATTCGGGAAGCGATTTATCGTGTACTGCGAGGTGAATGGCCGCCCGATCGCCAGCGAGCCAATGGCCAAAAGCGCTACTGCAACATTTGCCACCTCATCGGCATGATCGTTGAGCCAGCTGATCAGCGATGGCCCGGCTAAAGCTGCGACGATTGTCAGGGCTGCAAAGAAGACTAAGTCGACTAGCTCGAGCATCTTCATCTCCTCGCCGCGCAGCTTTGAAGCGGTGACGAGCGCAGCGGAGAGAAGCAGGGCCACAACTGACGCGGCGAAGAAGCTGAGCGGGCCTACGAGAAATGAGATCGCGAACCAGGGCAGCAGTCCTGTGACTGGATCATCGAGGAAAAGGAGAAGGCCGTCGGGGCGATCGGGGTCGGCATCTCGGCGTCGGGCGGTCAGTCGCACCCGCAACTTCTACCACTCCGCCAGTAGATCGGAAAAGCTTGCACCCAAGTGACTGGTCATGCAGTGCGCCCGCGCGTGGTAGTTTTCAAAGTCGCTCGGCGGTCATCGTCGACATCTACTTGGGAGAGAAGATGCTTAAGAGTCGCGTTTCACTTGGTGCCGGACTACTCGTAGTGCTGGCGCTCATCCCAGCGGCGAGCGCCGCTGCCGCGACAGGCTGCGACCCTCTCGACACGCGATCCTGCCTGCTTCCATGGCCGAGCAACTTCCACACCGTCAAGCAGAAGGGGTCCGATACCGGCCTTCGCCTCAACTTCAAGGCATCGCAGTTCCCTCTGAACGCCCCCAAAGCGCCGCTCAAGCCAGTGCCAGGATTTCCACCTGAGCTAAATCGCAACGACGGCTTCAGCCCTGGGACCAACATCCTTACCTTCGTCCCCGGGCTCGACATGGCGAACACCGGCGCCGTCCCGATCAACGACCTCGCTAAGTACTCGGCTACCAACGCGCCGATCATCGTGCTTGACGCGAAGACCTTGAAGCGTCAACCGATCTGGGCGGAGCTGGATACGAACGCCGACGCAATCGCCGAGAACAACGGCAAGGTGCTGATGATCCACCCCGCTCGTAACTTCACCGAAGGGCACCGCTACATCGTCATTCTGCGCAACCTGAAGAACGCCGCAAACACAACGATCCCTGCCGGCGCCGCCTTCGCATCGCTGCGTGACGGCCGTCCGATCGCCTCGGTCAGCGACCGCAAGGCCGCCTACGACAGCATCTTCAAGACGCTGAAGAGCGCCAATATCGACCGTACTTCGCTCTATTTGACCTGGGACTTCACAGTTGCCAGCGAGCGCAACCTCAGTGAACGCGCGCTTGAGATGCGCAACAAGTCGTTCGCCACGCTTGGCGACAAGAATCTTGCCGACAGCAAGGTCGCCGGTAAGGCACCTACGTACAAGATCGACAAGGTTGAACCCTTCACCGCGGAGCAGAACCCTAGGATTGCTCGTCAGATCACCGGTCACGTGACTGTGCCCTGCTTCCTGACGAACGGATGCAAGCCCGGCGGCGTGATGACATACGCAAAGTCAAAGAAGGGCAAGTTCGACTCGCTCCCGATCCAACAGGGGACGATGCAGGCGCTATTCATCTGCCGTATTCCGCGAACCGCGCTAACCACCCCAGCGCGCCCGTCGCTCTATGGCCACGGCCTGCTCGGATCACCGGACGAGATCGACGCCGGCAACGTTGATGACATGGCCAGCGAGCACAACATGATGTTCTGCGCGACGCCAGAGATCGGGATGTCGGACGGCGACCTCTTCAATGCGATCCGACTGCTCAAGGACATGTCGAACTTCAGCTCAATGGCCGATCGGCTTCAGCAGGGCCTGCTGAACGAGCTTTACCTCGGCCGCCTGATGATCAACGCTGGCGGCTTCCCAGCCGCCGCGCAGTTCAAGAACGGCTCCGGGGCATCGGTGATCGATAAGCGCGAGCTGTTCTACGACAGCAACAGCCAGGGTGGCATCTTGGGCGGCGCATTGGCCGCCCTTTCGCCAGACTTCAAGCGCGCCGTGCTCGGCGTTGTTGGCATGAACTACAGCGTCCTGTTGCCGCGTAGCACCGACTTTAAAGCCTACGAAGCGATCTTCAAGCCGGCCTACACCAGCCGTCTCGAGCGGACAATTCTGCTGACAATGATCCAGACGCTCTGGGATCGCGGCGAGACCAACGGCTACGCCCACCACATCACGAACGATCCGCTGAAGGGAACCCCCAAGCACCAAGTGCTGATGCACGTGGCGCTCGGCGACCATCAGGTCGCTCAAGTGTCGGCCGAGAACGCCGCCCGCACGATCGGGGCGTCGGGCCGCTTCCCGGTCTACGAACCTGGGCGCTCGTTTGACGTCCAGCCGCTCTGGAGTATCCCGGCAACGACTAGCGCCAATGCGAAGGGGTCAGGGATCGTTATTTGGGATTCGGGGCCGTGCCGCATTGACGGGTTCTACGAGGACTGCCAAACCGAGAAGCTGTTTGACGCAGCTGGCGGCCTTGGTAACCCGCCAGCGCCGATCGAGAGCATCACGCCGACGCTGGGAATCGATCCCCACGGCCGGCCTCGGTCATCGCCGGACGCGCGCCAGCAGAAGTCTGACTTCCTCAAGTCGAACGGGTCGCTAGTTAATCCCTGCCCAGTCGGTGTACCTTGCCACACTTCGACCTGGGGTTACTTCATCGGCTGAGAAGCCCCGGCTGGCGGCTCCGGCGCGGCGCGAGCTGCGTCCCTCTGGTCCAAGGCGGCTCGCAGCAGGAAGCCGATCGCGGCGCCGAAGATCGCCAGAGCGGCGGCGTTTGCAGCCCCTGCCTGAGTTGCAAGCATCAACGCTAGGACGGCTGCCGTGAACGGTGCTTTCAGCGCAGCGGTTACCGTCGCTGCGACCGCCGCGACGACTAGTCCGGTCAGCGAAGCCGCTGGGAAGAGAATCCCGGCGCCTACTGCGACCGCAACGCCAAGGAAGACGGCCGGGAAGATCGGGCCGCCTCGATAACCGGCGCCAAGCGCGCCGCCGTAGGCAACCATTTTCGCGACGAGGATCAGCACGACCGCGCCGATCGAAGTCTCAGCCAGCATCTCGGGCGTTCCAGACTGACCGCTAAAAAGAACCAAATCGATCGACCCGCCCGTGATCTCACGGACGGCGAGCGCTAATGCCGACGTGACGAGCGCGACGACGACGAGCACGAGGTACGGCTTGCGCTTCGCGCCCTGCGCTACACGCTCGCCGATCTTGCGAGAGATCAAGGTCAGGATCGCCGCGATGAGAGCCGCTCCAAGCCCAACTAGTAGGTCGGCCGTCGACATCGATGTGAACTCGGGCAGCCCCGGCACGGCAAGCGAGGCATTCCCTAACCCGGACCAGCTACCGACGCCGGTTTCGGCGACGTACGCGACGCCAAGCGCAACAAAGCCCGGCATCAAAGCAGCCGCCGGAATCATCCCCAGCGCGCAGAACTCAGCCAGCATCAGGACGACGACGACTGGGTTGCCGAAGATTGCAGCGATCGCCGCCAAAGCTGTCATCAACATGCCGAACTTCATCACCGTGTCGGGCTGGCGCCGCAGAACGAAGGCGCCGGCCGCGGTGCCGCAGGCCAGCAGCGGCGCCTCAGGACCGAGCACAAGGCCGAAGATCAGCGTGCCGAAGGCGGCGAGGATCACTGAGAAGAAAGTGTCCGGCCGCACATCGAAGTGCAGCCCTTCTAGCGGGCCTGCGTCGGTCTTCCCCGGCAGTCGCCAGGCAATCATCACGATCCCCGCGCCGATCAGCGGCAGCAGCATCACCAGCCACCAAGCGGGCTCGCTCATTCCGAGCGCCTTGGGAAGGTCGGTCCAGACGGCGGTCAATAGGTGGTCTTCGAGGAAGAGAAAGACGGTCGCAACGATCGACCCAAGGATCGCGAAAGGGATTGTCAGCACGATCGCCTTCAGCGGCGACGGCAGCTCGTCAGCATTGATCCCAGCGGCAGCCGTTGTCATCGGGACACCTTACCGGCGCCCACCAACGGCACGGGCGGCCCAAATACCGGCGCAAGCTAGGCCGCGATCTTCTAGCCTTGTTGAATGCGTTTAGTGAGTTTCCAAGTCGCTGCGTTAGCCGCGTGTGGGGCGCTGCTGGCCGTCACGCCCAGCGCATCGGTGGCCGCTAGCCACTGCCCAAGCAACGGAGCGGGCTGCAGCCTCGCCGATGTGGCCCGGGAGACTGGGATCTTCGCCGGTACTGCGATCTCGAACGAGATGACCGCAACCGAGCTTTCTGACGCGCGAGCGAACTTCAACGCCGTCACCAGCGAGAACGCCTTCAAGTGGGACCAGATGTCGCGGACACAGGGAACAACGCGGTTCGATCAGACCGACGCACTGGTCGACTGGACGGTTGCCAACAAGATGAGGCTCCGCGCCCACAACCTCTTCTGGCATCGCATCCAGATGCCCCAGTGGGTTACGCAGGCGCTAGCTACATCCTCGAATCCAGCCGCAACTCTGCGCCAGCTGATGACAGAACGGATAAACACTGTCGTCGGGCGCTACCGCGGCAAGGTCGCAATCTACGACGTCGTCAATGAGCCGCTGAAACTTTTTGGCACCGGTTACGACGTAGAGGATTCCTCCCTGACGCCGAAGAACATCTTCTACACGACGCTCGGCGAGGGCTACATCGGTGAGGCCTTCCGGCTGACTCGCAAAGCCGACCCGAAGGCCAAGCTCTTCCTAAACGAGCTCCTCTGGGATGCCCGAATCGGCGACCCTAAGTCGGATTCACTACTCGCGCTTATCAAGCGGCTGAAGCGTGCCAAAGTGCCGATCGACGGAGTCGGCCTGCAAACCCACGCACTGCTCGGCGTCAAGAGTCCCCTCTTCCCGTCAACCACTTCATCGCTGAAGAAATACATCGAGGCGCTCGGCAGGCTCGGCGTGAAAGTCGAGATAACCGAACTTGATGTGCGACTGCCACTCCTCAAGAACGAGCCGAATCCGATTGCAGCTCAAGCCGCGATCTATCGGCGCATCGCCAGTGCCTGCGGCCAAGCAGCGCCTTGCAGCGGCCTGACGGTGTGGGGACAGCGCGACTCCGGCAGCTGGCTGGACAGCTACAGCCTGACGCGAGCCACAGCGCCAAACCAACCGCTCCTCCTGAGTAACACCGGTAGGCGGAAGCCTGCCTACAACGCCGTCAACGCTGGCCTATTAGAGCGCTGCCGCAGCGATCGCAGCAGACGTCCCTGCTCCACCTCATGGCCCTCAGCAGCTCGCTAAGCGCAGTGATCTAGTTGGAGTCGGGTGCGCTCCACGGCATCTTGCCGCGGCCAAGCCGCGCCATCAAGGTCCGAAATCCCCACCACTGGTAGAGGATGATTACCGGCACCATCACTACCGCCGCGACGGTCATCACAACCAAGGTGTAGTGAGATGACTGGGCGTTCTGAATCGTGACCGAATCGCCGAGCGAGAGAGTTGAAACGATGATCCGTGGGAAGAGCCCGATGAAGAGCGTCGCTACCCAGCCGACGATCGTCAAGATCGTGCAGATGAAGGCGCGGGCGAACTCGCCGCGCTGAGCGTTGATCACGGCAGCGATCAGTGCGATCAGGCCAAGCGCTGCGGGGATCGCCACCGGCACGATGCTGCGCGCATTAACGGAGTGGGCGACGAATGGCGTTGCGATCAAGAACCCCCCGGCCAGGAGCAGCGCTGGCAGCGTCAGGTTCGGCAGCAGGTGGCGAGCATCGAGCTTGACTATCCGCTCGCGAATTCGCTCGGCAAGCGGGCCCTCGAGCCGTAGCGAAAGGAAGAGCGCACCATGGAAGGCGAAAAGTGCCGTCAGCGAGAGCGCACCGAGCACCGAGTACGGGGTTATGAAGTCAAGAATGTTGCCGAAATAACGCATCTCCCCGACGCGGCCACCGCCTGCAACCGGCAAGCCGGCTAGCAGCACCGAAAGCACAAGCCCCCAGATCAGCGGCGCAGCGACGCTGGCGCCAATATTGATCGTCGACCAAAGTCCGCGCCAGCGAGGGTCGACGCGGCCGCGCCATTCAAACGAAATGACTCGCAGCAGCAGCGCGATGATCAGCACGACGAGGCCGAGGTAGGCACCCTCAAGCCAAGTGCCGTACCAGGCGGGGAAGGAGGCGAATGTCAGGCCGCCGACGACCAGCAGCCAGACCTCGTTGGCATCCCAGACGGGGGCGATCGTCTCGATCATCTCGCTGCGCTCGTCCTCATTGCGCGCCGCGACGCCCATCATCATTCCAACGCCAAAGTCAAAGCCCTCGAGCACAAGATAGGTCGCCCAGAGCCCTGCAATGACGAAGAACCAAAGCTCAGCGAGGCTCATCAGTAGACCGGAGCGGGTTCGGATTCGGATTTAGCATCTTCGGCCGGCAGAATCTGCGGCGGGTCAAGAATCGCGTAGCGGCGCAGCAGCACGAAGGCCGTGATCCCTATCGCTATGTAAAGCAGCATGAAGGCTGTGAGGCTGGCGATGATCTCGCCTGGGCCGACCGATTGCGAGAGGCCGTCGGCAGTCTTCAATACTCCGTACGCGACCCACGGCTGGCGCGCCGTCTCAGTGAATACCCAGCCGATCAGTGCCGTGATGAACGGCAGCGAAATTCCCGCGACGGCAGTCTTCAAGAACCAGCGTGACTTCTCCAAGGTTCCACGCCAATAAAGGAATCCGCCAAGCAGTGCGATCGTCGCCGAGAGCGAACCGATGTAGGCCATTCCCCGCATCGACCAGTAGGCCAGTTTGACGTCAGGGATGTAGTTGCCGGGCCCGTACTTGGCCTGCGCGCTGGCTTGTACCTGGTTCATCCCCTCGACTTTGCCGGTGAAGGTGTTAGTGGCTAAGAACGAGAGCAGGTAGGGAATGTCAAGCGAGAACGAGGGCTCCTGATCATCGACCGAAAAGCCGCCAATTTGGAAGAGCGAGAATGACGCCGGCTGCTCGCTATTCCAGAGCGCTTCGGCGGAGGCGATCTTCATTGGCTGTGGTCCGGTCAGCGCCACGCCGAATTCGCTTCCGACTAACAGCGTCAGCGTCGAAATTGGGATAGCCATGTAGAGGCTCAGCTTCACGACTGGGCGGAAGAGGTCAACATTTCGGCCCTTGAGGATGTGCCAGCAAGCGATGCCGAGCAGCAGGAACGAGGCGACCATCAAAGATGCAAGGAGCGTGTGGGCGACGGCCCAGATCGCAATCGGGTTCGTCAGGACGGCCCAAAGGTCAACCATTCTGGCCTGCCCGGTCGCCGCGTCGATGCTGTAGCCGACCGGATTCTGCATCCATGAGTTGGCCATCAGGATGAACGTCGTCGAGAGCCAAGTACCGGCCACAACAAGCCAAATCGATGCAAGGTGCATCCGCTCCGAGAGCCTGCCCCAGCCGAACACCCAGATGCCAATGAAGGTTGATTCGAGCATGAAGGCGATCAGCCCTTCGAGCGCGAGGGTTGAACCAAATACATCGCCGACGAATTGTGAGTACGAGGACCAATTCATCCCGAATTGGAACTCTTGGAGCAGCCCGGTCGCGGCGCCTATCGCGAAGTTGATCAGCAACAACGTCCCGAAGAACTTTGTTAGTCGCAGCCAGGATTCATCTCGCGTTCGGTACCACTTCGTCTGCATGTAGGCGATCACCGGCGCAAGGCCGAGCGTCAGCGGGACGAAGATGAAGTGATAGAGCGTCGTCGTCGCGAATTGCCAGCGGGCTAGGGTTAGTGCGTCGGCGGCTAGAGGTAACGAGTCCATCGCGGCCGAGAGTATCGCGCAGAGCGGCATGGTGCTTTGAAGTTGGCGCTGCGGCGCAGGTCAGTCGCGCACCACGTGCGTGGAGCAGATGAAATCCTGCAAGGCCCTGTTCTGCGAGTCCCACAGCGGCCAGAGGTAGGCGAGCGCGATCGCAATAGTGCCGCCGATTACTGTGAAGGCGTTGCCGATCCCTGAGATGACGCCGTAGAGCACGCCCATCACAAGGAATTGGCGGACTAACGCAGGGCCGTAGCTCATCGCCGCGCCGTTGTCGCGGACGACGCGAATACCAAGCGCCTGCATACCCCAAGTCCGACCGTTCTGCTCGCCCTTACGCGCCATCGTGAGCGGTTGGTAGGTGAAGCCGACAAGCAGGTTGCCGGCGATCGCTACCGCGAGCGCGAGAACTATCGAGGCTCCTTCGTTAGTCGTCAGTCCCTTTACCTCGCCGTTGACGAGCTTGACCGAGGAGAAGTCAATTCCAGCGACGATCAAGATCGCAGCAATGATGAAAGGCAGCGCAAAGGCGATCGTGATCAGGTAATCGATTACGAAAGCCCCGACCCTTGCCCACCAACCTGAGAGCGGTCGAACCCGTCCAGCGACGACGACCGTTGGCCGGCCGGGGACGCCGGGGGCCAAAGGTGGAGCCGCGACGGGTTGCAGATCAGACGCAGTTGGCGGCGCGAACGCACCGCCGCCCGGGGCGACAGCAGTCTGCTCGGTCCAGGCGCGGCCGTTCCACCAGCGAAGCGCCGCCTCGCCGCGCGGGTCGGCGTACCAACCGGGGACGGGAAGATTGCTGTCATTTTCCATCGTCACGAATGCTACCTGCGGGACGTTTTTTAGGGGCTAATTTCGCTCACAGCACCGATCTGAGCAACGTAGTTTCTACAACGAATATCGGCGCAAAATCGCTAGAAGCCCTAGTCTGAACTCAGGTCTGCGATGAGGGCGCTCCGACTGAACGGACGCTGAGACAAAGACCACTGCTTAAGAGGCAAACATGAAACCAATCACGGTTGTATTAGTTTACCGTCAGGCGATGGTTCGAGATGCCTTGACGAGCATGATCAACGAGACCGAGTGGATTGACGCAGCAGCCGCGCCTGACGATCTTGCTGAGGCGCTGCGCTATGTCAAGCGAGTCCAGCCAGACGTGATCGTGGTGGCTACTCCTCTGCCGACAAGCACTGACGCAATAAAGCAGCAGATTAAAACGCTAGACGCCAATTCACCAAGGTCGGGGATCGTGATCCTCACGGCATCCGATTCAGCGAATGTGGCCGAAGCTGCGATCAGCGCAGGCGCCGCCGGCTACGTCTTGAAGTCAGAGGTGGCAGCAGTCATGCCGCTCGCCATCCAACGGGTTTCTGAAGGCCAGCAGTGGGTCAGCCCGAGCATCAAGCTCGCGCTGGCGAAGCGGGGTCACGAGGCGATGGATCTCGACCTCACTAGCCGCCAACAGACGATCGTCCGCTCGATCGCTTGGGGTCATACAAGCAAGGAGATCGCCGTCGAAATGAATCTGTCACGCCGCACGATCGAAGCGAGCCGAGCAGAGATCCTGCATAAGCTTCACATCGAATCGCGCGCGAGCATCGTCAAGTATGCGATCGATAACGGCCTCTTCGACGAAGACGACGCGATCGCAGTGCCACCGCGCGCGGCTCGCTGAGCGAAAAATGGAGACGGTGGGAATCGAACCCACGTCCGCGGTCGCGTAAGAGGTGATGTCTACGAGCGTATCCGGCGCTCTAATCTCACTTCGCGCTCGCCTCGCCGGCGGGGTTGCGTGAAGCCAGTCCTCTAAAAATTTCCCCAGTTTGGCGAGAACGATCCTCCCCAGGTAAGCCGGCGTTTGATCCGGAGATCCCGAC
>CAMDLG010000004.1 GCA_945901565.1 Bifidobacterium breve | reverse complement strand
CTCGAGAAGCACGCCCGCGACTACGTGAGGCTTGTCGGCGACGTCACCGCCGGCGGCGCCGCCGCGACCGACGGCGCCGCTGGCGCCCCAGCCGACGGCGCTGGCGCCGGCGCCACCGGCGGAGCGGAGGCGCAGATGGACCTCGGCGCTGCTGGTGCGGGCGCGGGCGCGGGCGCAGGAACCGGAGAAGGCACCACGTCTGCCTCCGTGGCCGCGGCCGCCGCAGCCACCGCCGCGCCTGCCGCCGCGCCCGCCGCCGCGCCCGACGCCGCACCTGCCGCAGATCCGCCGCCGCCGCCGCGCGGCGCCGCGGAGCGAGCTGCCTACCGGAAGTCGGCCACGACGCTGCTGCTGGCGCTCCTGGCGCGCGCAAATGCGCTGACGGTGAACACGCTGCCGTGGGCGTGGGTCACGCGCGGAATGGCGCTCCTCAAGGACGCTCGCGACGGCTTCGTGGAGCGCTACTACAACGTGCCGACGGGCCGGCCTTTCGCCGCTTCGAACTTCAGCCCGATTGGAATGCTTGACTTCATTGACGGGTTCGGCGACAGCTTCGGCCTCCCCGCCAGCCCCTCGAACGACAAGATCCTGGTGCACTGGGCGGCGGCCGACCACTGGTGTGCGATGCAGGCGCAGGCGGCGAAGGGGCCGCTGCGGCTGCACGCCGCCGCGGCGGCAGTGACGCCCGCGTTGCCAGCCGCTTCCTCCGCCGCCTCCGCCGCCGCTGAAGCCGCCGCCGCCGCCGGCGATGCTGCCTCCGCCGCAGCCGCCGCAGCCGCCGCAGCCGCCGCAGCCGCAGTCACCGCCGCGCGCCGCAGCCGGCGGCGGCGATCGTTCCGCTGCCTCCGGCAGGCGCTCGCTGCTCTTGGTGATCGTCGGCGGGTTGGCGATCATCGTGATTGCTTTTGTGCTGATCACCCAGGTCTTCGGCGGCGGTTCAAGCTCAACGCCAACGCCAACAGCCAACACGGTCGCTACCAGCACTACCTCTCCGACAACGAGTTCAACTGCGCCCGGCGTCGACCGCGCGAACACCCAGGTAGCGGTGATCAACGGCACGACAGGTAGCGGCCTTGCACGAGCTGCCGCCGACAAGCTTTCGGCCGCTGGATTCACCAAGGTTGGGCCTGTTACGACCAGCCCTGATCAGACGGCGCAGAGCAGCACGGTGTACTACGAAACTGGAGCAAAGGCGGCAGGCGACGAGGTCGCGAAGACGCTCGGACTTAGCACGTCGGCCGTGACGGCGATAGATGCGAATATCCGCACCCTTGGCCAGAACGCAGTCGTGGTTGTGGTGCTCGGCGCCGACCAGGCGCAGTGAGGCCCAATGATCTATCTCGCGCGGCATGGTCAGACCGCCTATAACGCCGAAGGGCGCTTCCAAGGCTGGGGCGATGTGCCGCTTGACGAAACTGGACGCGAGCAGGCTCGCGAGTTGGCGCTAGCCGTTGCTGAGCTGAAGCCCGCCGCGCTGGTCTCAAGCGATATCGCGCGCGCCGTTGAGACGGCCACGATTGTCGCGCAACAGGTTGGCATCGAGTTGCAGATTGATCCACGCTTTGCCGAGACGGAGACCGGTGAGTGGACAGACCTCAGCTTTGAAGAGGTCGCCGCTGCTGACCCTCAGGGGTTCGCTTCCTTTCTTAGTCTCGATAGCGAGTGGGGGTTCCCTGGCGGTGAGACGTTTGCTGAGCAGGCCGCCCGGGTTCATGAGGCACTCGCCGATTGGCGATCGCGTAGCGGCGACGACGATGTTGTCGTCATCTGTCACGGGAACGTGATCCGCCTGGTCCAGCGCGAAGCCGGCATCGAGCTCGCCGAGCGCCCCGAAAATGGGAGTCTCGTGGCGCTGTGACGCGGCTCGCTCAGGTCGTCTTTGCACTGCTCGTTCTCGCGACAGCGGCGGCCTTCTTCGGCGCGCAGAAACTCAAAACGGCGCCACCTGTCCTACTAGCATTTCGCCTCTCGTCCGATGCCATTTCGCCGAACGGTGATGGCCGTTTTGAGCGCGAAGAGATCACCTTCCGCTTGAAGCGAAGTGAACTAATTGACGTTGCCGTCGTCGATCAGCGCGGCGATGACGTTCGTGAGCTTGCCTCGGGCGTCTCACTATCGGCCTACAAGACAATCCCAACGCTCAGCTGGAATGGCCGTGATTCGGCCGGCAAGGTTGTCCCCGATGGGCTCTACCGAATTCGCGTCAGGCTTCGCCGCGAAGGTCGCAGCTTGGTCGTGCCGCAGTCGTTTCGGGTTGATACCACGCCGCCAAAAGTGACGGTTATCTCGATCGGTCCAAGCAGGGGCTCCGGTCCAGAGATATTGCCGCGCGCCGATCGCAAGCCGGCGAGGATTCGTATCAACACCGGTGCGCGTGATGGACGAGTGCTGATCTTCCGCACTTGGCCGCTGCCAGCTGAGCTTGTAGCGACGATCCCAATTCCAAATCGATCCTCGGCAACTAGCTGGGATGGACTAGGGCAGGATGGCAAAGCCGTCAAGCCCGGCACCTACCTTGCTGTCGCCCAGCGGCGTGACTCGGCGGGCGTTCTTGGCAGCTCGGTTGAACTAGATAGCGAGGGCCTGCCGCGCACCGTTTATGGCCGCCGCCTGCCTGGCCGTGGCGGCATCACGGTGCGCCCACTTGCCGTTCAGCCGCCACTGGTGGCCAGCCAAGGCAAGGCGCCAATCAGCATCAAGGTTGCGCCGACGCGCAGGCGCTTCAGTTGGACACTGTCGAGGCTCGGGGCATCGCCGTCACGCAAGGGAACAACTAGCCGCGCAACTGTTCGCGTCAGGCCACCCAGCAAGCGATCGCAGCTTTACCTCTTCAGCGCCAAGCAGGGAGAAGACCGTGCCTCGGTGCCGGTCGCTGTTGACGACGCCGCAAAACATCCCGTTCTTGTCGTGCTACCGCTGATTACCTGGCAAGGTCGCAATCCGGTCGATGACGACGGCGACGGCGAGCCGAACCTGCTTAGCACTGGCGGACCGGCCAAGCTGTCACGCGTACTGGGGACTCCGCTGCCGCAAGGATTCGCCGCCCAAGAGCGGCCAATAATGCAGTGGCTCGAAAAGGCCCACCATCGCTACGACCTGACGACTGATTATGCGCTTGCGACGGGCGGCGCCTCGCAGCTAGCTGGCCACAGCGGCGTGCTGTTGGCCGGAGAGACCGTCTGGTTGCCAGCGCGGCTAGCGCAGCGCCTGCGCCGCTTTGTCAATGGTGGTGGCACGCTGGTCGAAGCCGGCGTCGATTCGCTGCTGCGTGGTGTCACGCTGACGCGGGCCGGTCAGCTGGTGGATCCACTGCCGCCGGCGACAAGCGACATCTTCGGGAGCTCACTCGCCCCGCAGCGCAAAGGCAGTTTTGACATAACAAGTGGCAAGGATTCGATCGGCCTCTTTGAAGGGACCAGCGGCCTCTTTAGCAACTACGACGTGATCGAGCAGACAACGTCAACCGGCAAAGCTAAGACGGTCGCTTCGGCCGTTAGCGGCGACGGCGCAGTTGTGATCGTCGCCTTCCGCGTCGGACGCGGCCTAGTAATCCGCTATGGACTTCCGCAGCTTCCCTCAAGGCTGACAACCGACCCCGATGTCGAAGGGCTGATCGAGCGATCATGGCAACTGCTCTCACGCTGACAGCCTGCAGCCTCCTAGTCGGGGCGACCTTGGTCGTGCGCTCAGCAACGCTGCGTGCACGGTTGATGCTGGCGACGTTAGTTGTCTCGCCGCTGGTATTGGCTGTCCATGTCGCAGACGCGGCGCAGCTGACGGCGCTACGCGAGCGACCGGCGCTGGCTGGCGCCGCAATCGTTGTCGCCATCGCGGCGGTCGGTTTGCTGACGGTCCTCTTCACTCGCCACGCAGCGACGTTCCCGATTGCCGTCGTGCTGACGTTGCCTTTCCGCATCCCAATTTCGGTCGGCGATTCAACCGCGAATCTGCTTCTTGGCCTTTACCTCGTAGTCGCCGCAGGCGCTCTCGCGTGGCTGCTGCCGCGGCTACGCAGCGGAGCAAGCGAGGACGGCTCGCCGCCCGCGGCTTTGGAGTGGGTTATCGCCGTCGTCCTGGTGCTCTACTCGCTGCAGAGTGCCTATGGCCTGGGCAGCGCCTCGGCACTTGAGAATGTCGTCTTCTTCTACGTTCCCTTCGCGCTTCTTTTTGTGCTGATCGCGCGCTCACAGTGGAGCGAGCGCTTGGCCGGACGCACGCTGGCAGTCCTTGTTGGGCTCGCTCTACTACTCAGCGCGATCGGCTATGTCGAATTTGCGACGCGGCACATCTTCTTGAATCCGAAGGTGATTGCTTCAAATCAGTTCTCCGATTACTTCCGCGTCAATTCGGTCTTCTTCGACCCCAACATCTTCGGCCGGTTCCTGGTGATCGTGATCGTCTTACTGGTCGCTTGGATCTGCTGGCAGAAGCGCAGCAGGAGTGTGCTGCTCGGTGCGTTGGCTATCGCAGCGCTGTTCGGTGGTCTGCTGATTACGCTCTCTCAGTCGAGCTTCATCGCTCTACTCGCTGGACTGGCCGTGATCGCGGCTCTGCGCTGGAGCGTTCGATGGACGGTCGTAGTGCTGATCGCCGCGCTGCTGATCGGCACTGCGGCGTATGGCATTAGAAGCGGCGCCTTTGATGGAGGGCGCAGCGCTGACCGGGTCACGAGTGGAAGGGCCGCGCTGATCAGTGGCGGCGCCCAACTTTTTGTCGATCGACCCGCTCAAGGTTGGGGCTCTGGCTCTTTCGCGCGTCAGTATCGGCGCGCAAATGACGTTTCGTTTGAGCGCGCTGCGTCGGCCTCACACACGATCCCGGTGACCGTCGCAGCGGAGCAGGGGACGATTGGTCTTCTGGCTTATCTGGCGTTCCTCGTGCTCGCCTTCGTGCGTGTTGGGCGCGGTGCTCGCGGCGCCCCTTGGCCCGAGATGCAGGTTGGTGTTGCCGCGGCGTTCACGGCGATTGTCGTTCACAGCTTTATCTATGCGGCCTTCCTCGAGGACCCTTTGACCTGGGTCCTGCTCGGCGTCGCTACAGCGCTGGCCGGTGCACGTTCGGCAGATGCCACCGAGGCTGACGACGGATGAGGGTTTCGCGTCAAGAGTGGGCCGCGATTGGGCTGCTGGCAGCTGGTTCGGTTGCCGTGTGGCTGGTCGTTGGCAGTTATCCAGCGTATGACGCCTACTACCACCTCGTCTGGGGCCGTGAACTCTTCGCTGGGCAGGTTCCATCGATCGGCGATTACCAAGCGCCTACCGCTCACCCGCTTTACATCCTGATCGCTGGCCTGCTCGGGTTAATCTTTGGCGAGGGGGGCGATCGCGCCCTGGTGTTGTTCTCGATCCTCTCAATGTCACTCTGCGCTTGGGCGCTGTGGCGGGTTGGACGGGTTGTATTTGGCGTTTGGCCAGGTGTGATCGCGGCGCTGCTCGTGCTGTCGAACTTGACGCTTCTGCTCTACGGCGTGCGCGCGTTCCCTGACCTCATTTTCCTCGCATTGGTCTTCCTAGCCGCGGCGCTTGAGGCCGAGCAGCCGCGCCGCGGCACGGCAGTGATGGTGACGCTCTTTGCTGCTGGGCTGGTGCGCCCCGAGGCCTGGGTACTGGCTGGGATCTATTGGCTCTGGTGCATCTGGCCTCGCGACCCGAGCAGCAGTCGTCGCAGCCTGCATCTAGCCCTTCTAGCACTGGTTGTCGGAGCGCCGGTGCTCTGGGCACTGTTCGACTGGTGGACCGTTTCGCAGCCGCTCTATGCGCTGACCGAGACCAGCAGCCTTGCCGCTGAACTGGGCCGTCGCCGAGGCATCGCTGAGGTTCCGTCTGCGTTCATCGATGGACTGATCGGTGTGCTGCGAGCGCCGCTCCTGGCGCTCGTTCTTGTTGGAGCGGGCCTGCAGGTCGCGCGTCGCCGCGCTGAGCATCTCTACCTGCCGATGGCGCTTATCACGGTTGGAATTGTGACCTTCGTGCTGGTTGGAATCTTTGGCCTTTCCTTGCTGCCGCGATATCTAACGATCCCATCGATAACGATGTTGTTATTCGCTGGCTACGCGCTGACTGGCTGGGTGGAGCTGCCAAAGACTTCGCTTCGCCGCGGCTGGGTGTTAGTGGCAGCGGTCGTCGTGATCGCCGGCGTAGCGATAACAGTCGGCCGATCCAGCCTCTTCACCCGGGCCAGCGATGAGATCAGCTTTGTCAACGGTGTGCACGCCGATCTTGTAGCGACACTGGCCGACCCGGCGGTTACAGCGGCACGCCGCTGCGGCCCAATAAGCCTGCCTAACTTTGGCCTCGTACCGGACACTCGCTGGGCACTCGACGCGTCCGGCAATCAGGTGATTTCACGCTCCGATCGGAGTTCGCGAAGTGGCGTCGCGCTAGTCCTAACCGATGACAAGACGCGCAATCGCTACGGCCGCGCCGACGGGGTGGAGGTCAACACCGACAACGCGCCGCAAGACTTCAGCTTGATTGCAGAGCACGGACGCATCGCTGCATGGGCCTCCTGCCGCTAGCTGTCGCGCGCGATGCCGAGCTCTTCGAGCCTCTGCCAGAGGGGTCCGTTTTGGCGGCGCGCTGTTTGCGCGATAGCCCACTCGCGCAGCTCTGCATCGGGACGGGTCCGTGCTCCGCTCTGTTCCAGTAGCGCTGCGGCGAATTCGTCCGCGTTAGCAACGCGGGTTACTGCCGGCGCCCAGCTAGTAACGCCGGAGAGCATTGGGCTGATCGTACGTCGCCCAAGCCGTGCGTACTTGAGGATCCGGTTCGGCAGGCCAGCGTCGTTGAACGGCTCAAGCTTGAAGGGAATGATTCCAACGTCGGCGGTAAGGATCAGTCGCGCCGCTTGTTCGTCGCTCTGACGTCCCAGCCAGACTAGGCTCGGATGGGCGCGGCAGGCCTCGAAGTCGGGATCGTCGGCGCACTCGTCCTCGTGCCAGTCACCGATCAGCAGAAGCACCAGACGATCGCCTAGCTTCTCGGCAACGGCGCGCAGTAGCGCCCAGTCGGTGCGCCAGCCAAGGTGGCCAAGTGATACTGCCACGACTGTGCCGTCGATCTGCGGCGCGGGGAAACTGTCAGCGGGCGTCGTCACGAGCAGCGCTTCGCGGCCAGCATCAGTTTCGATCTCAACGAGCGTGTCGGAAACGGCGAAGGTCAGCGCCGATGCTTCGGCTGCCTCACTGTGCAGCTGCGCAAGGCGCTCGCGCCGCTCGGCGCTCGCATCGTAGGCCAGCTCGTAGCGGTCCCAGCGCGAATACCAGATCTCGCAGCCCGGGCAGGCATCGACGATCGCCTTCGCTAGAGGCAGCTGGAGTGGGTGGAAGATCACGACTGCGCGCGGTTCACCGCGGTTGGCGCGCAGTGTCTTGATGAGCCGCTTTGCTTGCTGCGCTGCGAGTACCGAAGCGATCGATCGAGGTAGTCGCATCACCGCGCCGTACGGAACTCTCGGCGGGTCAACGGCAACGACGCCCGGGGAGCGCAGCAGATCTTCGGCCTGCTCGCGCAGGATGAACTGTTCCAACTCGCGCGCCAGCAGCAGGACGCAGATCGGCTGAC
Source organism: Bifidobacterium breve (assembly GCA_945901565.1). Classification (GTDB taxonomy): domain Bacteria; phylum Actinomycetota; class Thermoleophilia; order Solirubrobacterales; family Solirubrobacteraceae; genus F1-60-MAGs163. The sequence goes on along the minus strand of CAMDLG010000004.1, from coordinate 36,166 downwards.
CTTTTTCAGCTAGTGAACTCACGGCCGTCAGCCTAGCCGCGCAGGCCTCCACCGGGTGGGTGGATAGCGTCCGCTGTTAATGGACAGCATTCTCAAGCGGCTCGCAGGCTCCGGAGTGGCCTTCCAAGCGTCGAGCTTGCTTGCTGGGCTATTAGCGCTATTCACGCTGCCGCTTTACACGCGCTCGTTGACGGCGGCTGAGTTTGGTTACGCCGAGACGCTGTTGACGCTCGTGATTCTGACGAGCATCCTGCTGCGAGCCGGGCTTGGGGAGGCTTTCATCCGTCATTGGCACGAGGCAGACGGTGCTAAGGCACAGAGCCACTTAGTGCGAACCACGACCGGCTTCGTACTAATCAGCTCGACCCTCGCACTGATTGTTGGCCTCGTGCTCGCCGAGCCGCTCTCACATCTTGTGCTCGGAACCTCCGACGCGACATTGATGTCTGCAGGCGTCTTCGGCATCTGGGCCTTCACGAACCTTGAGATGGCCTATGCGCTACTGCGGATCAGCTCGCGCCGCCGCGCCTATCTGATCGCCTCGTCGGCCAACGTGATCTTGACCGTCGCGTTGACTTTGACGCTCGTCGTCTTTTTGGATGAGGGCGCCCGCGGCTATGTGCTCGGCAACTACGTCGCGTCCTCACTGATCCTTGTTGGCCTTTGGATCTTCGTGCTGCGCGAGCACATCGGAATTCCTCGCGGTCCGCTGCTGCTCGGCCCGCTGCTGCGATACGGAGCGCCAACGATCCCTGCCGACGCTGCCGTCTTCCTGCTCAACGTGATCGATCGCGCTTATCTCCTACGCGCCGACAGCCCTTCCGCTGCTGGCCTCTACTCCGTCGCCGTCAAGTTGGCGACGGCAGTGATCATCCTCGTGCGCGCCTTTCAGCTGGCTTGGCCACCGCTGGCCTATTCGATAGTCGATCACCAACGCGCACAGCAGGTCTATGCCCGCGTCACTACTGCCTACATGATCATCAGCTCCCTGCTAGTCGCCGCCTTCACGCTGCTTGGTGCATGGCTCGTTCGGCTGCTCACGGCGCCCGACTTCTTCTCCGCCAACGAAGCATTGCCATGGCTTGCGCTCGGCTGGGCGCTCTATGGCCTCTATCTCGTCCTCGTCACAATCGCCGGCCGCGCCAAGGTGACGGTCCGTACGTTGCCGGCGGCGGCCGCGGGGTTGGTTGTCAACGTTGGCCTGCTGATCTGGCTAGTGCCGCCACTTGGCGTTGTCGGCGCGGCGATCTCGCTCTGCGTCGCTTACGTTGCGATGTTGATCGTGCTCTTCCTTCTGACGCGCAACGTCTTCACGGTGCCGTTTGAGTGGTCGAGGTTGATTCCACTCGTCATCGTCGTCGCGACGTTCAGTGTTGGTGGCGAGCTGCTGTTACCTAGCGACGGCGCTGAGGGTTTCGTGCTGCGGGCTGCGGTACTGCTGGCGATCGTGCCTGCTCTAATTGCGCTGCGCGTCGTGACAATTCGCGAACTCAATGTCTTAATCGCTGCATTCCGCAGTGGCCGCGCGGCTGAGCTCGGATGAGTACGCGGATCAGGGAAAACTAAAGTCTGCGCCCACCGCGGTTGTAGTCGAGCGCCGCTTCACGAAGACCCTCTCCAGCTTCGGGATTGAGCGAGGCGCGAGCGTGGGCTCGGTAGCGGGCAGCGTTGTGACCGGGCATCACTGTTGCGGCGAGTGCCCGCAGCGAATACGTCCAGGCTGTCAGCCAGCGCACCAACGCCGCTGAGATTCGTGAGTGGTGTTTGCGCATGTAGCGGTCACGGTTTCGCGACAGTTCAACGATTCGCTTCTCAGGCAAAGCGCCGGTTGATAGCTGCTCGTGGTGGATCGCCCTCGCGCTCGGCACGTAAAGCGTCTGCCAGCCTTCGTCGGCAAGCCGCTTGCAAAAGTCGACCTCATCCGAATAGACGAAGAACTGCGGATCTAGCCAGCCGATCTGGCTGCCCGCCTCGCGCCGCACCAGCAGCGCCGCGCTCTGCGCCCAGTCGACCGGCTTCGTCACCTCGCCGGTGCTTTGAACGGTCGTCCAGTGATGGATGAATAGCGCCGAAGCAAGAGCAGTCAACGGCCCTGGGAATCTCCAAGCACTGGGCTGCGCGTGACCGTCGGGGTTTAGCAGTTTGGCGCCCGCAGCCGCAGCGCCTGGATTGTCTTCAAGGGCCGCGTAAAGCGCCAGCGTCGACCCGGGCTGAAGTTCGGTGTCCTCGTTGCAAAGCAGGGCGTATCGCCCACTCGCGCGCTCCAAGAGCATTGAGTCATTCTCGGCTTTACCTGCGCGCTGCTCAAGGACGACGAGATCATCGACGGCGGCGTGGTCGCGCGCCACTCCAGCCGAACCATCGGTCGATGAGTTGTCAAGAACCAGCACCTCTGTCGTGATCGAGAGCGCCGCTTGCTCGCGCGCGATCGCGTCGAGTGCCTTACTCAGTAGCTCCCGCTGCTGAGTGTTTACGACGCAATAACTGAGATCGATCCCCGCCATAGCTCCTATTGTGCTGCTCAGTGCGTATAGATGTCGTTGACCCCCCGGCTTACACGCCGCCTTATGACCGTGCGCTCAGCGCTGCGCTAGCGCGCGCCGGGGCAGAGGTAACGCTGCGCAGCGGCGCTTTCAACTACGGCGAGGTCGCTAGCGCAGAGGGCTATCGCGTTGATCAATGCTTTGGAGCGATGCTCAAAGGCAGGCCTGGGTCACCGCTGCGCGCCGCTTCGCGGCTTGTAGCCGAGCTGCCGGAGATGTTGCGTTACCGGCGGCTAGCCCGGCAGGCTGACCTCGTTCACTTCCAGTGGCTGCCGCTGCCGCAGATCGGTGCGTCGCTCCTCCCGACAGATCGCCCAGTCGTGATCACGGCCCACGATGTCGTTCCGCGAGAGCCGCGTCCGGGCCAGATCGCTGGGCTACGCCGCGCTTACGCTCGTGCCGACGCGGTCGTCGTCCACAGCGAGGACGGCAGCGAGCGGCTGCAACGTGAACTCGGTGTGGCGGCCGAACGTTGCCACGTGATTCCGCACGGCACCTTCACCCACCTCGCCGAGATCGCGAACCGCGCGCCGCTGCCGCAGGAGCTAGCTGCGGTAGAAGGGCCGGTGGCGCTCTGCTTCGGCCTAATGCGCCCATACAAGGGTCTTGACGTTGCAATCGAGGCTTGGCGCGGGATCACGGATGCCGAGCTTTGGATTGTCGGCCTGCCGCGGATGGACACTGCGCCGCTGAAAGCCTCGGCGCCGAAGAACGTCCGCTTCGTCGAACGCTTCATCGAAGACCGTGAGATTCCGGCATTTTTCGAGCGCGCAGAGTTAGTGCTGCTGCCTTACCGCGAGATTGACCACTCAGGCGTCTGTTTCACGGCGCTGGCATTCGGCACGCCGATGTTGCTCAGTGACGTTGGCGGTTTCCCGGAGATTGCAGCTGCCGGCGCGGCAGAGTTAGTCCCCGCCGGCGATGCGGCAGCGTTGCGCACGCAGGCCCAGGCGCTGCTTTCCGACGCTGCGGCGCGCCAGCGGCTTGCCGCCGGCGCTGCCACCGCTGCTCGTGATCTCTACGACTGGGACCGAGTCGCCGCGTTGCACTTGGAGCTCTATTCGAAGTTGATCGGCGGCGGTGCCAGGTGATCATCGTTGAAGTGATCTTCTGGCTTTCGCTGGCACTTCTAGTCTTCGCTCAGCTTGGCTATCCGCTGCTGCTCGGCGTTTGGACAAAGCTCAGCCGTCGCCGCGCCGCGCCGCCTCAGCAGATCCCCTCCGGAGAAGAGCCGTTTGTAACGCTCGTCATCGCCGCTCACCGTGAGCAGTCGGTTATCGGCGCGCGCGTCGCCAACGCGCGCCAGCTCGATTGGCCTGCCGATCGGCTCGAAGTGATCGTGGCATGCGATGGCTCGCCCGATGAGACTGCGACAGAGGCCCGCGACGCCGGCGCCGATCTAGTGCTCGAGCTGGAGTGGGGAGGCAAGGTGCGCGCCCAGGACGCCGCCGTTGCCGCCGCCGATCCGCGTTCAACCGTTGTTGCCTTCTCTGATGCCAACGCCAGCTGGGACGCTGGAGCACTGCGCGCCCTCGTAGGCGAACTTGCGCTGGCCGATGTCGGCTACGTCTGCGGGCAGGTTCGCTTCACAGGCGCCGATGGCTCCACCAACCAGGAAGGGCTCTACTGGCGCTTTGAGATGTGGTTGAGGTCGCGCGAGTCGCAGCTCTCTTCTGTTACCGGCGGGAACGGGGCGATCTACGCGGTGCGGCGCGAGGACTACATCGAAGTCGACCCGGTGATGGGCCACGACCTGAGCTTTCCGTTCAACTTCGTTAAGCGCGGACGCCGCGCACTTTATGCACCGAGCGCCCAGGCCAGCGAGAAGATGGTGCCCACAGTTGAGGGAGAGTTTGCGCGTAAGCGGCGAATGATGAGCCATGCTTGGCCGATCGTTCTGCGAGGCGGTCTTCTTTCGCCGCGAGGTTATTCGCCGGCCTACGCCGTGATGATCTATAGCCACCGCGGCCTGCGTTATTCGACTCCCAAGCTCCACCTTCTCCTCTTCGTCAGCAACCTAATTTTGCTCGGCCACGGCAGCATCTTCACCGTGACGCTCGCGCTTCAGCTCCTCGTCCTCGTCGCCGCGCTGCTCGGCGCGGTGATTCCGCTGAGACCGCTGCTGGTCGCCCGCTACTACGTTCTTACAACGGCGTCGATCGGTGCTGGTCTCTGGGATTATCTGCGCCATGGCACGCCGGCTGGCTGGGCTCCGCCGGAGGGCACGCGCTGATGTTGCGCCGACTCTTTGACCTCGTTATTTCGGCTGGCGTGCTGGTCGTTTGCTCACCTCTTTTGCTCTTCGCGCTTATTGCAATCCCGCTTGAGTCACGCGGATCACCGATCTACCGTCAGCGCCGAGTTGGTCTGGACGGCGCACAGTTCGAAGTGATCAAGCTGCGCACGATGGTCAGTGGCGCTGAGAATCTCGGCGCTGGTTTAGCCGTCGCTCAAAACGACGAACGGATAACGAGGCTCGGCGCCTTGCTACGCCGAGCGTCGCTCGACGAACTACCGAATCTCGTCAATGTGCTTCGCGGCGAGATGGCGATCATCGGTCCGCGCCCGACGGTCGACGCGCAGGTCCAGCAGTACACGCCTCGCCAGCGTCAGCGACTCAGTGTGCGGCCCGGGATCACCGGCTGGGCTCAGGTCAACGGGCGCGCCGGACTGACCTGGAATGAGCGGATCGAACTCGATCTTTGGTACATCGCACACCGCACCTGGAAGCTCGATCGCCAGATCCTGCGCCGCAGCTTCAGGACCGTCTTTGCGGGCGACGCCCTTTACCGCACCGATGGCCCGGCTTGGACCGGTGCTGCGGAGGATGAGTGATGTTTATGTCGTGCTTGCGGTAGCGTTAGGAGACTGCCGCAGCGCGTCTAAAGGAGCATCAAATGGCTAAGCAAGAACGTAATCTCGTAGGTCAAATTGTCGCGATCACCGGTGGTGCCCGTGGGATCGGCAAGTGCACAGCCCAGACTCTGTCGCGCGCCGGGATGAAGGTGGCGATCGGCGACCTCGACGGCCCGCTCGCCGCTCAGACTGCAAGCGAGATCGGCGCCGGCACAATCGGTCTTCAGCTTGACGTGACCGACTTCGACTCGTTCTCGGCCTTTGTCGCCTCCGTAGAGGATCAGCTTGGCCCGATCGACGTGATCATCAACAACGCAGGAATCATGCATCTTGGTCCTTATCTCGACGAGGACTTGGCGACGACAAAGCGGATGATCGACATCAACATCTACGGCGTCGACTACGGCTGCCGCCTGACTATTCCTTCGATGATCGCTCGCGGCCACGGCCACGTTGTCAACATCGCCTCGGCGGCCGGTAAGGGCGGCTATGCCCACGGCGCCACTTACTGCGGCACTAAGCACTACGTCGTTGGAATGAGCGAATCGATCCGCTCCGAGCTGCGCGGTACCGGTGTTGAGGTTTCCTGCGTGATGCCTGTCGCAGTGCAGACCGAGCTCGGCGCTGGCCTATCCGAGACGCGCGCCGTCAAGCAGGCGCTGCCGCAGCACGTCGCCGACGAGATTCTCTCGGCGCTGAGGCAGCCCCGTTTCGATGTCTTCGTACCGCGCTCGGTTGGCCCTCTAAACCAGGTGATGTCGGTCATGGGTCGCGGCCCGCGCGAGGCTCTTGGCCGCGCGCTGAAGGCCGACAAGGTGCTCTCAACCGCAGATCACAGCGTCCGCAAGGACTACGAGCTGCGCGCCGCACGCTCGGCGCCGGCGATCAGCAGCGGCAACGATGAGAAGAAGAAGGCTAAGTCGGGCAAGTCCGACAAGTCCGACTGACTGAACTCTTCACAGACTCGCAGCACGTCGATCGGCTCGCTAGTGGATACTTCACAGCCATGAGCGACGAACTAGACCAGCAATCAGTTGACACGATCCGCGCCCTCTCAATGGACGCGGTTCAGAAGGCTAATTCCGGGCACCCCGGATTGCCGCTTGGAATGGCACCTGTTGCCTACGTTCTGTTCCAAAAGATCATGCGTTTTGATCCAACCGACCCGCATTGGCCGGACCGCGATCGCTTCGTACTCAGCGGCGGACACGGTTCGATGCTGCTCTATTCGATGCTCCATCTCAGCGGCTACGGCGTCTCGATGGATGACATCAAGCAGTTCCGCCAGTGGGGTTCAATCACCCCGGGCCACCCGGAGCTTGATCCTGAACATCCAACGCCTGGCGTAGAGGTCACAACCGGCCCACTAGGACAAGGCTTCGCCAACGGAGTTGGTATGGCGATCGCTGAGAACTTCCTCCGCCAACGCTTCGGCGCCGAGGTCCAGGACCACCGCATCTTCGGCATCGTCACCGACGGTGACCTGATGGAAGGGATCGCCTCCGAGGCCGCTTCGCTCGCTGGCCACCTCAAGCTTGACCGGCTGGTCTATTGCTACGACGACAACGACATCTCGCTCGACGGCCCAACCTCGCTCAGCTACAAGGAGGACACGACGAAGCGCTTCGAGTCCTACGGCTGGCACGTCGAGCACGTCGAGAATGTCAACGACCTCGATGAGGTCGAGCGCGCGATCGACCGCGCCATTCAGGAGAAGGACCGCCCTTCGCTGGTGAGGATCCGCTCGATCATCGGCTATCCGTCACCGAAGAAGCAGGGCACCAGTGGCGCGCACGGCTCGCCGCTCGGCGAGGATGAGGTCCGCGCCACCAAAGAGGTGATGGGCTGGGATCCTGACAAGCACTTCTACGTGCCCGACGACGTTGGCGAGCACATGGACCAGAAGGCCCGCGGCGCAGCAGAGAAGGCCGAGTGGACGGCTCGCTTTGAGGCTTGGAAGCTAGCCAACCCGGAGCGAGTTGAAGAGTGGGACTGCGCCTGGGCCGGCAAGCCGATGCCCGGTTTTGACGCGACGCTGCCGCCCGTCTGGGGAGCAGAGAAGATGTCAACCCGCGTCGCCGGCGGCAAGGCAATGGAAGCCTTCGCCAGCCACGTGCCGACAATGGTCGGCGGTGCAGCCGATCTCAGTGGCTCAACCCGGACGATCTTCCCCGGAGGAGAGAGCGAGCACTACACCGAAACCGGTGCGGGCCGCAACGTCTACTTCGGTGTGCGCGAGCACGGCATGGGAGGCGCCGTCAACGGCATGGCAGCCCACGGTGGCATCGTCCGCCCATACGGAGCGACCTTCTTCACCTTCTCTGATTACATGCGCGGCTCAATCCGCCTGGCAGCACTGTCGGAGATGAATGTTGCTTACGTCTTCACGCACGACTCGGTCGCGCTAGGCGAGGACGGACCAACCCACCAGCCGGTCGAGCACCTCGCCGCGCTGCGGGCAATTCCGAAGCTGACCGTGATCAGGCCGGCAGACGCCGACGAGACGGCCGAAGCGTGGCGCTTCATCATCTCCGACCTAACTGGCCCTGCTGCGCTGATCCTCAGCCGCCAGGACACCCCCGTCTATGACCGAGGCGAGGGCGGAATGGCGCCGGCTTCAGGGCTCGACAAAGGCGCTTACGTGATGAGCGAACCGGCTGAGGCAGCGCGCGCCGTTGTCGTTGGCACCGGCTGCGAAGTTTCGGTTGCCGTAGCCGCCGCTGAGCTGCTGGCAGCGGACGGAATTCCAACCCGCGTCGTTTCGATGCCAAGCTGGGAGCTCTTCGAAGCGCAGGGCGAGGAATACCAGGTTTCTGTGATTCCGCCCGATCTGCCTTCAGTTTCGGTCGAGGCTGCGATCTCGATGGGCTGGCAGAAGTGGGTTGACGATTCGGTCGCGATCGATCGCTTCGGCGCCTCAGCACCGGGCGACGAGGTGCTCGAGAAGCTCGGCATCACGCCGCAGGCTGTTGCCGAGCGTGTCAAAGCGCTGATCGGATGAAGCTCTACGTCTGTTACGGCGCTTGGACAACCAAGGTCCTAGGCCACAAGCATGCTTGCGGCGAGGCCCACCAGGCGCTGCTCGACGCCGGCTACGACCCCGAGGTTGTGAAGGTCTACGGCCTCGGCCCGCTGCCGCTAGCGGTGCAGCCAAAGCGCCGCCAAGTGAAGGCCGTCACCGGCCGCACGTGGGTTCCCGCGATCGAGTTCGACGACGGCACCGGCTTCGACGAGTCGGCGAAGATCATCGAGTGGGCTAAGCAGAACCCGGCTGCTGCGGCTTAGCCGCCAGCTACGTCGCGGCGCAGGAAGACGGTGAGCGCGATTACCAGAGAAGGAATTGCGTATGCGGCGGAGACCCAGGCTGCGCGGATGATCGGCTCCCAGTCGGCCGGGGTGCGAAGCAACCCCTGCCAAGAGTTGAACTGGGTGCTGAGCAGGTAGGGCTGGAGGCCGTCAAGGCCGGGGATGATCACGACGAGCTGCAGCAGCAGCGAGAACATCAAGGTGCCGACGACCGCCGCAGCACTGTTGCGGAAGACGGTAGAGAGCAGCAGCGCGAAGCTAGAGATCGCGAGCACCGGCAGCAGGTAGACGCCGAGGCTGGCCGCCACCAGCGCTAGGCCGTGCTCCGGTGTGACGATCGTGCCGGAGAGAGTCGGGACTGGGTTGAAACCGGAGACGAGGATTCCCGCGACCGTTGCCACTGTTCCGCTTAGAAGGATCGCGAAGATCGAGTAGCTAAAGGCCGCCAGCACTTTGCCGAAGAAGACTTGGCTGCGCTCAACTGAGCGCGTCAGGATCGTCTTCAGTGTGCCGTTGTTGTCCTCATTGGCGACGATGTCGCCAGAGACGAGCGCGGCGATCAATGGGTAGAACCAGATCGAACCAAACAGCAGCGTTACGAGTGGGAAGACGAGCCCGGTGTCATCAACGTACGAGCCGAATGGCACCTCGGTCGGCCCACCCGGTTGTATTGCGACTGCGATCGCGAATGCGACCGGAACCAGCACGGCGGCGCCGAGCCCTAAATAGGTCCGCTTCTGTGCGCGAAGCTTGCGAAGCTCCCAGCGGTAGACGGTCAAAGTCCCAGGGCGGCTCACTCTGGGCCTCCGGTCAGGTCTGCGACCTCGTCGAGCCGCTTCGCTTCGGCTTCCGCGTCGCCTTCACCCTCGGTCAGTTCGAAGAAGAGGTCTTCTAGCGTTGCCGCGCTCGGTGCCAGCTCAAGAATCAGCGCGCCGGAGTCAGCAAGCGCGCGTGAAAGTTCGCCGATCGCGGCCTCGTCGGCGGCGCGGAATTGGATCGGCGCCGCGCCGTGACGCACTACGTCGCTGATGCCACGACGGTCGGCGAGCACTCGCAGCGCAACCTCGTCGTCGCTAGTACGGAGTCGGATTGTCAGCCCAGCGGCGGCGCGTAGCTCATCGAGTTCACCTTCGTAGACGATTCGGCCGCGGCGGACGATTGCGACGCGGTTGCATAGCTCTTCGACCTCGGCCAGCAGGTGGCTTGAGAGCATCACGGTCATCCCCTCGGCCGATAAGCGGGCGATCAGCGCGCGCATGTCGCGCATTCCGCCGGGGTCGAGGCCGGTCGCCGGTTCATCGAGCAGCAGCAGCTTCGGGCGGCGTATCAGCGCTGCGGCAATTCCGAGCCTCTGGCGCATGCCGTGCGAGTAGCCACCAACCTTGTCGCCGGCGCGGTCACTGAGCTCAACTACGTCGAGCGCTTCGGCGATCCGCGACTTCGCGTCATTGCCGTCGAGCGCGTCTACGAGGCGCAGGTTGGTCATCCCGTCGAGATAGGGGTAGAAGCGCGGTGCTTCTACGAAGCCGGCGACATCGGCAAGTGCGTCAACCGACTTCTGCGGGTCGTGTCCGAATACGCGCGCATCACCGGAAGTCGGAGTGATCAGCCCGAGCATCATTCGCAGCGACGTCGTCTTGCCCGCTCCGTTTGGGCCGAGGTAGCCGAAGACGTCGCCCTCGTTGACTGTCAGCGAGACGTCATCGACTGCCGTAATGCGGCCGTACTGCTTCGTCAGACCGCGCAGCGCAACCGGCGGCTGTTCGCTCACGGCTTTTAGAGCCCGCGGGCGGCGGCGAGCGCGTCCTGCTGCGTTACCGAACCGATCACGACGTAGCGAACGCCGTTGCGGGTGAAGCTGACGACCGAGCCGAGCGCGGTGCCAAGCGCCATTCCCTGAGCAGAACCGATCTTCGCAGTCGGGATCTGGATCGAATCGCGCTCTGCCGCCTTCGAGCTTGCTGTTGCTGCGGCAGTTGTATCAGCCTTTGTAGCGACGCTTTCCATGACTGTGATGCCGCCAAGACCTTCGCCGTAGCGAACGACGACGCTCTTCTTTGCGCCGCGGCCGACGAGCATCACGCCGCTGCGCTTCCGCCCGGCGAGCTGTGCGGGGGCCGAGACGGTGAACGGCGCGGCGGCCTTCGCTGCCCGCAGCCCGGTGATCGGGCGCGCTCGCTTCTTGCCCTTCTTAAGCTTCGTGCTGCGAGCCGCTGGGCTGAGTTCTTCAACCTTGGCGTCGGCTGGCGGGGCGATCGAGAAGGCCGAAGCGTCTACGGCGCCGAAGCTGATGGCGGTCGCTTCGATCGCGATGACGGGATCGTTTTGGCCCCGAGCGAAGACTGCGACGCGCAGCGGTGCTCCGTTGGCGGCATCCCAAGTTACGTCGGCGCCACCAATGAGGCCGCCGTTGGCCTTAGGTTCGATCCGTGTGCTGTAAGCGGGCTGGCCTGCAACGTTGTCAGGCACAGCTCCGGAGACGGTTGCGTCGCTACCGAGCTGGCGAAGAACGCGCTTGACTGCCGCGACGGTCGGAGGCATCTCCTGCTTGCTGCTCTGCTTCTCAGGCGCCATAGTCGTCTTGTAGACCGTATTTGAGGCTGCGTGGTAGAGCCAGAGCTTGTCGCCGCTGGCGACCACTTCAACGTCGCCGCCACTCGATTCCGACTGAAGTTCAATCCGCACGTCACCATTGTTCGAGGCCCAGAGCCGGCCGCTGCCTCCGCCCATCAGGGGGTCTTGGCCGCCTTCGAAGCCGGTCGACGGGAGAAGCTTGTTGGTGAACTTGATCCGCGCAGTGACGCCCTCAATCTGAGGGCCCGAGAATGAGTCTGAGATAGCCTGCGCTAGCTGCTTGGCCGGTGGTGTGCCAGCACCGCCAGCTGCGCCTGAGGCGACGACCGTGCCGGCTGCGACTAGTACGACGAGCAGACCACTGAGAGTGATCAAAGTCTTGGCTGATGCTCTACGAATAAATGATGTCATCGTCCTATAAGGGTAGCGGCGACTCTAAGCGTCAGATAAGCGCCGCGGCGCCATCTGAGACTTGAGTGGAGCTAGCCGGACTCGAACCGGCGGCCTCCTGGGTGCGATCCAGGCGCTCTCCCAACTGAGCTATAGCCCCGCAAATGCGAGTGTAGCCGCGCATCGCCGCGCTACACCCCCACGGTCAGTTCTCTCCGCTAGGCTTCCATCTATGGGAATGCTTGATGAGGCGATCCGTGAGCATCTGGATCTCAAACGACGCCAGGGCGCCGATCCGTCAGAGATCGCGCACCTGGAATCAGAGGCTCTAGGTGGCGCCGAGCAGGAAGAGGTGGTTGAGGAAGAAGTGGTCGTGCAGGCCGAAGTGGTCGAGGAGCCGCAGGCGGCGGTCGACGTTGAAGAGCTTGAGGTCGAAGAAGCAGCTGAGTTGCCCGCCGCTGCGAGCCAACCGACTGAGCAGTTCAGCACCGCGGAGCTTCAGTCAGCCCTCGCACCTGAGCCGGAGCTAGAGCCGGAGCCGGAGCCCGCACCCGCGCTAGAGCCGGAACCGGAGCCTGAGCCCGTGTTGGAGGCTGAACCGCAGCCAGAAGCTGCTGAGCCGAGCGCTGCGCCGGTGATAGACGAGCTAGAGCAGACGCCCGACTTCCTAGAAGAGACGCCCGAGCACGATCGCCTTTGGTTTGAGCGCAAGCCGCCGCGCGACTTCGACTTCTAAGCAGCGCTTACGGCGCGCGATTAGTAGTCGCGGCTCGACGCAGTAGCTCGACGCTCTTCTTCCGCGGCGTGCGCTTCAAAGTCTGCTTGTTGAACGAGTAAACGCCGAACTTCGGCCGGTAGCCGGCGACCCACTCAAAGTTGTCGGTCAGCGACCAGCCGATCCAGCCGACGACGTTCGCTTCCTTCGCCCTGATTGAGGCGCGGATCTGGCGAAGGTGGTCGCGCAGGAACTTGGGTCGCAGCCGATCAGTTGAATCGGCGATCCCATTCTCGGTGATGATCACCGGCAGGTCGTAGCTCCCGGCCGTCTTTAGCACCTGCCTGAGGCCGGCCGGGTAAATCTCGGAGCCAAAGTCGCTACACAGAGTTGGGCAGGCAGCGGCCTTCGGCGCGAGCTGCCAGCGGTAGCTAGTTCGCGGTAGGAAGTCGAGCACCGGGATCTTCGGCGTGAACGCGCGGCCAAGCCCTTGGGCACGCCCGCGGAAGTAATAGTTGACGCCCAAGAAGTCGGCCCGCGGTCCGTGAACGGCGCGCTCAGTCGGCTGCAGGACGCCATCGGCATTGCGGTCGATGTTCCCTTTCACTGCAGCGTTGACGAAGAGCCGGTTGAAGAGGTAGTCGGCATGCCGACTACCGGTTACGTCCGCCGCCTTCGCAGGGTTGCTCGGAGTGAAAGCGATCATGTTCTGGACTAGGCCGACCTTCGAAGTTGGGTCGAGCGTTTTGAGCGCTTCGTAGGCGACGGTATTCCCCGCTTCTAGGTTCTGGATCGCCGCGGTTGCTGCCGTGAAGCTGTAGACGCCGGGAGGGAAGTTCCCAGAGATTGCACCAGGGATGTTGACGTAGCCATTTGTCGTGACGACCATCGGCTCGTTGATCGGCGCCCAGCGGTCAACAAGATCGCCAAAGCGCCAGGCCGCCCATGCCGCGTAACGGCCGAACTGGGCGACTATCTGATCATCGAGCCAGCCTGCCTTCTGTAAGGCAGGCAGATCAGCGTTGGGTCGGCGGCCCTTGAAGGCTTCGCGAACGGCAATTGGGTCATGGATCCAACCGGGAAGCGTGAAGTGGTTGAGCGTCACAAACGGCGACATCTTGTTGGCCCTCACCGATTGAAGGATCTGGCGATAGCGTGCAACCGCGCTTTGATCGGCATTAGCGTCGAGAGCCCTGAGCATCGCAGGGCTCGTGTCTGCCGCGCCTTCTGGAAGTCCTGTGGGAGCGTGCGGGAAGAGGCGGCTCCATTCAAGGCCCAGCCGGAAAAGGTTTGCGCCAAGCCCCTTACGCGCCAGCTTGATGTCGCTGGCGTACTGCGACCAGAAGCCGGGGCCGTTCTCGGGAAGATCGCCGCTAGTGACCTTCGACGAGATGTTGCCAGGGTCATGGACCCACTGCCACCAGTCGCTGGTTTGGTCTAGGTCCTGGCCGCGACCCATCTCCGACTGGAACCCAGCAATTGCCGTTCCCCAGAGGAAACCCTTCGGCATCGCGCCGCCCGAGGGTGATGTCGCTGCCGGCGCTGCCGTGGCAAGCCAAAGAGAGCCAGCCAATAGGCAGGCAGCAACGATCAACGATCGCCATGGGGTACTCAAATTGACCAACATCCTCTCCAAATCTAACTGTTCGAGGCAATGCAGCGCGCCGCATCGCCAGCCGCCCGTCTAAACTCCACGTTGAGGGGCCATAGCTCAGCTGGGAGAGCGCCGCCTTTGCAAGGCGGAGGTCGTCGGTTCGATCCCGACTGGCTCCACTTAGATGGCTCATGCGAATCGCACACTGCGCAGTCCGATGCCTCCCGAGGAGGTATTCACCTATCTCGCCGACTTCTCGAATACACGGAAGTGGGATCCGGGTATCTCTGCGGCTCGGCGACTCGATGACGGGCCGCTCGGCGTGGGCAACCGCGTCGAACTAGACGCTGGCTTCTTTGGACAGACGATCACGCTGATCTATGAGACGACTGAGTTCGATGCTCCCCGGCGCTTCGTCGTGCGCGGTGAGAGCAGCAGCGTCGTCAGCGTGGATGAGATCAGCGTCGCCGCGAGCGGCGATGGCTCGCTAATCACCTACGACGCAGTCCTGACGCTAAAGGGACCACTGAAAATCTTTGATCCAGTGCTCGGATTAGCCTTTGGCAAGGTCGCCGACAAGGCGATAGCGGGCCTGCGGTCGGCGCTCTCCGCCTGACGCTTTAGCCTTTCAGGCGTGACCCGTACAACAGTTCTGATTGTGATCCTCGTGATCATCGGCGCTGGAGTTGCAGCGGCGGCGCTGATCTCCGGCGGCGGCGGCTCCGACCCAGTCACTAGCGATGCGGTAATTCCGTCGACGACGGCTCTCACGACGGTCACTGCGACAACGCCCACAACTACGTCAACAAATTCCCAGTCTTCGGCGACCCAGGTGCAGAATGCGGTGACAAGTTACGTTCAGGCAGCCGAGGAGGGTGACGCGACAACGCTCTGCGCTCTGCAGAGTGGCGGCGCAGCCGCATCGTCGGCGCAGGCCTGCGCAGCAAAGCTCGGGATCTCACTCGCGGACTTACCTAGCGTGACGAAGTTGAAGCTTGGCAGCGTCAGCGTCAAGGGCGACAAAGCGACTGTCCAGCTTGTCAGCGTCGGCGAACTCACTCTGGTGAAGAGCTCGGCTGGCTGGCGGATCAGCTCCTTCAAGCCGAGCAATGCGGCTCCATCTGGAGGCACCAGCCCCGGCCAAGGCTCAAACGCCGGCGGCGCGAGGCCTGACTGACTCAGCGAGTGACGATCGGGAAGTCGTCCGGCGGATCGTCCAGCAGGCCGAGGAACCCGGCCAGCGCCATCGGATCACCATCAACGCTGATCGCCCCGGAGCCGAAGGCTTCGATTGGGTCTGTTTCCTGAAGAATCAGCGCGTTAAGGGTTTCGCGCGTCGTCGTGATCGTCGCTTCGGCATCGTCTGCCAGCTTGCCCCGCGTAGTGCTAAGCGCGCAGTTAGTAACGCGCAGCGTCCACTGTTCATCGATGTCTGTGAACTTCCAAGCGACCGTAAGATTGCTCTCCGCCGCCCGCTCAGCGTTGATTCGTGTGCCCATCGCGTCGAACAGCTGCCCTGTGTCGAGTGCGCGGACGATGTCCGGCGCCTGGGCGCGCAGGCTCTGAGCGCTAACTGCCTCGCGGAGCTCTAGCGCGCCTGTCAGGTAGGCGTTGCGCCAGGTCGCGTTCTCGCTCTGGTAGCCGAGCTGCTCAAAGGCCGCGGCCTGCAGCTCGCGTGCGGTTTCATCATCCGGCTGCGCGTAAATAAGGTGCCCGGCGAGCGTTGCGGCCCAGCGTTCCTCGCCCTTCTCTAGTGCCTCGCGGGCAAGCTCAAGTACGCGCTCGCTCCCGCCGAGCGCCTCGACATAGCGCGCGCCCGCGGTAACAGGGTCGAGCGGGTCAAGGTTGACCGGGTTGCCGTCATAGACGCCGAAGTAGCGCTGGTAGACGCCTCGCGCATTGTGTTTCATCGAGCCGTAGGCGCCCCGCGTGTGCCAGAGCCCGGCGAGGCTCTCTGGGAGCTCTATCCGCTCAGCGATCTCCGGACCGGTAAGGCCGTCGCCGGCAAGTCGGATCGTCTGATCGTGGAGGAAGCGGTAAAGGTCGCGCTGCTCGGCGAGGAACCGCGCGATCTCCTCGCGGCCCCAGGTCGGCCAGTGGTGGCCAGCAAATAGCACGTCGGCGCGGTCGCCAAACAGCTCAACCGTTTCGGCCAAGCACTGTGACCACCAGAGCGCGTCGCGCACCTGGGCGCCGCGGATCGTGAGGATGTTGTGCAGTACCTGTGTCGCCGTTTCGGCCACGCAGAGCGCGCCGCGCTCTGGCAGAAAGAAGTTCAGTTCAGCCGGCGCTTCTGTCTCGGGGACCATCTGGAACTCAAAGAGAACGCCGTCGATCCGCTCCTCCTGCCCTGTCGTTGTTACCTCGTCGGTAACCGCCATCAGCGAGGGGAGCCCGGTTGAGACTGCCTTGCCGATCCCCACGTCGATCTGCCCCAGAGGGCTGCGCTCAAGGTTCGATCCGTACATGTACGAGGCTCGCCGCACCATCACCGCTGCGGCGATTACGTTTTCGCTAACCGCCTCCTTCGTGAAGTTTTTGGGCGCCCAGATCGGTGGCGTCTCGCCGTCAGCAACGACGCCGCGAATGCCGCCGAAGTGATCGATGTGGCTGTGCGTATGGAGCACCGCACTGACGGGGCGGTCACCGCGGTGCTCGCGGTAGAGAGCCAGAGCCGCTGCTGCGCACTGAGGCGAAACGAGTGGGTCGACGACGATCACGCCGCTTTCCCCTTCGATCAGCGTCATGTTCGAGATGTCGTAGCCGCGTACCTGGTAGACGCCTTCGGCAACCTCGTAGAGGCCAGCGTTCATGTTCAGCTTCGCCAACCGCCAAAGTGCGGGGTGGACACTCGCGGGCGCCTGATCCGCGTTTCGGAGGAAGTCGTAGTCGGCGAGGCTCCAGATGACTTGGCCATCTTCGCCTCGGATCTCAAGCTCCACCGGCGCGGCGGCAATCAGCCCGCGCGCTGCTTTGGCAGCGTCCGTTCCGTCATCGCTGGGCAGAGAAGCGAGCGCGGCTGCGTGGCGCTTAGTCGTAATTTGCGATGGGTCGAGCGGCTCAGCCATCAGCCGAGCCTACCCGCCCCAATCGCTTCGTGGTCGTTCTCTTAACCGACGCTGACAACCGGGCCACGACCGTTCAGCAGCTCGTCGGCCACACGGTCGGTTGATGACCCGTGGCCACCAACAAGACGACGGTTTAGCTGCGCACGGCGGAAGGTCAGCGGTGCGTCGTGCTCCCACGTAGCACCGATGCCGCCGTGGACGGCGATCTGCTGACGAGCCGTGAAATCGAGTCCCCCGCCAGCAACCGAGCGGGCGCAGCTTGAGGCATATGCAATCTCGTCTGGCTTATCGCTAAACGCAAAGCCAGCGTAAATGCAGAGTGACTTTGAGTTCTCGAGGCGCCGCAGGATCTCAACGATTCCGTGCTTAATCGCCTGGTATGAACCGATTGCGCGACCGAAGGTATAACGCTCCTTCGCGTAGTCGAGGCATACCTCAAGAGCCGTCTCCATCGTGCCCACCGACTCGGCAGCGATCAGCGCTTGCACGAGGTAGTAAGCGCGAGCGATCTGCTCGGCGTCGAGGTCGAGCTTCGCGCCGCTCGCACCATCAAGCGTGACCGATGCGAGGCGCCGAGTTGCGTCGTAGCGCCAGTCGGCGTTTACCGTCACGCCCGAGGCGCCAGCCTCTACAGCGCCGGCAACAGGGTTGCCGCTCGAGTCAACGCCGATCACGACGAGCAGCTCTGCCTCGCCTGCGTCGGGGGCCCAGCCTACGGTTCCTGTAAAGGTGACTGAGTCAGCATCGACGCTTGCAGCCGGCGCGTCCGGGCGAGCCATTCCTTCGACTGGATCAACGGTCCAACGCGGCTCAATCGATGACGGCGGGCATGCTGGGAGCCATGCTGCCTTCAGTTCACCTGCTGCGACCGCTTCGGTCTTGTCGCTGCCGCCGAGGTCGAGCAGCATTGAGGCTGGGAGTGCACCAAGAAGCGGGACTCCGGCCAGCACCTTGCCGGCCTCTTGTGCGATTAGCATTGCGTCGTAGGCACCGAGCCCTGCGCCGCCGTTCTCCTCGCTTACCAGTAGTCCAAGCCAGCCAGCTTCAGCGGCGGTCGGCCACATGTCTGGTAGTGCCGAGTCGTCTTCGATCGCCTCGCGGGCTGCTTCAACGGTCTTTACGCGTGAGAAGGCATCGGCCGCCGCGTCACGTAGGAACTGCTGCTCATCGGATAGTCCGAGGTTCATGCTGGTGCACCTTCCTTCTCCTTGGCCCGCAGCTCGCTGAACGGGATGCCCTTGTCGAGCCGTGGCTCCGGTGGCAACCCGAGAACGCGCTCGCCGATCGTGTTGCGGAGGATCTCTTCGGTACCGCCGGCCGATTTAAGGCCCGGCAGGAAGGAGATCATGTAAGCCCACTCGCTGTCCTCATCGAGCGCCTCTGGCCCGACGATGTCGGCGATCAGGTCGCCGGCGCGAACTGCGCAGTTGACCGTTGTCACCTTGGCAAGGCCAAACTCCGGCCCTGGGATCTGACCATCTTGGAGGGCGCTGATTGAGCGATAGCCGGTCCAGCGGATCGCCTCAAGTTCAGCGGCTAGTTCGCCGAAGTTGTGACGTACCTCGTGGTCGTTAGCCGCAGTTGGGTCGGCCGCGATTGCTTCGGCAAAGCGAGTCGCGCGGTAGCCGAATGCCGATGAGCCGAGGCCGATTGTCAGGCGCTCGAACATCAATGTCGTCAGGCCGGTTCCCCAGCCGTTCTCCTCGCCGCCGACGACCGAATCGCCGTCGACCACGACGTCATCAAAGAAGACCTCGTTGAACTCTGCTTCGCCTGAGATCTGTCGTAGTCCGCGGACCGTGATGCCTTTGGCGTCCATCGGCACGATGAACATCGTCATCCCCTTGTGCTTCGGGATGTCGGGGTTGGTGCGGGCAAGAATCAGTCCGTAGGACGCAAACTGAGCGTTAGTCGTCCAGACCTTCTGACCGTTCAGCGTCCAAGTCCCGTCGTCGTTGTGCTTAGCGCGCGTCTGCACCGCGGCGAGGTCGGAGCCGGCCGCTGGCTCAGAGAACATCTGGCACCAGATCTCATCACCGTGCAGCATCGGCCCGAGGTAGCGCTGCTTCTGCTCTTCAGTTCCGTGGGCAATGATTGTTGGCCCGAGCATTCCGACGCCGATCACGTCGAGGATCCCGGGGACGCCAGCCTGCTGCATCTCTTGGCTGATCACGACCGACTCAACTGGGCCGATCCCTTGGCCGCCGTACTCCTTTGGCCAGGTTGCTCCGGCGAGCCCGCCTTCGGCCAGCTTGCCTTGCCAGGCACGGTGTGCGGCGAGTATCTCGTCGGGGTCGGTGAGCGCTCCTTGACCCTCAAGAATTGGCGCTGAGGCCTTATTGGCGTCTAGCCAGGCACGAATCTCTGTGCGGTACTCGGCCTGTTCTGGTGTGTCATTCAGATCCACAGACTGCTCCTTTGACTGACTGGTCGGTCAACGTCTCCTGTGAAGGATAATACGAGTCGCTCACTCGTCGCGATCAGCCCCACTGGCCAGCGCCCCGAAGATCCCCACGGCCATCAGTGCGATCAGCAGAACTGACAGCACCGAGAGCACATTGAGGCCCTCACGAGCGATCGTCACGACAGTCCCCGCAAAGAACGCGAGCAGGAACAGAAATACGACGATTAGCAGGGTGATGCGCATTATTGTGGTTGTCCGCTAGGCGCCGGCCGGCGCCGCAGCAGCGCTCAGTGGGCCAACTCCTGGGCGCTCTTGGGGGACGTGCTCATCGGCGTGATAACTGGAGCGCACCAGTGGCCCTGCTGCGATGTGAGAGAAGCCCATCTCGTAGGCCGCGAGCTCAAGTTCCTTGAATTCGTCGGGGTGCCAGTAGCGCACAACTGGAAGATGATTCTCGGTCGGGCGCAGGTATTGGCCGACCGTCAGCACCTGCACTCCGGCCTCGCGCAGGTCGGAGAATGCGGCCAGCATTTCGTCTTGTGTTTCACCAAGCCCGACCATCAGCCCCGACTTTGTGACCAGCGCCTCGCCGCCGATCGCTCGGGCGTTGCGCAGCACGCGCAGCGAGCGCTCCCAGCGGGATCCGCGCCGCGCAACCGAGTAGAGCCGCGGCACA
Organism: Bifidobacterium breve; assembly: GCA_945901565.1. Classification (GTDB taxonomy): domain Bacteria; phylum Actinomycetota; class Thermoleophilia; order Solirubrobacterales; family Solirubrobacteraceae; genus F1-60-MAGs163. The sequence goes on along the minus strand of CAMDLG010000004.1, from coordinate 16,040 downwards.
ACCTCGACGTTGTGGTTGAAGACGTCGGGCCGCTCGGCCAGAACCTTCGCCAGTGGCATCTCCTCGCCGCGGAAGTCGGGCGTCAACACCTCAACCTTGCAGCCCGGCGCCTGCGAGCGGCACTGACGGATCGTCGCCGCCCAGATCCCCGCGCCGTAGTCGGGCAGGTCATCGCGGTCGACGCTTGTGATCACGGCGTGGCGTAGTCCCATCCGCGCTATTGAGCGCGCGACTCGGGCCGGTTCGAGCGGGTCGTTCCAGGTCGGTTTGCCGCTGTTGACGTTGCAGAAGCCGCAGCGCCTCGTGCAGGTGTCGCCAAGAATCATGAAGGTCGCTGTGCCTCGCTCCCAGCACTCGCCAACGTTCGGGCAGGCAGCCTCCTGACAGACGGTGTTGAGGTTCTCTTCCTTGATCATCGCCGCCAGCTCGCGGTATCGCTCACCGCCAGGTGGTGGCACCTTGAACCAAGGCGGCTTCCGTGCGCGAATCGGCTGCACGTCGGTCCCGAGCACCGCGCTCACATCCATTCCGCCCGGGTTAGAACGCGAGCGGGTCTGATGGGAGCGGATTGTCGGCTCGTCGGCCACAGAGTCAGGCTAGCGCCGCTAGCTGGTCGGGAGTGAGCAGTTTGATGCTGCTGCCGCTCTCTGTGGCCCAAGCATCGGCTATCTGATCCGCAAACAGCTCGGCGTCGGGCGTTGTGCCCGTCTCCTCGGCGATCGAGGTGATTGGCACGTTGAGGCCGCAGGGAACGATCCAGCTCCAAGGCTCAAGATCCATGTCGACGTTGACCGCAAAGCCATGCGTCGTGATCGAGCGACGCAGGTGGACACCAATTGAGGCGATCTTGCGCTCGTCGGTCCAGACGCCGGTGAAGTCGGCTCCTTCATCGGCCCGCGCCCGCGCCGTGGTTCCTTGCAGCGCCAGCGCAGTGATGATCACTCGTTCCAGCCGCCGCACGTGGGCGATCACATCGCTCGTCTTGACGATCGGGTAGCCAACCAGCTGCCCGGGTGCGTGGTAGGTGACGCGGCCACCACGGTCGGTTTCCACGATCTCTATGCCGCGCTCCGCGTACCACTCTGGGCGGTGCAGTAATTCCTCAACCTCGCTGCGGCGTCCACGCGTATAGACCGCGTCGTGCTCAAGCAGCAGCAGCGTGTCGCCAATCCTGTCCGCTTCGCGCGCGTCGCGGACTCGCTCTTGTAGGGCGAGCGCTTCGCGGTAGGGGACGCGCCCCAAGTGGACCACCGAGCATTCCCCGGCTGCCTCAGTCATTGCAACTCCAGACTACTGTCAGCTAGCGAGCGAAAGAGGCGCCTCGAGCAGCGCCTTGATCCGCGCCAGTAGCTGCGCACCGTCGGCTCCGTAAAGGATGCGGTGATCGCAGGAGAGCGTCAGCACCATCAGCATCCGCGGCTCGATCGCGCCTTCATGGACTGCGGCGCGCTGCTCGACGGCGCCGACGGCGAGGATCGCTGCCTGCGGCGTGTTGATCACCGCCTCGAAGCTGCGCACGCCAAACATTCCGAGGTTGCTGACGGTGAAGGTGCCGCCGCTCGTCTGCGGCGGCGTGATTGTGCCGCTGCGGACGCGCTCTGCCAACGCACCGGTTTCAGTCGTGATCTCCGAGAGCGTCTTCTCGTCGGCGTCGAAGACGGTCGGTACGACGAGCGTCCCCGGCCCGGCGACTGCGACGCCGACATTGACGCGTGAGTAGTGCTCAAACTTGCCATCGCGCCAGGCACCGTTGGCTTGCCCCTGCTCGCGCAGCGCAAGCGCGCTTGCTTTCACGACCATGTCGTTGATCGTTGGCACGGGCGCTTCGCCGCCGCTGGCTTTCATCTCTGCGCGCAGCGTTGTAGCGGTCGTCATGTCAACTTCGGTCTGCAGATTGAAGGACGGCACTGTGGCCCTTGATTCAGCCATCCGTCTAGCGATCAGCGCCTGTGTGCGGCTCGGCTCGGTTGTCGTTACAACTCCGCGGCCGCTGGCCTCGTCGCCAGCCGTGCTGCCCGCAGGGCTGGCACCGGTCGGTGACGCTTCAACGTCGGCTTTGACGATTCGCCCGCCCGGGCCGGTGCCGCTGACGGCCTGCAGATCAACGCCGCGCTCGTCGGCGATGCGCCGTGCGATTGGCGAGGCCTTGACACGCTCGCCTGGTTGGGAGGGCGCCTCGATCGCCTCAGTCACCTCTTGGTTCGGTTCTTCGATCGACTCTGTAACAGGGGCTGGAAGCTCGGCTGGGGCCTCCGTGACCGGCGCGTCGCTCCCGTCACCGATCGTCGCGATCATCGCGCCGACGGGCAGCGTTGTTCCTTCCGGAGCCGAGATGCTGAGCGTCCCCGCAGTATCTGATTCGTAGGCCATCGTCGCCTTGTCGGTCTCGATCTCGACCAGCTCTTCGCCGCGCGCGACCTCGTCGCCATCGCGCTTCAGCCAGCGCACGATCGTTCCTTCTTCCATCGAATCGGAAAGGCGTGGCATCACGATCTCAGCCACGGGATGCTCGCTTCCGCTCACCGAACAGCGCCAGCGTCGCTTCGATCACCTGCTGCTCATGTGGGAATGAGATCTGCTCAAGACTCTTGGCATATGGCATCGGCGCGTCTACGCCGGTGACGCGACCGACCGGTGCATCTAGGTCGTCGAACCCCTGCTCTTGAATCAGTGCCGCGAGGTTGGCGCCGACGCCGCCGTGCGGCCAGCCCTCTTCGACGATCACGCAGCGGTTAGTTTTTGCAACCGATTCAAGAATTGTGTCGAGGTCGAGCGGGCGCAGCGTGCGCGGGTCGATCACTTCGGCTTCAATCCCGTGCTCAGTAGCCAGCTGCTCGGCGGCGCGCTCTGCGGTCTGTGCCATCCGCGAGATGCCGATGATCGTCACGTCGCTGCCTTCCCGGCGGATCGCCGCAAGGCCGAACGGAACCGTGAAGTCAGGATCATCCGGAACTTCGCCGCGCTGGCCGTAGAGAGTCTCGTGTTCGATGAAGATCACCGGATTATCGTCGCGAATCGCTGTTTTGAGAAGCCCTTTCGCATCGGCAGCCGTGCTGGGTACTGCGACGAGCAGTCCGGGCACGTGGAGATAGAGCGCCTCGAAGCTGTGCGAGTGGGTTGGCCCGAGCTGGTGCCCTGCGCCTTGCGGCATCCGTACGACGAGCGGCACGCTGACCTGCCCACCGAACATGTAACGCACGTGTGCTGCATGGTTGATGATCTGATCCAGCGCCAGCAGTGAGAAGTTGATCGTCATCAGTTCAATCACCGGCCGCAGCCCCGTCATCGCCGAACCGACACCAATTCCAACGATCGTGTTCTCGGAGATAGGCGTGTCGCGGATGCGCTTCTCGCCGAAGCGGTCCATCAGCCCCTCCGTGACTTTGAAGGCGCCGCCAAAGACGCTGATGTCTTGTCCCATCAGGTAGACGTTGGGGTCACGCTCAAGCTCTTCGGCGAGCGCTTGGTTCAACGCTTCTCGGTAGCGCATCTCGGCCATTAGGAGAGATCCTCGCCCTTCTGCACGCCGGCGCCGCGGTGGTCGGCCGAGTACCAGCCTCTTACTTGATCGCTGAGCACGTAAACGTCGTCGTAGAGCGAGCTTGGCTCCGGCTCAGGCGATGCATCGGCGAAGGCCACGGCCGCATCGACGATCTCGGTGGCCTGAAGGTCGATCACTTCGCGCTGCTCGGCGCTCAAGACGCCCTCGGCTGTCAGGCGGTCAGCGAAGGTCACGAGCGGGTCGCGCTTGCTCCAAGCCAGTACCTCTTCCTCTGTGCGGTAGTCCTCAGGGTCGGCGATCGAGTGGCCGCGGAAGCGGTAGTTGAGAGCCTCGACTAGCACCGGCTGGCGCTCCTCGCGCGCTATCCGCATCGCCTCCTTAGTAACGCTCCACGTATCGACGACATCCATCCCGTCGCATTCCAAACCTGGGACACCGAAGCCTTCACCTTTGATCTGAAGATTTGTCTGTGCTGAGTGTCGCTCCAGCGAGGTACCCATCCCAAACTGGTTGTTGGTGACCATGAAGACGACAGGCAGCCTCCAGAGCGCCGCGAGATTGAGCGTCTCCCCGAAGGTCCCTTGGTTGCTAGCGCCGTCGCCGAACTGGCAGAGCGTCGCGGCCTCGTTGCCGAGGTAGTCGCTGGTCAGGCCAAAGCCTGCCGCCAACGGCAGGTTGCCGCCGACGATTCCGAAGCCGCCCATGAATCGGCGTTCCAGATCGAACATGTGCATCGAACCACCGCGACCTCGACATAGGCCGTCAACGCGGCCGAATAGTTCGGCCATCACGCGCCCCGGTTCGCTACCCCGCGCTAGAGCCTGACCGTGCGAGCGGTATGTAGCGATCATGTAGTCGGTCGGCCGCAGCGCGGCAACGGCTCCGACAATCGTCGCCTCCTCACCGATTGCCAAGTGGAGGAAGCCGCCAATCTTGGCGCGCGTGTACTGCTCGCCGGCGCGCTCCTCAAAACGGCGGATCAGCGTCATCGACTTCAGCCAGTCGAGCGAGACCTCCGGCGCCGGGAGCGGGTTTTCAGTCATCGCTGATCACCCTAGTAGTCATCTTCTCCTTCGACCGCGTTCCAGCGCGCTATGAACTCCTCAGCGCTCAGCCGCTGCAGGTCATCGCGTAGCGCCGCTTCCATTTTGCCCGTGGATCGCGCCGGTACGTCCCAGAAGAGGACCACCTCGAGGTCATCGGTGCCAACGACTTCGATGTGATCAAAGCGATCGGCTGGGGCTAGGCGGCCAGGAACGATCCCTGTGCGGGTCACGATCACCTCGTAAGCGCGTGACGCGGTCATTGCGTCTGCATCCCAGCTCGTAGCTCCACCGCCGCAGCATCGAGCCCGGCGTCACCCTCAAATAACTGCGCGCCGTGCTCCCCGGTGACCCACAGAGTTGGCACGCGGCGCACACCACGCTCGATTGCAAGCTTGGTGGCCGCTTCAAGGGCGTCGCTGACGGTTCGCAGTTGGCATCCCTTGAGTAGCGCTGCGGGGTGCATCTCGCAGGCAGAGCCGGCAATCACGATGTTGTCTTCGTTATCGAGCGCACGGCCACCAGCGTAAGCCTGGCGAAACGCGGCTAGCACGAAGGGCACGCTGCGGCCGATCCGTTTTGCGTAGGTGGCAGCCAGCATTGCCTGCTCACTGTCGAACGGCGGCGGCCAGCGCAGCTCTTGGAGTGAACGTTCCTCCGCCAGATCCTCAACCAACTTGCGTTGCTCGGCTAGGTCAGACGGTTCGGCCAGCGCTGCGCTGCGGATCGGGATCCATTCCGCTGCAATCGGCAGCAGCGTCATGATCCGTTCAGCAGACAGGTACGACTCAGGGCTAGCCAGATCGAAGTAGAAGGCCGCCTGATCTTGCATCGTGCTCTAGCCGTGAATCAGCCAGCCGTCGGCGGCGCGAGCCGCCTCCAGCACTGCTTCGCTCATCGTTGGGTGACCGTGGATGAATCGCGCTACCTCCGGGTAGCCGCCCTCCAGCAGTTTCGTGTTGACAAGCTCTTGGATCAGTTCGGTCGCCTTCGCGCCAACGATGTGGCCGCCAAGCAGTTCGCCGTACTTCTTGTCGCCGACGATCTTGACGAGTCCGCCGCGATCGCCGTAGAGCGTGCCGGCGCCAACGGCTCCGTAAGGGACCTTGCCGACGGTCACGTCGAAGCCCTGCTCCTTCGCTTGCTCTTCTGTGAGGCCGAAGCTGGCAACGTTCGGCGCGCAGAAGGTTGCGCGCGGGATGTCGATGTAGTCGAGCGGCGCAGGGTCTTCGCCGGCGATCGCTTCGGCGGCGATGATCCCCTCCTCGCTTGCCTTGTGGGCCAGCGCCGGGCCGTGGACAAGGTCGCCGATCGCGTAGATCCCCGGCGCGCTGGTACGCAGCTGCCCGTCAACGGCGATCAGACCGTGCTCGTCCAGTTCTACGTTCACTGCTTCAAGGCCAAGGCTTTCAACGTCGGCGCCGCGGCCGGCGGCGATAACGAGCCAGTCGGCTTCGCCCTTTTCGTCGCCATAGCTGTAAGAAACGGAGCTCTTCTTGGCCTCAATCTCGCCGACTAGCGTCGACGTGTGAACGTTGATGCCCTGTTTTGTGAAGTCCCGTTCGACTAGCCGCGAGATGTCTTTGTCCTCGCTTGGCAGTACGCGGTCGAGTGCTTCGAAGAGCTCGACCTCAACGCCGAAGCGGGCGTAAGCGCTAGCGATCTCGCAGCCCGAAGGGCCAGAGCCGACAACTGCCAGCTTCTTCGGCAGCGCCTCAAGCGCCCAGGCCGCGGCGGTATCGATGACCGTGCCGCCGAAGCTGGCGCCAGGGATAGAGAGGGCGACAGAGCCGCTGGCGAGGATGATCGCCTTTGTTGCTTCCAGCTCGCGGCCGTCGACGCTTACGCTCTTCGCGCCGCTGAGAGTTGCCGTTCCACTAATCAGTTCGACCTTGTTCTTTTTCATCAGCATCTCGACGCCGCCGACGAGCGTGCCGATTACCTCCTCGCGCCGCGCGCTTACGGCGCCGAAGTCAACTGTCGGTTCGCCGACCGTGATTCCAAACTCAGCGGCCTCACGGATCTCGGAGACGATGTCGGCTGAGCGCAGGACAGCCTTTGCTGGGATGCATGCGTAGTTCAGGCAGCGGCCGCCGATCTTGTCCTTCTCGACGACTGCGACCGTCATTCCAAGCTGTGCTGCGCGGATCGCTGCGACATATCCCCCCGGTCCTGAACCGATGATGATGCAATCGAAGCTCTCTTTAGCCATAGAGCGAGTGTAGGAGAGAGGAGCCGCTTAAGTCGGTACGCCTCAACCGTGCGGCGACGGCACCTTGACGCGGCCAAGTACGCGGATCAGTTTCCAGAAAAGCCAGCCGCCAGCGAGCAGGATGACGACACAAAGAATTACTGCCAGCACGTTGCCGGCGACCATCAGTGAAAGGCCAGCGATCACCAGTGTCATCGCCAGCAAGGCTTGGAAGCCGAGTAGTGCCCAGTAGCGAAGCGTCCACATTCCCCAGGCCGCGACCAGCATCAAGCCGGCAAAAAGGAGCACTCCCAGTAGCGCTGGCTTCTGTCCCCTTACTTCGACGCCAGCCAAGTAGAAGGCAACATTCGCTAGAGCCAAGCTGGCCGCGAGTATCGCCGCGATCTTCACCGGAAGTGGACGTTCTCCGGCCGTCAGCGGCTTCAGTTCGGCGCGCACAATCTCGTCGCGCGCGGCGCTGCTGAGCCGCTTCTTCGGCGCCGCCTTCGCGCCGGGCTCGGTCAGGCTTCGTTTGCGGCTGCGTCGTCCCATCGGTCGTCAGTCTGGCAGGCCGGCGCCGCAGGCTCTTTGCAGCCGCTCTAGGCTGAATCGCGATGGACGACCTTCTCGACGCCTTCCAGAGCGCTTGGACCGAGCGCCGCCGTGCTGCCTTCCGCGAAGTTTGCGCAGTCGACCTGCACTGGACAGACCCTTCCAGCCCCGAGCCGCTCTATGGCCCGGACGCGCTGGCTGATCGCGCCGCGCAGCTCTGGAGAGCCTTCCCCGACGCCAAAGTCGAGAGCGCCGGCGAGCGCCTCAGCGATGGTCGTTACGTCGCCGTTCCGCTGCTGGTCAGCGGTGTTCACCGCGCGGCGCTTTCGGGCATTCCCGCCACCAACAAAATGATCACCGTCCACGCCGTTCTCTACTGCGAGCTTGATCCGCCGCGCGAGAAGCTCTGGCGCGTCCGCGCCTTCTTCGATGCCTACGATGCGACGGTCCAACTTGGCGTCTTGCCGAAGCGTGGATCGCTCGGTGAACGGGCGATACTCGCGGTACGCGGCTTCGGGATTCGGCGCGGCGGCAGCGAAGAGCTTGATGAGAGTCGCTGAACACGCCGCGGCTATTTGGCGGCGCTGCAACAAATAGCGCGCTGCAAACGGCGCTGCGGGCTTATTCTCTCGCGCTTGCCACGCCACTTCCTCACCGGCGAAGAACTTGACCGCGAGCAGCTGCTCGCACTGCTCGCGCGCGCCCATCAACTGAAGGCTGCTCCTGCTTCATCTGACGCGCTAACCGGCAAGAGTGTCGCCTTGATCTTTGAGAAGCCGAGCACTCGCACGCGGCTCTCGTACGAGGTTGGTGTTACAGAGCTCGGCGGTCACGCCGTCGTGCTGCGTCCGGGCGAGATGCAGCTCTCACGCGGCGAGTCGATCGCCGACACGGCTCGCGTTCTCTCCGGCCAAGTCCAAGCCGTCGGCGTGCGCACAGGCCCCGACGCATTAATCGAGGAGCTCGCCGCCGAAGGCTCGATCCCTGTCTTCAACATGCTCACCGAGCTCCACCACCCTTCGCAGGCGCTGGCCGACCTGATGACTCTGCAGGAGGCCTTTCCCGGCCGCCCACTCGACGAGCTCAAGCTTGTCTATGTGGGTGACGGCAACAACGTCGCCCGTTCATTAGCGATTCTCGGAACAACTGCCGGGCTCGAGGTGGTCGTCGCCTCGCCCCAGGGTTATGAGCTCGACCCCGGTTGCGGAGGCCAGCGCAGTAACGACCCGAAGGCCGCGGTCGAAGGCGCCGACGCGCTGTACACCGACGTCTGGGTTTCGATGGGCGACGAGGCGACGGCCGACCAGCGCCGCGCCGCGCTGGCTCCATTCCGCCTCGACGACGAACTGCTGTCGCTCGCCTCTGACGACGCAATAGCGCTCCACTGTCTGCCGGCTCACCCCGGCGAAGAGATCACCGCAGAGCTGCTTTATGGCAAGCGTCAAAGGATCTGGGATCAGGCGGAAAACCGCCGTCACGCCCAGAAGGCGCTGCTCGAGTGGCTGCTCGCCGCTCGTGACTAGAGCGATGCTGCGATCCTCACTGTAATGAGCGAGCAGCCAACAGTCGAAGGAGAACGCACGAGAGTAGATCGCGGCGATGAGCTTGAGCTGAGGATCGAGTCGCTCGCCAACGGTGGCAAGGGCATCGCACGCGTGCCTCTGGCCGATCGAAGCTACGTGATCTTTGTCCGCGACACGGTGCCGGGCGATCTCGTCCGCGTGCAGGTGACGAAGCGTAAGCGCGCCTTCGCTGAGGCGCGGCCGCTTGAGATGCTCGAGCCCGGCCCCGACCGAATCGAGCCGCTTGCTGACCACCCCGGTGCTTCATGGCAGGTGCTGCGCTATGACCGCCAACTGGAGGTCAAGAGCGAACAGGTCGACGATGCGCTGCGACGGATCGGCAAGCTCGATGGCTTTGAACTTGAGCCGATCATTCCGGCGGTCGAAGAGTGGCGCTACCGAAACAAGCTTGAGTTTTCGTTCGGTGTTGAGGACGACGGCACGCTCTGCTGCGGATTTCACGCGCCGGGGTCGTGGTCCCGGATCTTGCCGATGGACGACTGCCTGCTTGCCTCCGAGGCCAGCAACCGGATTCGCGAAGCGGCGCTTGAGGTCTGCCAGGAGATGGGACTGAAGGCTTACGACCGTCGTAGTCATGAGGGCTTGCTTCGCAACCTCGTCGTCCGCGAGGGGCGCCGCACCGGGCAGATCCAAGCCCGCATTGTTACGTCGCCCGGCGATTTCGATCAGCGCCGCTTTGCCGACGCGATGATCGAAGCTGGCGCCGTCAGTGTGATCCGCAGCATCGCCCCCAGCAGCGGCGAGACGACGCAGGGAGGAACCGATATTTTGATCGACGGAGTTGGAGCGATCGAGGAGGAATGTTCAGGGCTGCGCTTCTCGCTTGGCAGCGAAGCGTTCTTCCAGACGAACACCGAGATGGCCGAGAAGCTCTACGCAACGGTTGGCGAATACGCCGACCTAAAAGGATGGGAGCGCGTCTACGACCTCTGCTGTGGGATCGGCTCGATCGGCCTAACACTGGCGCCGCGGGCAGGCGAGGTGATCGGCGTTGAGATCGTTGAAGAAGCGGTCGAGGATGCGCGTCGTAACGCGCGCACCAACGAGATCACCAACGCGCGCTTCGTCGCGGGCAACGTCCGCGTCGTGCTCAAAGAGGATGTTGATGAGCTAGGCCGCCCCGATCTGATCGTTCTCGACCCGCCGCGATCGGGTCTCTCGGCGAAGGTCATCGCCCGCGTCGCCGAAGCCGGTGCGAAGCGAATCGTCTACGTCTCCTGTAACCCAACGACGCTGGCGCCGAACGCCGCCCAGCTCGTCGAAGCCGGCTACAAGCTGGTCCGCGTACGCCCAGTTGACATGTTCCCCCAGACTCCGCACATCGAGTGCGTCGCACTTTTCGAGCGCGGATGAGCAGCGCGCTGCTTGCAACAGCTCCGATAGAAGGACAGGGTTAGAGCCAATGCTTGAGATGGCGCTGGACAAGATCACGTTGCGCCAGCGCTTCGATCACCTTCGCTCAGTCGCGCCTCGGTTGGCTCTGGTTGCGCTAGCGGCGATGGTCTCTTACCTCTTCGCCCGTTACATCGTTGGCCATCCACAGCCGTTCTTCGCGCCGATCTCTGCCGTGCTGGTAATGGGAGTTACTGCAGGTCGCACTGCCAAGCGTGCACTCCAGTTGGCGTTTGGCGTTGCGCTTGGGATCGCCGTCGCCGACCTGATGGTTCGTTACGTGGGCGTCGGTGCCTGGCAGCTAGGGCTCGTGATCTTCATGGTGATGTGCGTCGTCGTATTCGCCGGCGGCGACCAGCTTGCCGTCAATCAGGCGGCTGCCAGCGGCGTACTTGTCGCAATCCTTGCGATCCCCGCAGACCCGCACGGTTTCTCGCGCCTAATCGACATTTTGATCGGCTCGGGCGTCGCGCTCGTCTTCACGCTGGTGCTCTTCCCGCTAAACCCATCGAGGCTGGCAAAAGACGCGCTCCAACCCGCGCTCGAGCAGATATCGATTGCGCTGCGCAAGATTGCCGATGCGCTTGAGAGTGGTAGCTCGACACAGGCCGACCACGCCGTTGACGCAGCACGCGATCTTGAGCACGACGTCGAGCCGCTGAGGGCCGCGGCGGCGGTTAGCGACGAGACTTCACGGCTCGCGGTCGCTCGTCGCGGTCAGCTTGGGACCGTCGATCGCTATGCCTACGCCGTTGAGCAGGTGACGCGAGTTCAGGTCAGCGTTGTCTCGTTGGCGCGTGGCGCCTCGGCCGCGCTGCGGCGCGGCAATACCGTTCCTCCCACCGTGATCGCCGGGCTGCGTGACCTCGCTGAAGCAGCCGATCACGTTGCGGCATCGGTTACCGACAAGAAGCAGCGCGACATCGCTCGAGTCGCCGCGCTGCGCGCAGCGACGGCCTCTTCGGCGGCGCTCGACCACACCCGCAACCTTGCGGTCAGCATTGTCGTCGGGCAGGTGAGGATGATCGCCAACGACCTTCTGCGGGCAACCGGAATGTCGCTCGAGGAGGCGCGCCACGCTCTGAACACAAAGCCCGGCGGCGATGATGACGCTGTGATCCCGCTGGAACCCCACTCACACGATCCGCACGGCCTCCACGATGAGATTGAGGCCGCTCGCCCAAGCGGCTAGCGCTGGCTTAGACTGCCGCAATGCGCGCCGTCACAATCCAAGAGAACAAACTCGTTGTTGAACAGCGCCCCGATCCCGTTGCTGGCGCCGGCGAGGTAGTGGTCGCGGTTCGGGCTGCTGGCCTTAACGGAGCCGATCAGTTGCAGCTCCGCGGCGCCTACCCGGCTCCGGCAGGTTCGCCCGCCGACATCCCAGGGCTTGAGCTGGCCGGGGAAGTTGTTGCGCGCGGCCCCGGAGCTGAGCGCTTCGAAGAGGGCGACCGCGTGATGGCAATCGTCGGCGGCGGTGGCCAAGCTGAACTTTGTGTCGTTCATGAGCGCCAGCTAATGGCTGTGCCAGCAGGGCTCGACTGGGCGCAGGCCGGAGGCCTACCGGAGACCTTCACAACTGCCCACGACGCCCTTTTCACCCAGGCCAACCTGCAGCTCGGTGAGCGCGTCCTGATCAGTGGCGCGGCCGGCGGAGTCGGTACCGCCGCAGTCCAGCTGGCAGCCGCGGCCGGCGCCCACGTAACTGCATCGGTGCGCGACGCAGCGCGCCACGAGGAAGTCTCTGCGCTAGGAGCCGATGTCGTCTGCAGCCCAGATCAGAGCGAATCGTTGGGCCCGTACGACGTCCTCTTGGAACTAGTTGGGGCTCCAAACCTAGACGCCAACTTTGCAGCTCTCGCAGTAGGCGCCCGTGTCGTAGTAATCGGCGTCGCGGCAGGCTTCCGTAGCGAGCTGAACCTCCTAGCGTTGATGGGCAGCCGCGCGAAGCTGTCTGGTTCTACGCTGCGAGCGCGGCCGTTGGAGGAGAAGGCGGCGACTGCCCGGGCGATGGAACGGAGCGTGCTCCCAGGTTTCGACGACGGCAGCTTGACGGTGCCGATCTACAAGTCCTTTCCGCTCGATGAGGCTGCAGACGCGTACGAAAGTTTTGCCTCCGGCGGCAAACTTGGCAAGATAGTCTTGGTGACAGGCTGATGAGCGTTAACGCGATTGAAAGACTCTGGCGCGCCCGTGAACATGGCGACTGGGATGCCGTGGCCGCGTTGGTGCGGCCAGGCGTGCGTATCTCTCTGCCCCATCAAGGTCGTGAGCCGAGCCGCGAGGAGTACCTCTCGCTGCTGCACTTCGTCCATAACCCTGACAACAAGACGAGCGTGCGACGAGTGATCACCGGCCGCGGTCTCGACATCGCCGTCCATGCTCAGGTTCAACGCTCCGACACGATGCTCGTCTGCGCTGGCTTCTACGAGTTGCAGGAAGGGCTGATTGAGCGGATCGACGAGTTTTGGCTGGTCCCCGGCGGCGAGCGTTTCCCCTCGCGCGGTGCCGATCGTTAATCAATAGGGAGGCAGTTCGCCCCACCAGTCGCCTAGTGAGCGGAAGGCGCCCCAGAAGTCACGCTTCGCTTCTTCCGAGTCGAGCGAGTCGTCGATGTTTGGCGTCACGAGGACATCGCATGCATCGGTCAAAGGTTGTACTACACCGGGCGTCCACCCGATCTCTTTGGCCAGCGGCAGCTCCAGTTCGTTTAGCGCAGTCACCGACTGCTCGCCCATCACGACGACGATCCGCGGTTGCACGATCGCGAACTCCTCTGCAACCCGTGCAATGCATGCCGGGTCGGCCAGCGCAGGGTCGCCAACGGGGCACTTGATGAAGAGCGTTCCGTAGACAGCGAGAGGATCAATGTTGAGGCGGCTCAGCGACTTACGCATCGCATTACCGGAGCGCCCGTAGAAGGCCACACCTTCTTCGATCTCAGAGACCGTCGGTGTGTACTTGATCAGCATGATGTCGGCCTGAGGATGGCCTGAGCCCAGCACCGGCATCAGGTTGCCGCGGGGGCAGTGGCTGCAGCTCTGGACATCGCGCGACAGCGAGTTGATCTCACGGATCGCTCGCTCTAGATACTTCTCGCGGATCTCATCCTCGGTTGCAGGCATCGGCTCATTCAGTTTCGACGACTGCTCCGCTTCTCCCTTTGACTGCATCAGAGCTTGCGCGGCGACTTGCGTGCCTTGCGCTTGCGCGATGCACGCCGCGCACTCTCTGGTGTCGCTTTGGTTTGGATGAACTTCAGCGCCTGCACGTATACGTAGTTGGTTGGCGTCGAGTGGATCTCGGCTTCGCGCAGTGATTCGAGGAATTCCTCTGGGCCGTCGAAGTCGCGCATTCGCACTCGCGCCGTTCCCAGCCCTTGAGTCACATGCGAGTCTGACCCAGCTGCAGCAGGTATCCGGTACTTCGCCGCAAAACGCGCCGCTTCTTCGTTGAAGGTGTCGAGCGCGACGCGCGGGTTGTAAATCTCAATTAGGTCGATCTGATCAACGATCGGAAGGAGGTGTTCGTAGTCGGGGACCGCGTGCATCCGGTCGAATGGGTGAGGAACGTAGACCAACCCGCCCTGACGTTTGATCTCAGCGACAGTCTCGGCGAGCGTCATTCCGCGCTCGATCTTTTCTGTGATGAAGAGGCCGATCACCTCGCCTTGGCTGGCCGTCTTGACCTCCTCACCGAGGATCACCTTGACGCCGTACTGATCGGCGATCGCCGCGGCCGCAACGGCGCCTGAGATCTCATTGTGCTCGGTCACTGCGATCGCGCCAAGGCCGCGGTCACGGGCGGTCTCGAGCAGCGACTCAACCGGCGTCGCGCAGTCGTGGCTGTGATCGGTGTGCATGTGTAGGTCAACATCGATCAGCGGCCGGCCGCTCAGGCGAGCGGCGAGCGAAGCGTTGCCGCCCAGCGGCTTGCGCCGCGCCGTCAACTGTTCATAGATCTCTTCGAGCTGATCGGCTGCTTGCGTCCAGCTCCGCGGCTCTCCGGCGGCGCCCAGTCGAGTTCGCAGTGCGTCGTCATTCAGCAGCCGTGAAATCTGCGCTGCCAGCGTCATCAGCTCCCGTGGTGGGAACAGCAGTCCACGCTCGCCGTCGCCGAGCACCTCTTCGTAAACCGCCAGCCGCGATGCGACGACCGCTGCGCCAGCTGCGCCGCCGCGCGCCAAGAGCCCTGGCTGCGGCTGGGCGCCGGATGATGCCGCGACGAGGATGTCTGCGCTCGCAAGCAGCTCGTCGGTTGTCGTCTCGCGCGGGTCCACGTAGCTGACGCATGCAGCGATCGCGGCCCGCAGCGGAGTCGCAGAGCGGCCAGCAGCGCTGCTAATCACGAGTTCCCACGGACGGTCGCTTTCGATCAGCCGTAGCGAGCGGAGCAAGAGTCGCAGCGCCGAGCGTTCTTCCTCATCGATGAAGACGATTCGCAGCGGCGCCGCAGGGTTTTTGCTGCGCTGGCTTTCCAGAGCGGGTGCCCCTGGCGTCAGCAGTGGGTAAGCGGCCGGGAAGTGACGCTCCATCATCGCCGCAGTCGTCTGGTAGCTGGCAGTGCGGGCGTCGAGGCGCCCAAATAGCGTCTGCACAAGCCTGCGAGTTACTTGGGTCGCTACGAGCCGCTCTGCTGGAGCGTGGAATGAGCCGACGTTGAGCGTTCTTGAACTGCGCAGTGCTGCGCTCGTAATCGACGGAGCAAACGGTTCGTGGACGTGGCAGATGTCTAACGGTGTCTGTTCAAAGAGCGCGCCCAGTGTGCGCGTTGTGTCGCTCGGCAGGGCGACCCGTCGTCGCCCGGGGGCGGCTTCCAGCGATTGGCTGACTGCGATTAGCTGCGGCGCACGATCGGCTGCTTCGATTAGCGCTGCCGGGTTGCTCCGTATTAGCTTGCGCCCCTCGCGCACCTTCGCTGCCGATGTTGACGGCGAGATAATCGCGACTCGGTGACCGCGGTCAGCCAGCTCGTCGCTTAGCTTGCCGACGAACTCGTTTACCTCGCTTGGCAGTTCCCAGGCAAACGGAGTTACCTGCGCAATCGAGAGCTTCTGACCCACCTGCTCAGCGCTTGGCTGCGGCGCGCTTTGGCTTGGCCTTCGCTTTGGCCTTCGGCTTGGCGGCCTTCTTACGCTTGTACTTGCTGATGAAGGCTTCAGTGTCGAGCCGCGCCTGATCATCGGGGCGCTGGTTCTTCGGCGACTTCATCAGGTAGGAGCTTGGGCCATCGAGCTGGCCGCTGATGCCGTTGTTCATCGCTAGCTTGCAGAGCCGCACGGCGTCGATCACGATGCCAGCCGAGTTTGGTGAGTCCCAAACCTCGAGCTTCATCTCAACGTTCAGCGGCACGTCGCCGAAGGCCTGGCCTTCAAGGCGGATGTGTGCCCACTTGCGGTCGGTCAGCCACGGCACGTAGTCGGAGGGCCCGATGTATACATCGTCGGCCGGTAGTTCGTGGCCCATGATCGAGGTCACGGCTTGGGTCTTCGAGACCTTCTTCGACTCCAGCCGCTCGCGTTCGAGCATGTTGTAGAAGTCCATGTTGCCGCCGACGTTGAGCTGTGAGGTGCACAGCATCTTGACGCCGCGGTCGTGGAAGAGGCGCGCCAGCGTGCGGTGGATGATCGTCGCGCCGACCTGGCTCTTGATGTCGTCACCGATGATCGGCAGCCCGGCCTTCTTGAACTTGCGGCCCCAGTAATCGGAGCTAGCGATGAAGACGGGAATGCAGTTGACGAAACCGCAGCCGGCTTCGATCACCTGCTCGACGTACCA
>CAMDLG010000003.1 GCA_945901565.1 Bifidobacterium breve | reverse complement strand
GCTTCACGGACGGCGCTGCTCGGCAGCAAGGTCTTGGAGTTGAGCGCTAAAGAGTTCGCTTTGCTTCGTGTACTAGCGGCCGACCCGACACGCGTCTTCACGAAGGCTGAACTGCTGCGGACGGTCTGGGGTCGAAGGACGGTCGGTACGACTCGCACGCTCGACTCGCACGCTTGCCGGCTTCGACGCAAACTCGGCGCCGACGGTGGTCGTTACGTGGTCAACGTCTGGGGAGTCGGTTACCGCCTGGTCGACGCTCCTGCTCTAGTCAGCGAGAGCGATCTTCGTGAGGAGATTGCGCTGGCAGCGTGAACCGTGGCCGCCGTGCGATCTTGCTTGCTGGGCTAGCGGTGGTATTTGCCGCGTTGGCTGCCTCCGAGGTAGCCAGCCGCGAAGCTGAGATAGAGCGGCGTGTCGGCCGCTCGGTGCCGGTTGTCGTCGCCAGCGAACCGATTGCACGCGGCACTCGCATCGACGCATCGAAGCTGGCGATCCGTAACCTTCCGGCCTCGTTCGCACCGCGACTTTCGTTTGGTGACGCTGAGCAGGTGATCGGCGCCCGCGCCGCAGTGTCGATTGCGGCCGGCAGCGATCTGCAGCCGGATCTTCTTCAGGGCGACCGCGTCGGCGCGTCCGGAGCACTGGTTGATGCGAGCAGCAATCAGCGGATAGTCAGGCTAATCGTCGTCGGTGCGGCAGGGGAGCTAACGGCCGGAGCCCGTGTAGATCTGCTGATTACGCGCGACAACGATGCCGGCGCAGCGACAACCAGCGTCGGGCTGCGTGACGCTGAAGTGATCGAATCGGCGCCCGCGGCGGCCGTCGCTGATGGCGCGAGTGCTGGCCTTCCACGCGTTTCAGTCGCGATCCGCGTGACATTGCGCCAGGCCGTCTTGCTTGCAGAGGCTCAGAATTCGGCGCGCGAAATACGTGCGCTGCCGCGGCCACCAGAGGCCAATCGGTGAGCAACGCGATCGACCAGGCAGCGATTGAGCGGATTGCCGCTGAGATCCACTCAGAGCTGCTCGAGCAGGCCTTGGGGCGACCGCTCGAGGGAGCGCTGAGCGAGAGCGTCGAGCTACTAGTTGATCGCCGTGCGGGGGTCCTCAGCATGAAATCCCGCAGTCTGATTGCGGAACGGATCATGCAACGCGCGATGGGTGCAGGACCGTTGCAGCCATTACTGGGTGACCCAGAGGTCGATGAGATCCTCGTTAGCGGCACTCGACCGGTCTGGGTTGAACGGCGCGGACGCTTATCGATGACAGAGTTGAAATTTGCGTCCGAGGAGGATCTCCGCCTAACTATCGAGCGCATGCTGGCCCCGGCTGGAAGGCGCGTCGATGAGGCAGAGCCGCTTTGCGATGCGCGGTTGCCCGACGGCTCGCGGATCAACGTTGTATTGCCGCCGCTGGCGGTCGACGGGCCTACGCTGACGATCCGTCGCTTCCGGCCACGTGGATTCACGGCTGAGCAGTTAGTTGAGCTTGGTTCATGGTCGCCGCAGCTAACTGAGCTGCTGGCAAAGGCGGTTACAGAACGTCGCAACATCTTGATCAGCGGTGGCACCGGCTCCGGCAAGACGACCACGCTTGCAGCGATTGCTGGGCTGTTCGGTGATCACGAGCGCGTGATAACGATTGAGGACACGGCTGAACTCCGATTGGCTCAGAGTCATCTAGTTCGATTAGAGACAAGGCCGGCAAGCATCGAGGGTCGCGGTGAGGTGACGATTCGAATGCTCGTGCGCAACGCACTGCGGATGCGCCCAGACAGGCTGATAGTCGGAGAGGTTCGCGGCGCCGAGGCACTCGACATGCTCAGCGCACTCTCGACCGGCCACGATGGGTCGCTGACGACGATCCACGCTGGATCACCGACCGAGGCATTGAGGCGGCTCGAGACGCTGGCGCTGATGGCCGATGTCGGGCTACCGCATCGCGCGATCCGCGCCCAAGTAGCGGCTGCGATCGACCTCGTCGTCCACCAGGTACGAAGCAACGGAGGGCAACGTCGTGTTACGCGGGTCGACGAAGTGAGCGAAGTGGACGGTGTGACTGTCTGCGAGCCGCTTTATAGCGATACCGCGGAAGAGAGGTGAGTAGCTCGGTCGTAATGGCGGCGTTGGCTGGTGGGCTAGCGACGCTGCTTGGATCGGAAGCATTAGCGGCGCTCGGTCGCGTCAAGGTTCTCCACGCCGTGGCCAGTCTGTTGGCTCCGGCTCGCGCCGCAGGGCTTGACGGCCGCGTAGCCCAGCGGACCGATCAGATCCGTCTGACGCTGCTGACAATCGCTGTGACGGTCGTGCTCGCTTGGTCGCTGCTCGGGCTGCCGGCGGCTCTGATGCTGGCGGCCTGTGGTCCGCTCGCTGCCACTGCACTGATTCGTTTACGTCAACGTCGATGGCGAGCGCGGTTGGCAGGCGATGCGGCAGCGGCGGCGCGCGCGATCGCCGACTTGATGGCCGGCGGAAACTCAATCAGCGTCGCGATAGAGGGCGCCGCTAGCGATGCTGCGGTTGCCGCCCCGACACGAGCTGCGCTCCGCGAAGTCGCTCTCTCTATTGCGCTCGGTGTCAATCCAGATCTCGCACTCGAATCGCTGCGGCTGCGCGCCGGTCCCGGGCCATGGGAATCGATCGTCACGGCAATTCGACTGCAGCGCCGCTCCGGCGGCAATCTTGCCGATCTGTTGCGCCAGCTCGCGGCGCAGCTTGATGGCACTGCACGCGCCCGCCGCGACGCCCGCGCAGCGAGCGCGCAGGCACGCCTGACAGCACGAATCGTGATCGCCCTGCCGTTGATCGGCGCCGCGATCTTTGCGCTGGCGGCTCCCGATGCTGTTGCGGTCATCTTGGAGTCAGCTCTGCCACGCACTTTGGTAGCTGCGGCGGCAGTGATGCAGCTCGTCGCCTTATTCGCAGTTCGTCGTGTGGCCCGCGTGAAGCGGTGACTACGGGCGCGCCGCTCGCGGCGGCGCTAGCCAGCGCCAGCGGGTTCCTCGCGGCGGCGCAGCTGTTGTCAATCGGCAAGGCTCGCGGCTCTGCGCGTCGCTCCGGCGAAGATCCTCGGGCTTCGTGGCGCAGCGGCTTGGGATCGTTTGCCGGCCGCATCAGCGCACCTGCCGCTCCGGGTGACTTGGCTGCGCTGATTGACGCGGCCGGTTCTCCAGGTGGTTTCGATGCGCGTCAGGTGATGGCGGTCAAGAGCTTCTTAGCGGTCAGCTTTCTGCTCGCAGCGCTCGGCTGTGTTCTGCTGATTCCCTCACGGTTCTGGCTGCTGCTGGTGACTGCCGCGCCCGTAGGCGGTTTCTTGCTGCCCGACCTAGTGCTGCGTCGCAGGGCGAGGGTGCGCCGCGAGCAACTACAGGACGAGCTACCGGCGATCGCAGATCGAATCCTGCTCGCAGTTCGCGCTGGCTTGCCGATGGGGAGAGCTCTCGCGGCTGCCAGCGCCAACGCAAGTGGTCCACTCGCCCTTGAGATTACGAAGCTGGACGCGCGCGTGGCTTTGGGCCAGTCGAGGGCGGCCGCGCTCGATCATCTTGTTCGCCGCTGCGCGCTGCCAGAGGTTGCATCGTTAGCCGCTGCGATTCGTAGAGCCGACCGGAACGGTGCGCGGTTGGAGCCTGCGCTGGCTTCCTTGGCCGCCGGTGTGCGCTTAGATAACCAGCGGCGGATCACTGAACGGGCACAAGGCGCAGCGCCCAAGATCCAGCTAATTGTCGCGCTTCTGCTGGTTCCTGCAGCAATTCTTTGCATCGCCGCAGGAATGATTGCGGGCCTTTCTGGCGGCTGACATGCACCCCTGAGAAGCCGTAAAAACAGTCTAAACGGAGATTTCGGGGTGTTGCCCCGGGGAGCGCTGGAATGGCTTCGTGGGAAAAAATGTTAGACAGGGGTTGCAATGTGGGATGAAGTGGGTAGTATGCGAAGCGCAGACCGGGGTGGAGGGGTTCCTCCCACTCCTCCACCTCGGCCCGCAACTACTTCACTCGCCGGCGACAGGCGAGGTCCCAAATGGCATTCAGAGGAACTTTCGACCACACATTCGATGCGAAGAACCGGCTAACCGTGCCGGTCAAATTCCGCGCTTCGCTTAGCGACGGGGTTGTCGTCGCGAAGGGCGTCGAGCGCTGCGTCTCAGTTTGGACCCCGGACGAGTACGAAGCATTCGTCGCTTCCGCGCTAGGCGATCTAAACCCGCTTTCGCCTCAAGCCCGCGACCTGCAGCGCTACTTCTCAGCCAACGCCGTTGAAACCGAGCTCGACTCTGCGGGCCGCATCATGGTGCCGCCATTTCTGCTCGAGCATGGCTCGCTCGGCAAAGAGGTAGTCGTTACAGGAGCCGGCCCGTGCCTTGAGGTTTGGGACCGCGCTGCCTGGGCCGCAGAGAACGACAAGCTGGCAGCAGAGGTGCTCGACATCACCGCGACCCTTGGCCAGGCCAACTGAGATGCTGCTGATGCGCACCGATCACGTACCCGTGTTGGCCGATGAGCTGGCCCAGGTCCTAGATCCGCGCAGCGGTGAAGTTGCCGTTGACGCGACCTTTGGCGCGGGCGGCCACAGTAAGCGAATCGCCGAGAAGATCGGCCCGGACGGCCTCCTAAGTGCAATCGACCGTGATTCCGAGGCGCGCCGCCGCTACGACGAGATCGAAGCGGAGCTGCCCTGCCGCTCACGCTTCATCGAAGCTTCATTTGCTGATGCGCTGGCACAGCTCGCTGCCGAGCAGGTTCCCGTCGACATGGTTTGGTTTGACCTTGGCGTCTCCTCCATGCAGATCGACACGCCAGAGCGCGGCTTCTCCTATTCGGCCGAGGCACCGCTCGACATGCGGATGGACCCGAGCGTTGGCGTAACTGCTGCCGAGATCGTCGCCGAGTGGGACGAGCGCCGTCTAGCGCGGACCTTCCGTGAATACGGCGAGGAGCGCTACAGCGACCGAATCTCACGCGCGATCGTGCGCGAGCGTGAACGCCAGCCAATCGAAACGACAACCGAACTCGTCGACATCGTCACGGCAGCAATTCCGACTCCGGCCCGCTTTGGAGCAGGCCATCCCGCCAAGCGCGTCTTCCAAGCACTACGAATCGCCGTCAACGATGAGCTTGAGCAGATCGACTTGGCGCTGCCATTGGCCTGGGAGCTGCTGCGTGAAAATGGCCGTTTTGCAGGGATTTCATTCCAATCGCTCGAAGATCGTCGTGTGAAACAGTTCCTCGCAGGGTTGGCCCGCGAATGTGTTTGCCCGCCTGGACTACCGATCTGCCGCTGCGGGCATGTCTCAGAGGCCAAACTGCTGACCCGTGGGGGCATCACGCCGACCGAGGCTGAGACCGACGACAACCCGCGCGCTCGTTCCGCCCGGATGCGCGCCGCACTGAAAATTGCTGGAGCAACGTCGTGACTCCTCCGCCAACAGCTGCTTCAGCAACGGTCGGCCGCGTAACTCGGCCCACCCGTGAGCGTCGTCGTTCACTGCCTCGGCCATCGCTGCCACGCCCTTCACGCAGCAGCATCGGCCGCGTAGGGGTCGCATCCGGCGGCGTCATCGCACGGGCCTTCGTTGGTCGCCGCCTGATTGGCGTCTTGGCGGCCGCGCTGATTGGTCTCGTCTTCGTCCAAGTAACGCTGCTCAAGTTAAATACCGAGATTAGTGCCAACGCCGAGCGCTCTCAGCTACTGACGCGTCAGAACGCCGAGCAGCGAGCGATGCTTGCACGTCTGGACGCTGCACAGCGCGTAACCGGCGCTGCAGACAGCTTGGGCCTGGTGATGCCGGCGCCCGACGCCGTCTGTTATCTAACAGCTGGAGAGAAGAGGGCCTGCTCGGTGAACGCTGCGTCTGCCGAATCGCTGCAAAACGCGATTCTTGATCCAGCGGCCAGCGGTGACCAAACACTCGCCCAGACCGACCAGTCCGCCGGCGCCACAGATCAGAACACGACGGACCAGTCTTCAACGCAGCCTGACCAAGGAACGCAGGACGCAGGTGGCTCACCGCAGCAGGCTCCTGGCAACGATCAAACTCAGGCCCCAGAACCAGCTGCCGACGCCGGCTCTGGTGGTCTCGTAGCGGGGGCGGGCGGCTAACAGTGCCACTCGTCGAACGGCGCATCGGGATTCTCTTCGCAGCCTTCCTGCTCTGTTTGACGCTCGCCGGACTCCGAGTTTGCTACCTCGGGCTAGTCAAGGGATCGGGACTTTCTAACTACGCCACCAGTCAACAGGTCGCGGTGACCAAACTGCCAGCGCTGCGCGGCACGATCACAGACCGTAAGGGCGTGCCGCTCGCCAGTTCTGTCCCCGCTGATGACGTTTCGGCGACGCCGTATCTGATCAAGGATCCAGTAGCCGTTGCTAACCGGATCGCCCCGCTGTTGAATGTTCCAGCCGACAAGCTCGTCGGTGAGCTCGCACGGCGCGACACAGGGTTCGTCTATCTAGCCCGACGCGTGCCAGCGCAGGCCACCGATCGCCTCCGCGCGATGAAGATTGACGGGCTGGATTTCGCCCCCGGAGCGCTGCGGACATACCCGCGTGGCGTGCTCGCGGCCCAAGTGCTCGGCGCCGTTGGCGTTGACGGCAATGGGCTGTTCGGGTTGGAGTACGCGCATGACAAGGCCCTTCGTGGCCGCGATGGCGTGCAGCGTCGCGTGATGGACGGCAGCCGACAGGCAATCGAAACGCGCGATACGAAGAAGGCGATTGCGGGCGGAGCGATGGCCTTGACGATCGACGCTGAGATCCAGCAGCGCACCGAAGATGTCTTGCAAGGAGTAGGCGACGAGTACAACCCGAAGGGAGCGACGGCGATCGTCACAAACCCGAAGACCGGCGCCGTCCTAGCGATGGCAAACTGGCCGAAGGTTGACGCCAACAAGCCGGGGAGCGCGCCGGCCGCAGCGATCCAGAACAGGGCTGTAGGAATGACCTACGAGCCTGGATCAACTTTTAAGGCCTTCACCGTCGCCGCAGCGCTCGAGGACAAGAAGGTCACGCCGACTACTTCATTCAACCTCGCTCCAACAATCCAGATAGCCGACCGCGTGATCAATGAGTCGCATGATCGAGGTTGGATCACTCTCGACACGGCTGGCATCCTCGCCCAGTCGAGCAACGTTGGCGCGATCACGATCGGTCAGCGGCTTGGCGCTAAAAGCTTTAGTCAGTGGGTCGACCGGTTCGGCTTTGGACAGCGCACAGGGGTCGACCTTCCAGGCGAAGAGCGCGGACTGATCACGCCACTTGCGGACTACTCCGGCGCGTCGATGGGCAACATGCCGATGGGCCAGGGCGAGCTTGTGACGCCGATGCAGATGATGGGCGCGTACGGCGCGATCGCCAACGGGGGCTTGTTGACGAAACCCCACGTGGTCAACAGCGTCGACGGAAAGCCGACCACCAGCGGTGGCTCAACGCGGGTTATCAGCGCCGAAACAGCGGCCTCCGTGAGGCGCATGCTGACGGGAGTATTCGAGGCCGGTGGTACGGCCAGCGAGGTCACAATCCCCGGCTATCAGCTAGCCGGAAAGACAGGTACGTCAAACAAGATCGACCCGACTACCGGTAAGTATTCAGAGAGCCAGTACGTCGCTTCGTTCGTCGGGATGGCACCCGCGGAAAACCCAGAGCTGCTCGTCAGCGTGATTGTCGACGAGCCGCAAGGCGACATCTACGGCGGCTCGGTGGCCGCGCCAGCGTTCGGCAAAATTGCCGCCTTCGCTTTGCCATACCTGCGAATCTCGCCGAAGTAGGAGCCGGAAGGCTCGTTAGGCTGGCTTGATGCGGCTGCGTGAGCTCTTTGACGGCCTCGGTGAGGGGCAGGCTGATCCCGACGTGACGACGATGGCGCTCGACAGCCGGACCGTTACTGCAGGGACGCTCTTCTGCTGCGTACCTGGGTTTGAAGCAGACGGCCACGATTTCGCGGTCGCTGCAATTGAGCAGGGAGCCGTCGCGCTGCTGACGGAGCGCCGCTTGGATCTAGGCGTTGCAGAGGTCGTCGTCGACGACGTGAGGGCCTCTCTGGCTCCCGCAGCAGCGAGACTCAACGGCAATCCGACGGCTGCACTGGAGATGGTTGGGATCACGGGGACGAACGGGAAGACCACTTCGGCTTTTCTTACCCGCGCGCTGCTCGAAGCAGGCGGCAAACAGACTGGTTTGCTGGGCAGCGTCAAACAAATAGTCGGGCGCCGGCCCGAACCGTCTTTCAGGACCACGCCTGAGGCAATCGACCTACAGCGGTGTTTCGCGGCGATGCTTGCAGCCGGTGACGACGCTTGCACGATGGAGGTTTCCTCGCATGCGATCAGGTTGCACCGCGTCGACGCGATCGACTGGGACGTCGCGATCTTCACCAACCTGAGTTACGAGCACCTCGACTTCCACGAGGACATGGAAGATTATTTTGATGCAAAAGCGTCGCTCTTTCGTGACACCGCTGCTCAGGCAGTCATCAACATCGATGATGCTTATGGTCGCCGCTTGGCTGATGAGATCAGTGGAGCGATCACGGTCGGTGTGGAGAGCGACGACGCCCAGCTGCAGGCTAAGTCTGTCCGCTCTGACGCGCGTTCTACCCGGTTCACGCTCGATGGGCTGGAGCTGACGGTTCCGCTTCCCGGCCAGTTCAACCTCCTCAACGCGTTGGGGGCGGTCGCCGCGGCGCGCTCACTCGGCGTCGATGACGCGGCGATCGCGACCGGGCTGGCTGGTGCTGAGCTCGCCCCAGGGCGCTTCGAGCCGATCAATGAGGGCCAAGGGTTTGCCGTGATCGTTGATTACGCTCACACCCCAGACGCACTGGCAAACGTCTTGAAGACGGCGCGCCAGATCAGCTCCGGGCGGGTGATCGTCCTCTTTGGCGCCGGCGGCGACCGCGACGCGACGCGGCGTCCGCTGATGGGCGCTGCTGCCTCTGCGGATGCCGACTTAATCTTCTTGACCTCCGACAATCCGCGCTCCGAAGACCCGCTGAAGATTATTGATCAGATAGCGGAGGGGATCGATCAGGCCGGGCCACCGGTTGAGATCGTGGTTGACCGGGCTGAAGCGATAAGCGTCGCTATAGCGGCCGCCGAGCCGGACGACGTGCTGCTAATCGCCGGTCGCGGCCATGAGCGATGGCAGGAGCTGGCCGGCGGCGAACGGATCGAGTTTGAAGATGCGACGGCGGCGCGCAAAGCGCTTCGCGGGAGAGCCGCATGAACTCCACGTGGAACGGCGCTCAGGTCGCCGAGGCGGCAGGGGGGCGACTCATAGCGGGCGACGGCGAAGCCGATGGCCCTTCATCGGTTGTCGTTGATTCGCGACTAGCTGGCCCCGGAGTGCTCTTCGTCGGGCTGCTCGGCGAACAGGTTGATGGCGGCGAATTTGCCGCTGGTGCGCTGGACAACGGTGCCTGGGGCGTGATCGTCGATGCGCGGCACGCGGATCAGTTGCGACAAGCCACTCGCGGAGTTGTCATCGAAGTAGACGATCCTCTGGCAGCCCTCGCATCGCTTGCTTCACGCTGGAGGTCCGAGCTTGGCTGCGCGGTGATTGCGATAACCGGATCGACCGGCAAGACGTCGACTAAAGACATCGTTGCCGGGATGCTCGCCCCGTCTCGACGAACGGTCGCCACTTTCGAAAACTTCAACACTGAGATTGGGCTGCCGCTAACGATCCTCGGCGCGCCGGCGGGCACCGAGGTACTCGTCCTCGAGATGGCGATGCGCGGCCCAGGACAGATAGCCGAACTGACGCGGATCGCTAAGCCAGACGTCGCCGTGATCACGAATGTTGGGCCGGTGCACCTCGAGCTGCTAGGTAGCGTGGAAGCGGTAGCTGAAGCTAAGGCCGAGCTGATCGCAGGGCTCTCGGCCGATGCTGTGGCGATCATTCCAGCCGACGAGCCGCAGCTAGAGCCTCACATCCGCAGCGACATCCGAACCGTGCGGTTTGGGGTGGGCGGAGAGCTGAGCGAGCTGCCGTCTGATCTAGAACTGCCGTTTGCGTCGGCACATATGCGAACCAACGCGCTGGCCGCGCTAGCGGCGGTACGGGCGCTGGGAGTTGAACCTACCGGTCTCATCGAGGTTGAGTTATCGAAGCTAAGAGGGCAGCGTTTACTGCTCGAGGGAGGCGTCGTCGTCATCAACGACTGCTACAACGCAAATCCGATGTCGATGCGAGCGGCCCTCGACGATCTTGCCGAGTCGGCCTCAGGTCGGAGCGTCGCTGTGCTCGGGGAAATGCGCGAACTCGGTCCAGACGAACGGAGATTCCATGCCGAGCTTGGCGCCCACGTCCGCAACGTAGAGGTTGATGTCCTCGTGACAATCGGTGAGCTAGCGCGCAGCGCCGGCCCGACCTTTGGTGGCGAGAACCTTTACGCGCTAAACAGCGCCGAAGAGGCGGCGGCCCAGATCGCTTCGATCGTTCAACCCGGTGACACGGTGCTGATCAAGGCGTCACGCGGCGTCGGGCTGGAAGTCGTTGCCGAGGCGCTCTGCGAAGTGCTGCCCGCAGCCGCTGGAGGCGATGCCTAATGGGTGAGGTACTGATCGGCGGCACCTGCGCGCTCCTGATCTGCGTCTTTGCATCCCCGCGCTTCATCAGCTTCCTGCGCGGACGCGAGTTCGGTCAGCAAATCCGCGACGACGGCCCGGCTGGACACCATTCCAAGGCCGGTACACCGACGATGGGCGGACTCTTAATCTTCTGCTCGATCGCGATTCCATTCCTCGTACTGACCGGCTACGACTGGCGCACAATGCTCGTCTTTGGGACCGCTGCGGCTTGCGGACTGCTCGGTTTCGTTGACGACTACTCGAAGATCGTGCGACGCCGCTCGCTCGGCGTTCAGGGGCGAATCAAGATGCTGGTGCTGCTGCTGATTTCGCTAGCACTCTGGTGGCTCGCGACGCATAAGGCAGGGCTCTCGACGACTATTCATCTTCGCTTCGTTGATGCCAGCGTCGATCTAGGGTTGTTCTTCCCTGTAGCCGTCTTCCTCGTCATCGCTGGATCCACCAACGCCGTCAACTTGAGCGATGGGCTCGACGGGCTTGCCGCTGGCTGCGTGGCGATCGTGATGCTCGCCTACGTCGCAATCACCTTCATCACGACCGGCGACCGCGATCTCGCGCTGCTCAGCGCATGCATCGTTGGTGCCTGTGTGGGTTTCCTCTGGTTCAACGCCTTTCCCGCGACGATCTTCATGGGCGACACCGGTTCTCTAGCGCTCGGCGGTGCGATCGGTGCGATGGCTGTGATGACCGACACGATGCTCTTGTTGGTCCTCATTGGTGGGATCTTCGTGATCGAGGCGCTCAGCGTGATCATCCAGGTCCTCGCCTTTCAATTCAGGCGCCGCGTTTTTCTGATGGCGCCGATTCACCATCACTTCGAGATGCGCGGCTGGTCTGAGACAAAGATCATTTTGCGCTTCTGGATTATCGCTGCTGTCTGCGCCGCGATCGGCTTCACGCTCTATCAGGCCAACATCACTTAGCCGCAGACGCGTATCGTGGGCGCAATGACCGGCCAGCGCAGACCCCCTATCCCGCCAGGCCCATGGCTGGTCGTCGGTCTGGAGCGATCTGGCGCGGCCTGCGCAAGGGCGCTATGGAAACGAGGCGAGCCGGTGATCGGCGTTGACCTTGCTGAGCCGCCGGAGGCCGAGGCATTGCGCCGCGAAGGAATCGAAATTGTGACCGGCTCGGACGGGCTTGAACAGCTCGAACGGGTTCGGGCCGTAGTACGGAGCCCGGGAGTGCCCGACGAGGCCCCGGTGCTAGTAGCGGCGCGAGCCGCGGCGATCCCGATCTACGGTGAGTTGGAGCTTGGCTGGAGGATGCTCGACTGCCGCTTCGTCGCGGTTACCGGTACGAATGGCAAGACGACGACCGTGGAATTACTAGCTGAAATGTGGCGCGCCGGGGACCAGCCTGTAGTAGTGGCCGGCAACGTCGGCACGGCGGTCAGCTCGCTGGTCGGGGATCTCTCTGCGGATACGACGGTGATCTGCGAGGCGAGCTCATTTCAGCTTGCGGATTCGGTTGCGTTTGCACCCGACTGCGCGGTGCTGCTCAACGTTTCGCCCGATCACATAGATAGGCATGGCGATTTCCAGGCCTATCAGGAGGCGAAGCTGCGGCTTTTTGCATTCCAGAGCGCCGCCGATGTGGCGGTCGCTAACGCCGACCTCCTTGCCCTCGCCTCGGGTAACGCGCGGCGCGTACTGATCGGAGAGGGCGACGCTGACATTGCCTTGCAGGGAGATCAGATCTACTGGCGAGGCGAACGGCTTTTAGGGAGCGATGAGATCGCGCTGCGCGGCGCGCACAACCTCCAGAACGCACTCTGCGCCGCCGCCGCTGCGTTGAGCATGGGGATCGACGCTGAAGCCGTCGTCGAGGCGCTGAGGAGTTTCGCAGGCGTCGCTCATCGCTTAGAGGAGATTGGCAGCGCGGCAGATGTCCTTTGGGTGAACGACTCTAAGGCGACCAACGTGGCCGCCGCGATCGCAGCCTTAGAGGCCTTTGACCAGCCACTTCATCTGATTGCCGGTGGACAGGCAAAGGCGCAGCACTTCGGAGCGCTGGCAGATGTCGCTGCCCTGCGCGTGCGAACGGCCTACCTGATCGGTGAGGACGCCGAGCTGATTGCGGCAGCGTTCGAGGGCAAGGTTGAATACCTGCGCTGCGGTGACCTAAACGGCGCAATAGATGCCGCCCAGATGGGCGCCGAAGAGGGCGACGTGGTGCTGCTTTCTCCAGCCTGTGCGAGCTTCGATCAGTTCGTCGAAGGCTACGAACAGCGCGGTGACCAATTTCGCCTGATTGTTCAGCACTTATCAGGCTTTTCTGGCCGATAAATTCTCTTAAAGGAGTTCGCGCTGCGACCGCGAACTGCTGTTTCAATGGCTCGTGCTGACGCCGCTGCGCAGACCCCACCCGTAGCCCGCGAACGCTCGCGCACACGCAGTACGGCCGAGGATGTTCTGCTCACTGCGATCTTCTGCCTCGTCGCGTTCGGCGCCGTGATGGTTTACAGCGCTTCATCAGCCAGCTCGGTCGTCGAAGGCAGCGGTAGCGGCAGCAGCTACCTGATCAAGTACGTGATCTTCGCCGCGATTGGGTTCCTGCTCCTGAACGTCGCTATCCGCTTCCCGTTGGCGCGGATCGTTCGACTCACAGGGCCGCTGCTCGCAGTCGCGCTCGTGCTCCTCGTCGCAGTGAAGATCCCGGGAATCGGTGTGTCGGTAAACGGCGCGCGCCGCTGGATCGGATCCGGCGAATTTCGGTTTCAGCCGAGCGAGCTGGCAAAGCTGTCGCTGGTGCTTTACACCGCCAAGTTTCTTGCCGATAACCCCAGGGGGTTCAAGCGCTCAGCTGAGCTGATGCCGCTCGCGCTGATCGTAGGCGCGGCGATGGTGCTCGTCGCAACGCAGCCCGACCTCGGAACGGCGCTGGTCGTAGCCGCAACCTGCGGCGCGATGCTTGTCGCCAGCGGTTTACCGATGCGCTGGCTTCTGAGTTACGCCGGTGCAGGCGCAACCGTAGCACTCCTCTTCTCGCTCAGCGCTCCCTACAGGCGCGCGCGCTTAACCTCGTTCATCGACCCGTGGAACGATGCGGCCAGCACGGGCTTCCAAGCCGTGCAGGGACAAATCGCTATTGGGTCTGGCGGTCTCTTCGGCCGTGGCCTCGGGCAGTCGGTGCAGAAGATCTTCTACCTCCCTGAGGCGCACACCGACTTCATCTTGGCGATCATCGGCGAGGAACTCGGAATCATCGGCCTGCTGGCTCTACTCGTCCTCTACAGCCTTGTCGCTTGGGCAGGTCTGCAGATTGCGCGATCGGCCAGCGGCCGTTACGCGAAGCTGCTCGCCGCCGGGCTAACGTCGCTGATTCTCTGCCAGGCGCTCTTGAACCTCTTCGCAGTCCTCGGGATTGCGCCATTGACCGGGGTTCCGTTGCCATTTCTTTCGTATGGCTCTACCAGTCTCTTGACACTCTTGATCGCGGTGGGCTTACTGCTCAACATTGCCCGAGGTGGGTCATTGAGAGAGCGGTCAGCCGCCGACGAGCCTAATACGCGACGATCTGAGGACGACTATGCAGACGACCTATCTGATCGCAGCCGGCGGGACCGCCGGCCACGTAGTGCCAGCGCTCGCGGTCGCCGACGCGCTGCGCACTGACGGCGCAGAGGTCGTCTTTGTTGGTGGCGGTCGGGCCGAGTCGAATCTGGTGCCCCGCGCGGGGTATGAATTTCACCAGCTCGACCTCGAAGGGATCGATCGCCAAAACCTATTGAGCGCTCTACGTGCGGCGGCAAAGGCCGCCGTTGCCGTGGTTCAGGCTTGGAAGATAATCGGAAAGCTGAAGCCTGCAGCAGTGCTGGGCGGTGGTGGCTACGTTGCCGGCCCGGTCGGGGTGGCAGCAGTTCTAAGGCGCGTCCCTCTCGTGATCACCGAGGCGGATTCTCACTTCGGCTTGACGAATCGACTGCTGGCGCCGTGGGCGAAGCGGGTCTGCCTTGCGTTTCCTCTGGCTGGTCGCACCGGTGATCGGTATCTGCTGACCGGTAGACCAATCCCGCCTGCCGCAGAAGACCGCGGAGCAGCTCGCGAACTATTTGCGCTGACGGCCGATGACCAAGTGATTGTTGTCGTTGGTGGCTCTTTAGGAGCCGACTCGATCAACAGAGCCGCGATCGCGGCATTCGGTTCGCAGAGTGAGATCAAAGTGATCCACGCGGCTGGGGCAAGTCATCTAGGGGAGCTGGAGCAGATCCCGCGTAGCGACGGTTACCAGCTATTTGGTTATCTCGATTCGTTCGCTGAGGCGGTCTTGGCTGCCGACATCGTGGTTTCGCGCTCCGGTGGTTCGGTCTCCGAGATTGCCGCAGCTGGCAGGCCAGCGATCCTCGTGCCCTTCCCTGCCGCGGCAGGCGACCACCAAGCAGGCAACGCGCGCTGGATGGCCGACGCTGGGGCAG
Organism: Bifidobacterium breve; assembly: GCA_945901565.1. GTDB lineage: Bacteria > Actinomycetota > Thermoleophilia > Solirubrobacterales > Solirubrobacteraceae > F1-60-MAGs163. The sequence continues at coordinate 30,591 of CAMDLG010000003.1, read as the reverse complement.
CGATCGTGATTGCAGACCGCGACTTGACCGCGCAGCGCCTCAGCACTGAGGTTGCACGGCTCTTCGCCGACCGCGGCGCTCTTGCGGCGATGGCCAGCGCATCGCTTTCAATCGCGCGTCCTGACGCAACCGCTGATGTGGCCGACGAACTCCGCACCGCCGGCGGTCGGCGATGAGCCCCGACGCCGATTGGAGCGGCCGCAAACTGCACTTCGTTGGAGTCGGCGGCGCCGGGATGAGTGGCTGGGCCACGGTGGCGGCGCAGCTCGGGGCGACGGTAAGCGGCAGCGATGAGGTCGAGTCCGCGGCCCTAGAGGCGCTGCGCGGCGCAGGCATCGACGCTTATGCAGGTCACGACGCCTCACGGCTGCCAGATGCAGACGACCTCGAGCTTGTGCGCTCATCTGCGATTCCGGACGCCAACCCTGAGCTTGAGGAGGCGCGAAAGCGTGGCCTAAGGATGATGGAGCGCGCCGAACTGCTGGCTGAGCTGACCTCGCTGAGGCGCACGATTGCCGTCGGCGGCGCGCACGGTAAGACGACAACCTCAAGCATTGTCGCCCACATCCTGATCGAGACCGGCCATGACCCCGGCTATCTAATCGGCGGCCAGCTACGCAGCAGCGGCCGCAACGCCGACTGGGGTAGCGGCGAATGGTTGATTGTCGAGGCCGACGAGTCGGACCGCTCATTGCTGTCGTTGGAAGCCGAGCTGGCGATCGTGACGAACGTTGAACTCGACCATCACGCCAACTACGGATCTCTAGCCGAGCTACGTGAGGTTTTCCGCAGCTTCCTGGCGGAACCTGTCTGCGCTGTCCTGCCGGATCGTCCTGAAATCCTCGAACTTCGCGGCGACGGTCCAGTTGTCGCCTTCAACGTCGATGAGCTCAGCTTGGACGCCGATGGCTCACGATTCGTCTGGCAAGGGCAGCAGGTGTCGTTGACGCTACCGGGGGCACACAACGCGGCCAATGCGGTAGCGGCGCTGGAAGTGGCGCTGCTCGCCGGTGTCGATGCGGCCGATGCGGCTGCTGCAGTTGGCAGCTTCGCTGGATCGGGTCGACGATTTGAGCGGCTCGGCTACTCCGAGCAGGGAGCGCTGATCATCGATGACTACGCCCACCACCCAACCGAGGTCGCAGCGACGATCGCAGCGGCGCGAACACTCGCCCCCAAGCGCTTAGTAGCACTCTTTCAGCCACATCTCTTCTCGCGCACTGAGCGCCTAGCCAGCGAATTCGGAGCGGCACTCGCCGAAGCTGACGTCGTTGTCGTAAGCGACGTCTACGCCTCACGCGAACGGGCCGAAGACTTTCCCGGGGTCGACGGGCATCTGATCGCCGCCGCCGCGGCCGACGCCGGCGACGGGCGTGAGGTCTGCTGGGCTCCCACGTTGACGGACGCGCGCGAGCTGCTCTCGAGCCGGTTGATTCCTGGCGACATCTGCTTGGTGCTTGGCGCGGGTGACGTCCGCTCAGTTGGCGAGGATCTCGCGGTTTAGCAATTCACCTCAGATTGAAGGAGAGCAGCCGCGGGAAGCGAAGGAAGCCCTGATGCCCGCCCGGCCAATCTCGTTACCTAACTTTCCGCGGGTAGTTCGACTGCCACGGCTTCGCAGGCCATCGCTGTCTCTCGTAGTTTTGCTGCTTGTCGTTGTCGCTGCCCTCGCCGCTGGCTGGCTCTGGCTGCGTGATTCGTCGCTCGTCAGGGTCGACCAGATCAGTGTCACCGGTGCAACGGGATTGTCAGCACCGGCCGTCCGCTCTGCGTTAACCAGTGAGGCTGGCCAAATGACGACGCTCAACGTCGATCGCGCTGCGCTCGATCAGACGGCTGCTCGTTTCCCGCTGGTTAAGAGCCTGACGGTAACCACCAAGTTCCCTCACAAGATGTCGATTGTCGTCCACGAGCGCACCGCTGTGGGCGCTCTAGTGACGGCCGGTGAGAGCGTTGCTGTTGCGGGCGACGGAATGATCTTGCGCGGCGTTCCCGTCGCTGGCCTTCCTCTGATTGAGGTGTCTCGAGTAAGTACCGGCAGCCGAGTTGCCGACCGCACGGCTGCGAGCGAGGTTCGGTTGCTATCGCTCGCTCCGGCAAGACTGCGCAGTGACATAACGCAAGTTGTGGCATCGGCCGATGGTCTGACCGTCTCTCTGCGCTCAGGACCCCAGCTGCGCTTTGGCGACGCGCAGCGACTGCGTGCAAAGTGGGTTGCCGCGAACCGCGTTCTGCGCGATCCGCAGGCCGCCGGAGCCGGATACATAGATCTCTCGATACCCGAACGTCCAGCTTCTGGCCAGATCACAGCCGCTGCTGACGCAACTAACGTTGCGCCGACGCAGGACGAGGGCGCTAGCCCATAAAGCCGACTCTAAACCTTAAGGTAAGGGTTCTACGGGGCATAAGTCTCAACCCTGGATTGAGGCTTTACTGGTGCAACTAGCCTTGCTTCTCTAGACTAACGTTGACAAGCGCAGTTTTCAGTGCCACCGTGGTGGCGTTCGTCGGCAGTAATTGACGCCGAAACAACTACCAAATAAATCGAGGGTCGGACACGATCTCATGGTTGATCATCAGAGCGGAAGCTATCTCGCAGTAATTAAAGTCGTCGGAGTAGGCGGCGGTGGAACTAATGCCGTGAACCGGATGGTTGACGCCGGGCTACGGGGCGTTGAGTTCATCGCAACGAACACCGACGCCCAGGCTCTCGATGTCTGCGACGCCGACATTAAGCTCAACATCGGCCATGAGTTGACGCGTGGGCTCGGCGCCGGCGCAGATCCACAGGTTGGCTTCGGAGCCGCCGCTGAGTCTCGCGACGACATCAAGGAAGCGCTGAAAGGCGCCGACATGGTCTTCGTTACGGCTGGCGAGGGCGGCGGTACGGGAACCGGCGCGGCTCCAGTCATCGCCGAGATCGCAAAGAGTGAGATCGGAGCGCTAACCGTCGGCGTAGTGACTAGGCCGTTTGAGTTCGAGGGCGCCCAGAGGATGAAGGCTGCCGATGAGGGCATCGCGAGGCTGCGCGAAGTTGTGGACACGCTGATTGTGATCCCTAACGAGCGCTTGCTTGCAACTGTCGAGAAGCGCACGACCGTCCTCGAGGCTTTCCGTGAGGCTGACAACGTCCTGCGTCAAGGCGTACAGGGCATCACAGATCTGATCACGATCCCCGGCCTGATCAACCTCGACTTTGCCGACGTACGCACGGTGATGTCAGACGCAGGTTCAGCGATGATGGGGATCGGCGCATCGTCGGGCGAGTCTCGAGCTGTTGAAGCCGCGCAGTCGGCTATTGCCAGTCCCCTACTGGAGGACACGATCGAGGGCGCGACAGGCATCCTGCTGAACATCACAGGCGGCAACGAGCTCGGCCTGTTCGAGGTTAATGATGCCGCTGAGGTGGTCCACGCAGCGGCGGACAAGGACGCCAACATTATCTTTGGCGCGGTACTTGACGAATCGCTCGGCGACGAGGTTCGTGTAACCGTCATCGCGACCGGTTTCGACCAGTCGGCAGTCCGTGGTCGGGCGCGCAGTGCTCGCGCCGACGCAGGCGAGCGCCCAGCCAAGCGCGATCGCTCTCCGCGCGCGCTGCCGGCCGACCTAAAGATCAGTGATGACGATCTCGACATTCCGTCGTTCCTCAAGTAGTCGCCTAAAACGCAAATGGTCGACGCGCACTTCCCCGACCAACTGAAGTACCACCCAGAACATGCCTGGGTGTCGGTCGATGGCGAGGTTGCAACGATCGGCATCAGTTGGTTCGCTCAAGATGCCCTCGGCGAAGTCATCTTCTTCGACCCCCCGCAGGTAGGCGCTGAGATCTCAGCAGGGGAGTCGGCGGGGGAGCTGGAATCACTGAAGGCCGTCAGCGAAGTGATCGCTCCGATAAGCGGCAGAGTGATTGAGGTCAACACGGCGTTGGAGGGGTCTCCCGAACCGATCAACGACGATCCTTACGGCGCTGGATGGCTGCTGAAAGTCCAGCCTGGTGACGGCGCTGAGCTAGCAGGGCTGCTCGACTGCGACGCCTATCAAGCATCGCTCAGCTGAGCGAGAGAGCCACGACCGTCCGATCTCGCGGTAGCCTCGACCTACATGCGCATCTTCTCTGGCATCCAGCCGACAGGCCGTAAGCATCTAGGCAACTACATCGGGGCAATCCGCCAATACGTGGACGGCCAACAACGCGCTGCTCTCGGCGGCGGCCTCGCGATCTTCTGCATCGTTGACCTGCACGCCATTACGGTCGCCTACGACCCGGCCGAGCTTCGCCAGCGCACATACGACACAGCGGCCTTGCTAATCGCTGCCGGGCTCGATCCGGCTAGCTGCATCCTCTTCCGTCAGTCCGACGTGCCTGAGCAGACGGAGCTCTGTTGGCTGCTGGCTTCGGTCACGGCGCACGGTGATCTAAACCGTATGCATCAGTTCAAGGAGAAGTCCGAAACTCAGCGTGAACTGGTATCAGCCGGACTCTTCTTTTATCCGGTCTTGCAGGCCGCCGATGTGCTTGCCTATCGCTGCGACGAAGTACCGGTTGGTGAAGATCAGCGCCAACACATCGAATTGATGCGCGACATCGCGGAGCGCTTCAATGCCCGCTTCGGAGACGGCCGTGAGTTACTGATCTCGCCAGAGCATCGGATCCCCGAGGTTGGTGCACGGATCATGGATCTCCAAGACCCCGAGTCGAAGATGTCAACCACGGCAGCGTCCGAGGAGGGGACGATCTACGTGCTAGATGAGCCCGAGCTGATTAAGCGGAAACTTAACCGGGCGGTGACCGATTCGGACGATCCACCGCGGATCGCCTGCGACCCAGACAAGCGGGGAGTTACAAACCTGCTCGAGATCCTCGCCGCCTGCAAGGCGATCAGCCCAGACGAGGCCGCCGCCGAGCTCGCAGACGCTCGTGGTTACGGCGACCTCAAGTCGGCTGTCAGTGATGCAGTGATCGAGATGCTTGCGCCGGTGCGTGAGCGATACGAGTTGATCCGCGCCGACGAGCAGGCCTTGGAAGAATCGCTTCTACGGGGCGCAGAGCAAGCTAGGGAGATCGCCGCAGCGACGCTGGCCGATGTGCGGAGCGCGATGGGCGTCGGCCCTGTCGGCTGACCAATGAACCGCCGACTTCTAATCCTCGTCGGTTCGGTAGTCCTATTCGACACGCTCTTCTACGCCGCGCTGGCTCCGCTGCTGCCGTCTCTTTCGATTGAGTTTGGCCTCGATAAGGGCGGTGCCGGCCTACTCGTTGGGATCTACGCGATAGGTAGTTTTCTCGGCGCGGTTCCTGCTGGCTGGGCAACCTCGCGCTACGGACCGAGGCCGACCGTATTGGTATCTCTCGCCGTGATGGCCGCCGCGGGATTGGTATTCGCGTTCGCGCAGACGATTGAGCTGCTCTACCTTGGCCGTCTTCTCCAAGGCATCGGCGGTGCCGCCTCATGGACGGCAGGTCTGGCTTGGCTCGTCCAGGGCACAAGCCGAGAGCGGCGCGGTGAGGCGCTAGGAATCGGGATCGGTGCGGGCGTCGTCGGTGCCCAGCTTGGGCCCGTCCTAGGGTCGGTCGCACACTTGATTGGACGCGGCCCCGCGTTCGCGGCGACGGCCTTGGCGGCAGGCGTAATCGCCGTTGTTGCACTTGGTACGCCCGAGCCGCACGTCGACGAGGAGACGAGCAGCGGATCGCCGCTGGCTCTACTGCGCAGTTCTCGTTACCTCTTCGCTCTGATGATCTTCATAATCCCGTCGATGGCCTTCGGAGTGATCGAGGTCCTTGCTCCGCTCAGTCTCAGCACGCTCGGAGCAAGTGCTGAGCTGATTGGACTGATCTTCTTCGTCGCCGGCACGTTCGAGGCCGTCGTAAGTCCAATCGTTGGCCGAATGACAGACCGCATCGGAGTCCTGCTAATCGTCCGCAGCGGCATGTTCCTCGCTGCAATCTTGCTAGTCGCTCTCTACTTCCCGACCACCGTGCTGGCGCTAGCGCTGGTGCTGATCTCTTGCTCCGCGGCGATCGGCGTCCTTTGGGTGCCGGCCGGAAAGTTGGTGTCGTTGGCGGCCGAGCGCGTAGAAGTGGACCAAGGCTGGGCATTCGCTCTGCAAAACAGCACGTGGTCGCTGGCGATGGGGGCAGGAGCAACGGCTGGCGGCGCGCTTGCAGCATTTGGCGGCGATCTACTCGCGTATGCGTTGGCGGCCGCTGCCTGTGCGCTCGTCGGCGCGCTGATGTTCACGCGACGACCGATCGCAGCTGTACGTTCTGAGCCGTGATTGCCGCCGATATTGAGCTGGACCTAGAGCTCTTCACCGGACCATTCGATCTGTTACTGACGCTAATCCTGCGTGAGGAAGTGGATCTACTCGAGTTGCAGCTTGCTGAGATCGTTGTCTCATACATCGATCTGCTCGAAGCGCGCGGCGAGCTCGACCTGGAGATGGCGACGGAGTTCATCGTCCTGATCGCCGCTCTGCTCGAGTTGAAATCGCGGCTGATGCTCTCGGCCGGGGAGGACGACGAGCTTGGCGACCTCGAACCGGGCGAAGCTGCTGAAGAGCTACTCGCCAGAATGCTCGACGCGCGCCGCTACCGGCAAGCATCGGAATATCTCGCCGACCTGCTCGGCTCTCAGCGCGGCCACTACTACCGCGAAGCACCGCTACCGAGTTTTGTTAGCCGCGTCACGTTAGAGCGAGCCGAGAAGGTCTACGCGGCCAGTCAGCTAGGTGAGGCGATCGGAGGGCTGCTTCGCACGCCACCGCAGATCTCGCTCGCACACCTTCGCGTGTCAACGGTCACAGTGCCAGCACGCTTGGCGCACCTGCGGACCTTGCTGCTGCGAGGTGGTTGCTCATTCGACGATGCCGTCGCGGGCGCTGACAGGATGACTATTGCGGTTACCTTATTCGCCCTACTTGAGCTGTACAAGCAGGGCGAGGCGACATGGCAACAGGCTGCGCCGTTCGCGCCGATCACGATCTCCGCTGTTGCCGATCAGCAACCTCCATATCTAGTAGAAGGAGCGGCATGAGCCCCGTCGCGAAGATGATCGAAGCACTGCTCTTCCTAAGCCCCGAGCCGGTCAACGAGGACGATCTGGCGGAAGCGATCTGCTGCGACCGTGAAGAGGTCGACGCGGCGCTCGATGAGCTCCGCGAAGCCTGGGCTGAAGGAGAGAGGGGACTCGTGCTCAAGCAGGTCGCCGGTGGATACGCGCTCGCGAGCACTCCGGAGAGTGAGGACGCGGCGCGCCGTCTGCTGTCGAAGCCTCGGACCCCACCGCTGACGCCGGCTCAGGCTGAAACGCTGGCGATCGTCGCCTACCTGCAGCCGGTATCAAGGCCTGAGATCACCAGGATCCGTGGTGTCAGCGCTGATTCAGCAAGCGGCACGCTACTCGAGCGTGGACTGATCGACGAAGCCGGCCGATCGCAATACGGCGCGATCTGCTTTCGCACGACAGACCTTTTCCTGCGGCTCTTCGGACTCAGCTCTATCGATGATCTGCCACCGATCTCAGAGTGGGATCCAAGCCCCGAAGAGCAGAGCGACATCCGTGAGCGGTTGCTTGCGGCTGGCGGCGCACGGCTTGGTGAGGCTCCGACCGTTGAAAGGAACGAGCAGCAGCCGCTACCCAGCGATGGCTCGGCTCAGCCGGCCAGCGCGTTGGCCGCCAACTGACCGCAGGCCGCAGCGATGTCCTGGCCACGCGTGAGGCGCACCGTTGCACCGATTCCCTCGGCCTCAAGTGTCTTCTGGAATGCGTCGATCGCCGCTCGCGACGAGCCCTCGTACGGAGATCCGCTCGGGTTGTAAGGGATCAAGTTGATCTTGTAGCGCTTCGCGTCGAGCAGCGCGGCCAGCTCGACCGCGTGCTCATAGCGGTCGTTTACGCCGGACAGCATCACGTATTCGATGAACGTCATCCGTCGCCGGGCCTCGTAGTGGCGGTCACACGCTGCTAGGACCTCTTCGATCGAATAGCGGTCGTTGACCGCCATGATCTCGCTGCGCAGCGCGTCGTTTGGGGCATGCAGCGACAGCGCCAAGCGCATCGGTCGCGACTGGGCGGCGAGTTCGTCGATGCCGGGCGCCCAGCCAACCGTAGAGATCGCTGTGCGACGGTTCGTGATCCCTAAGTCCGGCAGCAACGCGCAAGCCTCAAGGACGCTCTCTAGGTTCATCATCGGTTCGCCCATCCCCATGAAGACGCAGTGGTTGACATCACCAAGGCGGCGGAAGTGGAGCGCTTGGTCGATTATCTCTGCGCTCGTCAGGTTGCGACCAAACTTCATTGCGCCTGTAGCGCAGAAGCTGCAGGTCAACGGGCAGCCGGACTGCGAGGAGAGGCAGATTGAGCGGCGTCCGTCGCGGTAGCTCATCAGCACCGCTTCGACTGGGCGGCGATCGGCGGTCGTGAAGAGGACCTTGATCGTGCCGTCTTTCGAGACTGCTTCGTTCTCGACAGTTAAAGTCGAAAACGGGACTTGCTCGTTCAACTTCTCGCGCAGCGGCGCCGGCAGGTCGCTCATCGCCTCCCAGTCTTCGGCGCCGCGGGCCTGCCAGGCCCAAGCCTGGTCGTAGCGGTAGCTCGGCTCGCCGGCCGCCTCGAGGGTCGTACGTAACAGTTCTAGATCCATCGCCCCCTATCGTGGCAGCAAGACGATGAGACTTGGCAAGTATTTAGCCCACGCAGGAATTGCCTCGCGCCGCGGCAGCGAAGTGCTGGTCGCCGGTGGGCGAATCAGCGTCGACGGTGCGGTCGTGCTCGATCCTGCATTGGACGTCGATTCGCGCAACAAAATCCTCTTTGATGGGGAACGAGTCGGCAGCGGTCCCGAGATCCGAGTCGTATACGCACTCAACAAGCCGCCTGGGGTCGTTTCAACGGCCGCTGACACGCACGGAAGGCCGACCGTTGTCGAGATGGTCCGCAGCGGCGCTGCGAGCTCACGCCGCCTATACCCAGTCGGGCGGCTTGACGTCGATTCGACTGGTCTGATTTTGCTGACCGACGATGGCGATCTAGCCCACCGCTTGACACACCCAAGCTTTGAAGTGCCAAAGCGCTACATCGCGCGCGTCTCAGGAGGCGCGTTGAGCGAGCGCGCCTTAACGGCGCTCCGAGAGGGACTCGTGCTGGAAGATGGGAAGACCGCGCCAGCGAAGGTCAGGCAGATCGCTGCAGGCCACATTGAGCTGACGATCCACGAGGGACGCAAGAGGCAAGTGAGGCGGATGTGCGAGGCAGTCGGTCACCCGGTTCGCGACCTCAAGAGAATTGCCTTTGGCTCACTTGAGCTAGGACCTCTAGCCGAAGGCAGTTCACGCAGGCTCAACTTGGCGGAGATTGAATCGTTGCTCGAACCCACAAGTCAGGATTGAGTGGCATGATTGGACAACGATGAACATCTACGGCCTACGCGGGGCAATAACGGTTGAGAGTAATCAGCGCGAAGCGATTCTTAGCGCGACCCGTGAGCTGCTCGAAGCGTTGCTCGAGCGCAATGGTCTCGCTCAAGGCGACATCGTCAGCTGCATCCTCTCGATGACCGATGACCTAAACGCCGAGTTTCCAGCAGTTGCAGCACGCGAGATGGGGCTTGACCAAGTGCCGCTGCTCTGCGTTCGTGAGATCGCTGTACCGGGTTCGATGGAGCGTGTCATCAGAGCGCTGGTGCATTACCGGGCCGCCGATCACCACGACGCCCAGCACGTCTATCTGCGCGAAGCTCAGAGCCTGCGTAGCGACATCTCCGGCGCCCAGTAGCGCAATCGGTCATCCACTGCGCTCCGAAGCGAAGCGCGCCCGCTAAAGTTGCTCGCATGCTAGTCGTGATGAGCCCCGGGGCCACAGAGGACGAAGTGCAAGCAGTGATCGACCGGATTGAGTCGGTCGGCGGCACTGCGCACCCAAGCCGCGGCGCCGAACTGACGCTAATCGGTGCGATCGGCGACGCCGACACTGAGCTGCGAGTCAGCGAACTAGAGCTAGGCGCATTGGCTGGAGTCAGCAAGATCGTCCCGATCCTCAAGCCATACAAGCTCGCGGCCTTGGAGGCCCGTCACGGGGAAGCCTCGGTATTTGACATCGGCGGAGCCAAAATTGGCGGCGATAACTTCGCTCTGATCGCTGGACCATGCACCGTTGAGTCTCGCGACCAGCTGCTCGATACCGCCGAGCTGGTGAAGAACTCCGGCGCATCGATGCTGCGCGGCGGTGCCTACAAGCCGCGTACTTCGCCGTACTCATTCCAAGGGCTCGGCGAAGAAGGGCTGAAGCTGCTGGCCGAAGCGCGCGAGCAGAGCGGTCTGCCAATCGTCACTGAGCTGATGGATGCGCGCGACATTGAGCCGGTCCTCGAAGTTGCCGACCTGATCCAAGTTGGCGCCCGCAACATGCAGAACTACGGCCTGCTGACCGAGCTTGGTCGCGCCGGCCGCCCAGTGCTGCTGAAGCGAGGCCTCTCAGCGACGCTCGAGGAGTTTGTGATGGCCGCCGAGTACATCCTCAAAGAGGGCAACGAGCAAGTAATCCTCTGCGAGCGCGGCATCCGCACATTCGAGACCGCGTACCGATTCACGCTCGATCTGATGGCCGTCCCAGTCCTCAAGGAGATGACGCACCTACCGGTCGTCGTCGACCCAAGCCACGCGGCAGGCCGACGCGTGCTCGTCCAGCCACTCTCGCTGGCCGCAGCCGCTGTCGGGGCGGACGGGATCATCGTCGAAGTCCACCCTGAGCCGGAGGCAGCGATCTGCGACGGGCCGCAGGCACTTCGGAGCGAGGAATTCGATCAGTACGCGCAGGCCGTCGATCAGGCCGCGCAGCTGGCTGGCAAAGCGTCCTTCCTCAAAACTCAGGCGCGCTCGGCTTGAAGCTCACGGTCGTCGGTGTCGGCCTGATCGGCGGCTCTTTTGCCTCTGCCGCTCGGCGCCGCGCCGGGGCCCACGTTCGAGGAGTGGGCCCCGAGGCCGACCAAGCACTCGAGCTAGAGCTAATAGATGAAGCCTGTCCGGGCCTAGAAGCGTCACTTGCCGGCGCCGATGTCGTCGTAGTCGCGGTTCCAGCCGATCGTTTGATTGAGGTAACCGAGCAGGTCTTGGCGGCTGCGCCGCTTGACTGCGCAATCACCGACGTTGGGTCGATCAAGAGGCCGGTAGTAGACGCTGCCGCGCCCGATCAGCGGTTCGTCGGCGGCCATCCGCTTGCCGGCAGCGCAAACTCGGGCGTCGTCAACGCGCGTGAAGACCTCTTCGATGAGGCGACCTGGTACCTAACTCCGACCGAGATCACCAGCGGCGTGATGCTTGAGCGTGTTCACAATCTCCTCAGCGCAATCGGCGCCAAGCCAACGATCGTCGGCGTTGATGATCATGACCGGATGATGGCCGCCGTCTCACAGCTGCCGCACGTTCTTGCCAACGTGCTCGTTCTGCAGGCCGATGCTGCGCTCGAGGAACGCAAGATCCCAGTGACCGGTCCAAGCTTCCGTGATGCGACCCGCGTTGCCGGTGCCAACCCGGAGATGTGGACGGCGATCTATCTCGCCAACGGGGCGGCCCTGGTTGAAGAGTTAGACGGAGCAATAGAGCGCCTGACGGCTGCGCGCGCTGCGATCAGCGGCGGTGACGCGGGATGGCTGACGGAGTGGCAGATTCTCGCTGCGGAGCGCCGCGAAGCGCTAACTGAGGCCGGGCTGTCCGGCGGCATCCTGAGCGAGCTACGCGTGCCCGTTCCAAATCGTCCCGGTGTCTTGGCGCAGATCGCTCTAGGGCTCTGCGAGGCAGACATCAACATCGTCGACATGGCTCTCAGTCCTTCACCTGACGGGCAGGAGGGCGTTGTCGCGCTGTGGGTCGCGGAGCGGTCGGCGGTTGCAGCGAGCGAATGCCTCGACCAGCTCGGGCTGCCTGTCCTGTGAAGCTCTTTGTTGAGCCGGCCTCCCGGATCAAAGGAAGGCTGACCGCCCCTGCAGACAAGTCGATCTCGCACCGCGCAGCGATTCTCGCCGCGATGGCCGACGAGCCAGTACTGATTACGAACTACCTCGACGCCGCCGACACGCTCTCAACGCTTGAGGCGATCACACAGTTGGGGGCTTTAGTTGAGCGTCGCTCCGAAGGGCTGATGATTCGTGGCACCGGGCTGCGCAACGCGCAGGTCCCAGAAGCGGCGATAGATGTAGGCAACGCAGGAACCTTGATCCGTCTTCTTCCTGGCTGGCTAGCTGGGCAGCAAGGGTCGAGCTTTGAGCTCGATGGCGACGCGTCGATTCGCCGACGGCCGATCGACAGGATCGCCGAGCCGCTGCACTTGATGGGCGCTGAGATTACGGCTACTGAGAAGCGCTTCGCTCCGTTCACGGTCGATGGTCAGAAGCTGACTGGAATCGACTATCTGCTGCCTGTCGCCAGTGCGCAAGTCAAGTCCTGCATCTGCCTTGCAGCGTTGATCGCTGAAGGCCCGACAACAATCACTGAGCCACAGCCAAGCCGCGATCACACCGAGCGTCTCTTGGCTGGCGCCGGCGTAAAGATTTCGCGAGAGCGAGACCAAATAACGATCTTCCCGACCGACGAACTGAGCCTTCCGGATCAACTCGACATTCCGAGCGATCCTTCCTCCGCGGCCTTCGCGATCGCCGCCGCCGTCTTGGTGCCGGGCTCACGCTTGCTGGTAGAAAACTGTTCGGTCAATTGGACGCGCAGTGGTTTTATCGAGATCGCTAAGCGGATGGGCGCGGTGATAATCACCGACCTTGAAACACGCTCCAAAGATGGCGCGATCGCGCAGAATGAACCGGTCAGCGACGTCGACGTTACTGCGGGGCCCCTGAAGCCGACGACTGTCAAGGCAGACGAGGTACCACTCGCAGTTGATGAGCTGCCACTTGTCGCGCTGATGGCCTGCTTCGCTGAAGGTGAAACGCGTATTGAGGGAGCTGCTGAACTGAGGCTGAAGGAATCCGACCGGATCGACGCCGTCGTCACGGCGCTCAATGATCTGGGGGGCGAGGCTGAGGCGACCGATGACGGCCTGGTAGTCGTTGGCAGCGGCTCGCTGCGCGGTGGCCACGTAGAGGCTGGAGGCGATCATCGCATCGCGATGCTCGGAGTCGTGGCAGGTTTAGCGTCACGAGAAGGCGTTGAGGTAGAGGGCGTTGAGGCTGCTGCGGTTTCATACCCGAACTTCCTTGACGACATCGCTGCGCTGCGCTGAGATTCGTCAGCCCGCTACGTTCAGTCCGATGATTGTGGCGATAGACGGGCCCGCTGGGGCAGGCAAATCAACCGTTGCGCGCGCCGTGGCGCAGACGCTTAGCTTCACTTATTTGGACACCGGCGCGATGTATCGCTGCGTGGCACTGGCAAGGATACGCGACGCTGACTGCGATCTCGATTCACTAAAGATCGAGCTGGACGATGCGATCACGCTGAATGGGGAGGACGTCAGTGATGCGATTCGCACGCCTGAAGTGACGGAGCTGGCATCGGAGGTAGCGGCAGAAGCTTCGGTGCGCGCCGCTATGGCGACTCGGCAAGCAGCGCTGCTTGCCGAAGGTGACTGGGTCGCTGAAGGACGCGACATCGGGACCGTAATTGCCCCGCACGCCGAGCTGAAGATCTTCTTGACGGCAGACCCTCAGGAACGCGCTCGACGGCGCGCTGAGCAGACTGGCCGTGATCTCAGTGAGATTCTCGCCGAGCAGCAGGACCGCGACCGCCGCGACGGTGAGCGTTCGCTCTCGCCGCTGGTAGCGGCCGGGGATGCCGTCCAATTGGATACGACAACTCTTAGCGCAGACGAAGTGATCACACAGATCGCCGAGCTTGCCAATGCGGCGATTAACGGCGGGGGCCCGCAGTGAGCCTGCGCGTAGCGATTGTCGGTTACCCAAATGTTGGCAAGAGCTCGCTCGTCAACCGTCTCAGCGGCTCGCGCGAGGCCGTTGTCGATGAACGCGCCGGCGTCACGCGCGACCGCAAGGAGCTCGACTGCGAATGGAATGGACGCAGCTTCACTTTGGTTGACACCGGGGGGATGGACCTGCTCGACCCCGACCCGATTGCCGGTTCGATCCGCGATCAAGCAACGGCCGCCTTGGATGAAGCACAGCTGGCAGTGCTCGTCGTCGACGTAAAGAGTGGCCTGCGCCCCGGCGACGAGGAGATGGCCGATCTTCTTCGCCGCTCTGGGTTACCGGTGTTGCTAGCCGCAAACAAGACAGACGTCCTCTCGGACGTGCCGTTAGCAGCCGAGTTCCATCGCCTCGGGCTCGGTGAACCGATCTCGGTTTCGGCCGCACAGGGGCTTGGGAGCGGCGATTTACTTGATCGGATTGTCGCGATGCTGCCGCCAGCGGACGAAAATGAAGGCCAGCCGCAGGATCAGCCGATTCGCCTCGCAATCATTGGTCGTCCAAACGTCGGAAAGTCAACGCTTGTGAACAAGATTGTCGGCTCCGAAAGGACGATCGTCAGCGATGTTGCTGGCACGACTCGAGACGCGATCGACATGCCAATCGAGGTCGGCGATCGCAAACTGACTTTGATCGACACTGCGGGTATGCGACGACAGTCGAAGCTCTCCGACAGCTTGGAGTACTACACGGTGCTTCGATCGCAGCGCGCAGTTGAGCGCGCTGACGTCGCACTCGTGATCTGCGACGCGGCAGACGGCGTCACCTCTCAGGACATGCGGATCGCCGAACTGGCGATGCAGGAAGGCTGCGCGACTCTGATGGCGCTGAATAAGTGGGATCTGACGCCGCTCGACGAGGACGCGCTAGACCACGAGCGCGCAAAGGTCTCGAAGAAGCTGCGGCTGAGGCCAAAACTGATGACGATCAGCGCAAAGGACGGTCGTCATGTAACCCGAGTGTTAGACGAAGCTGTCGCGCTGGGAGATCGTCGAGCCGAACGGATCCCGACCCCGCAACTGAACCGCTTCCTCGCAGAGGTTGTCGCCGAACGCCAGCCGCCGGCGCGTCAAGGGAAGCGCCTCAAGCTGCTCTACCTCGCCCAGATTGAGGATTCACCGCCAAGGTTTTCGCTCCAAGTCAACCGGCGTAATCGGGTCACGCGAGATTACGCCTACTTCCTTGAGAACCGGATGCGCGCCCGCTACGGCCTCGATGGCGTCCCGCTGATCATCGATATCCACGAGCGCAAACAACGCCGCTCTGAGCGCTAGCAGCGCAGCACCTGCAGGATCACTTCCGGTGGGCGGTGCTCGGGTCGCTACGCTGCGATGTCTATGAGCCAAGACACTAACTACCTGTTCACCTCCGAATCGGTCACAGAAGGCCACCCCGACAAGGTCGCTGACCAGATCTCTGACGCAATCCTCGACGCAATTCTCGAGCAGGATTCGTTTGCGAAGGTGGCCTGCGAGACGCTCGTCAATAACAATCTCGTCGTCGTTGCCGGTGAAACCTCGTTTGACGTTTCAAAGATTGATGTCGACAAGATCGTGCGCGAGAAGATCCGTCAGATCGGATATGTCGGCTTTGACGAGGGTTTCGACGCCGATCTCGTTGTAGTGCTCAACCACCTCGGGCAGCAGTCGGCCGACATCGCGCAAGGTGTCGATGAGGCCCTCGAAGCGCGAGAAGGTGACGATGATCCGCTCGACAAGGCCGGAGCTGGAGACCAGGGAATGATGTTCGGATATGCGACCAACGAGACCGAAAGCCTGATGCCGCTTCCGGTGCACCTTGCTCACCGGCTCGCTGAACGTCTTACCGAAGTCCGCAAGGATGGAACCCTCGACTATCTGCGTCCGGACGGTAAGACGCAGGTGTCCGTTCGTTACGTTGAGAATCGTCCAGTCGCGATCGAGAAGGTGCTGATCTCGACCCAGCACGACGAAGACGCCGACACGCCCGATGGCCGGATCGCTGAAGATCTTTGGAACAACGTCGTGGTTCCGGTGCTACCGGAGGGCATGTACGACGCCAAGCAGCTGCGCGAAGACCTTCTTGTTAACCCGACCGGCAACTTTGTGATCGGTGGGCCGGTGGGCGATTGTGGCCTGACGGGTCGCAAGATTATCGTCGACACCTACGGCGGAATGGCCCGCCACGGCGGTGGTGCATTCTCGGGCAAAGACCCGTCGAAGGTTGACCGTTCAGCCGCTTACGCAGCCCGCTATGTCGCCAAGAACATCGTCGCTGCAGGGCTCGCTGAGCGCGCCGAAGTGCAGGTCGCTTACGCGATAGGCGTAGCCCACCCAGTCTCGGTGATGGTTGAAACCTTCGGTACCGAGACGATCGAGCCGTCGGCACTCAACAAGCTCGTCGCTGAGAACTTTGACCTTCGCCCGGCGGCCTTCCGCGAGTATCTGAGCCTGCATAGCCCGATCTATTCAGCGACCGCTGCCTACGGGCACTTTGGTCGCGACGGTGAGACTTTCAGTTGGGAGCGGACCGATCGCGCTGAGGCGCTTCGGGCCGCAGCGAAGTCCTGACTAGAGCCCGTCGCTGACGCCAGCTGAGCCCTGCGCACGCTCGCTGTGAAGCCTCTGCGCTCTGTCTATCGCTGCCGCGACCGCAGGTGGATCGTCAACGCCTTCGAACCGCAGGCTCGCGCCGTCGCTGCCGGCCGTGTCGAAGTCGACGGTCCCTACCTTGAAGAGGCGATCAAAGGCTGACTGGGTCGTCGAGACGTTTTGAACGCGGTCGATCCGCGTCTGCTCGACCCGCTTTGAAAGGCCACCGCGCTGAATTGAGAGGCGATCGCTGGTGATCGTATAGACCGTGAAGATGCGCTTGACTAGCCCGGCCGCGACGGTGACGGCGAGGATCACCGCGAATACAGCAATTGCCTCGAGAGGGCTAAAGATGAGCCAGCAGATGAATCCGACCGCGAGGGCGATCGCGAAGCCGGTCAGGTAGAAGGCTTTGATCGACCGCCAACTCGGATGGCCGCTGTAGATCACCTCTTCGCCGCTGTGCATCTCCATAGACGGAAACCTAGCGGCCGAGGGCGACGGGGGCGTCGTTGCACCATCCCGCGCTCGCTCTATCGTCGCCGCTGTGCCCAAAGTCGCTCAAGTCGAGCCGATCACCACGGCTCGCGCGCTGCGAGGGCCATTTGATTACAACTGCCCTGACGGGGTAGAAGTTGGTTCGGTGCTCGGTGTCCGCTTCGGCAAGCGTGAGCTGATCGCTGTAGTAACGGCGCTGAAGGACTCATCAGAGCATGAGCTGCTCGATCCGATCGAGGTATTTGCCGCATCGCTCCCCGCAGATCTAGTTGCGCTCGCTCCCTGGATTGCAGATCAGTACTGCTCGACGCCGGCGCGAGCGTTTTCACTGATGCTGCCGCCTAAGGGCGTTCGTGAACGTTCGGCACTCTTTGCGAGCGCCGCGCGTCAGCCGCAGCCGTCAGATCGATTGACCGATAACCAGCGTGCGCTGCTATCGACGTTGCCGCGGCTCGCGGGTTCGGAGCTATCGGCGCTGCGTCGGCTTGAAGGTCGCGGCTTTGTGACGCTAGAGGCTCAGGCGCAACGCCGCGCGCCTCTCCACGCCGAGGTCGGTCCGAAGGCTGGGGCCGAAGGCCCGGACTTAACCGCAGAGCAGGTAGAAGCGGTAGCTGCTCTGCTCGCCGCTGACCCCGGGGAGCAGATCCTCCTCCACGGCGTGACTGGATCCGGCAAAACAGAGGTCTATCTGCGGGTCGCCGCTGAGGTATTGAAACGCAATCGCAGCGTGCTCATTTTGGTGCCCGAGATCGCTCTCACGCCGCAGATCATCTCGCGCTTCATCGCTCGCTTCGGCGAGACCGTGGCGGTGATCCACTCAAAGCTCACTGCCGGTGAGCGATACGACGAATGGATGAGACTCCGTAGCGGCGAAGCGCAGATTTGTATCGGTGCGCGCTCGGCAGTCTTTGCGCCGCTGAGCAACATCGGCCTGATCGTCGTCGACGAGGAACACGACAGCAGTTATAAAAACGACTCCGACCCGCGCTACGACGCGCGGCACGTTGCTGCACGCCGAGCCGAAGATCACGGTGCAGTGCTGGTAGCCGGGAGTGCGACTCCGCGCGCTGAGAGCTGGCAGCGACTTCGGAGGTTGACTCTGCCTACCCGTGTCGATCGGATGGCGCTACCTGAAGTTGAGATTGTCGACATGCGTGGCTCTAGCGCGTCGCTTCATGCTTCGACCTACCAGGCCCTCGTTGATTCCAAGAAGTCGATTGTTCTACTCAACCGCCGTGGCTGGTCGAACTACCTGAGCTGTTCGAGCTGCGGCCACGCGTGGGAATGCCCTTCGTGCGATGTGACGCTGGTCCTGCACCGTGCCAGCGGCACGATCTCCTGCCACCACTGCGGCCACCGTGAACGCGTCCCAGAGCGCTGCCCGCAGTGCGGATCTATCTCAATAGCGCGGCACGGAACTGGCACAGAGCGCTTAGAGACGGAGTTACCTGGCCGTGTATTCCGTCTCGACGGCGACTCCGGCGATGCCGGCGCCGTCCTGAGTGAATTCGAGCAGGCCGATGTGGGAATCCTGCTTGGCACTCAGGTCGTCGCCAAAGGCCATGACTTTCCTGACGTTGAGTTAGGAGTCGTCGTAGATGCCGACCAAACCCTGCGATTCCCTGATTTCCGCGCTGAGGAGCGGACCTTCTCGCTAGTAACGCAGCTGGCAGGCCGTAGTGGGAGAGGCGAGGCACGGGGGAGGGTCATAGTGCAAACCTTCACACCCGACGCGCCAGCATTAGTGCTCGCGGCGCAGCACGACGCGCCAGCATTCTTGGCTGGAGAACTGGACCGCCGTGAAGCACTTCGCTACCCGCCCTTTTCGACGTTGATACGGATCGTCTGCTCGTCCGCGGTTGGCGGCGCCGCTCAGGAGAGCGCGAGCGCGCTTCAGCAGCAGCTCCCAGGCTCGCTTGGGCCGGCTCCGCTCTTCCGGCTCCGTGGCCGGGAGCGTTCGCAGCTCGTGATCAAAGCCGACGATCGTGCGGCGGCCGTAGCGGCCGTAAATCTGGCGGTCGCCAAGAACGCCAAGCTGCGCGGGCAGAAGTCGGTGTCGATCTCTGTCGACGTCGAACCGCAATAGAGGACGCTTCGCCGTCTAGGATCTAGTTTCGATCGATGAGCCCTGAACACCAAACAGATGCCGAGGAGCTGCGCCGCGAGCCGCCCGAGCTCGATCCCGAGATGTTGGCTCGGCGTCAGGCGGCGCTCCGCCACGTGCGTAAATTTGGTGACCCTGTCCTGAAGTCGAAGGCCGTCGACGTTGAAGAGTTTGATGCGCCGCTTCGCGCCGAGGTTGAGCGAATGGGCCTGCTTATGGAAGAGGCCGTTGGCGTTGGGCTGGCAGCCAACCAGGTCGGACTTCTGCGCCGCTTTTTGGTTTACAGAATCGACGACGATGGCCCAGTGCAGACGCTCGTCAACCCCGTCATCGAGTGGACTTCGGACGATCAGGAGACCTTTGAAGAGGGTTGCCTGAGCCTTCCACATGTTGTCGTTGAGGTGACGCGGCCGGCGGAGATTCGCGTCAGCGCCCATGACCAATTTGGAGTGGCGGTGGCGTTCCAAGCGGGCGGTCTCGAAGCCCGCGTGATTCAGCATGAGGTCGACCATCTCGACGGGGTCTTGATCATCGACCGTGCGTCACGAGGGCAGCGCCGTGAAGCAATGCGGACGCTACGTGACCTCGGCGCAGGCTTCTAGGACAGTGAATAGAGATGCGGACGGTTTATATCGGCACGGCACGGTTCGCTGCCAACGTCCTACAGCATCTAGTTGATGCGGGGGCCGCGCCGCAACTGGTGATCACTAGACCCGACCGACCTGCCGGGAGGGGCCGCAAGCTGACCGCACCGCCGGTCGCCGAGTTGGCCCGCGAGCTCGGGATCAGCGTTGCGCAGCCGACCGAGATCAACGACGAGGCGAGTCGAAGCCTGATCGCCGAGGCGCAACCGGAGCTGCTGCTGGTCTGCGCTTACGGGGCGATGATCGACGAGCCGCTGCTCTCTGACTACGAGGTCTTGAACCTCCACCCGTCGTTGCTTCCGCGTTGGCGCGGAGCAGCTCCAATCGAACGGGCGATCATCGCTGGCGATCGGCAGACCGGAGTGTCGATAATGCGACTAACGGAAGGACTCGACAGTGGTCCGGTCTGCGCTACGCGCAGCACGCCAATCAATGACGATGACGACTTCGGCTCGCTTTCATCACGGCTCGAGCAGATCGGCGGCGAGCTGCTCGCTGAGCTGTTAGATCAGCCCAGGGTCTTTAAGGAGCAGGACGATTCACTGGCCTGCTACGCCGAAAAGATCAGCTCGGCGGACAGGATCCTCGACCCAGCGATGAGCGCCGATGAGCGCGAGAGAATCGTGCGCGCCCTGTCACCGCACATTGGCGCTAGGGCTCTGCTCGATGACGGGACGATGCTCGGGGTCCGAAGCGCACGGCTGTCAGATGGCGAGCTGATCTACGACCGCGTCGTGCCGCCGGGTTCCCGTGAGATGAGCTGGCAGGACTTTCAGCGCGGCCGTAACGAATGACTCCGTTCGCTTTTCCGTGGCGCGGCGTTCTATTCTCCTCGCGATGTCGGAGATCTCGGTTGGCCTCGAATGCCCCTCTTGTAACGAGCCGTGGCTGAGGGCCACGACCGTGCCGGGACGCTATCGCTGTGTTTACTGCCTGCACCGCTATGAGCTGCGCTCTGTCTGCCCGGGCTGCGGTGAGCATCAAACAATTGTCCGCATGTCGAGTACTGCGACTACGCAGTGTTCGCACTGCGGTACTTCAATGTTGGTGGAGGTTTAGTGATGACCGTGGAAGTCGCCCCATCGATCCTGTCAGCCGACTTTGGTGAACTGCGCCAGCAGGTCCAGCTAATACAAACAGCCGGCGCCAAAACGATCCACGTTGACGTGATGGATGGTCACTTTGTTCCGCCGCTGTCGATGGGTCCTCAGGTCTGCGAGGCGCTGCGCGACCTTGACGTCGATCTCGAGGTCCACTTGATGGTCGAGAGCCCCGAGAAAACCCAGGTCGAAGCATTCGCCGTGGCCGGCGCAAAGACGATCATCGTTCACGCCGAAGCGACCTCCGCGGTCGACTACACCTTGGCCTTAATCCGCGATCACGGTTGCGCTGCTGGCCTGGCGGTCAACCCCGCCACGCCACTTGCAATCTATGAAGAGGTGCAGCTCGACCAGGCACTCTGCATGACGGTTAACCCAGGCTGGGGCGGGCAAAAGTTCATCCCGAGTTCGGTTGAGAAGATCACACGGCTGCGAGCGATCATCGGGCCCGACGTTGTGCTCGAAGTCGACGGCGGAGTGGACCGAGCTACTGCGGGGCTATGCGTCGCGGCGGGAGCAAATCGGCTAGTTGCCGGCTCCGCGATCTTTGGTCACGAGGATCCCGTCGCTGCCTTCAACGACATCCTCAACGCTGCTACGGACCGGGACTAGCTCACCGTCGGCGCCCTTCGGTTGCCGATAGAGGGCGTAAAGCAGGAGGCTCAGGATCAGCGTCGTTGCCGGGTAGCCAAGCTCGGCGCGGAGCAGCACAGAAGATACGAGCGGAACGAACATCCAAGCCGTAAATACAATCGCCATTAGTGCCCAGATGACGCCCGCGGCCCGCGCTTGACCGCGCGCTAGCGCTGCCTGATTAAGCGTCCCTGCTGTGAGGTGGAAACCCATTCCGAGAGCGACTGCTGCTAGCCCCCAGCGACCGTAGGTGGTGTCGTCGCCGAACAGCACTTGCATCACAAACGGGCCAGCGACAACCATTACTAGCGCCGACACCGCAGCGAAGCCCGCGATTGCACGGACGGTCACTTTGATCGCCTTCGAGAACTCCTCGCCGCCCTCCGTCGCCTCGAGGCCAGTTAGATGAGGCAGCAGCGTCGTCTGAATCGATTGGAAGAGCTGGAGCGGCGCCCGCGTGATCAGAAGGACGCTGAAAACGGCCCCGGCCGTTGCAGCCCCTGCAACCGAATCGGCCACCAACACGCCAGCATTGAGCAGTGTCTGCTCGCTTAGCTGAACTACAGCGACCGATGCGGCGAAGCCGACGCTGCTGCCAGCAACGGCACTGACTTCAATTGGCGGCGCGCCGTTATCAAGTCGCGCGTGCCTGGCAATCGCCCACGGCACTACCAGCAGCGATGCGACCGGGGCCGCGAAGATGCCGAGCGCAATTGCGTCTTGGCCGCTGGTGATGCCAACGAGCACTGCCAGTGGGAAGCAGACTCGCGCGCAGGATTCAAAAAGCATCAGGCCGCCGTAGAGCACAAACCACTGGTGCCCGGCGAAGTAGCCTCGCGCAAAGTAGCTGGCTGCGTAAGCCAACGTTGCGCAGACAAAGATCCAATAGAGAGTCACCGAGCCGCCAAAAAGGTTCTCTATCTGCGGTCTAAGGATCAGCGTGACTGCCAGGAAGCCAAGTGCGAAGGCTGTTTGGATGATGATCGGGCCGCGCAGCGGGTGGCCGTGGAGCGCGCCGCGGGCCCGGCGGTCGGCAATCGTCCGTGAAAGGAGCTGCTCGATCGGTCTGTAGATGACCGAGATGACGATGAAGAGAGCCGCCCAGAGGACGCTGAGCTCGCCGTACTGGCTGGCCGACAGCAGGTGCGACGAGAGCGCGAAGTAAGTGAATGTGAGCAGCCCCGTCGCGCCTACTCCAACCGCGAGCACCCTCGCTCCATCGACGTAGCTGGACTGGTTCTGCTCGGAGCCTGCGTCAGCTTTGAGTTGATCAGCCATCGAGACGGATTACCGCCATGATCCAGGGGAATGGATGGCGTAGCTCAACAACTGTCCCGTAACTAGAAATCAAGCGTCGGAAGGAGCGGCTAGACCAGTGGTTTACGTGGCCCGGCGTGTTGCCCAGGTCACTCCAGTATGCGCCGCGCGCAAGGTTAGTTATCTGCCACAGAGGCTCCCGCGGTACCGACACGAGTAGCCAACGTTGCGCGCATCTCGCCATCTCTGAGAGCACCAGCTCTGGGTCCGCGACATGCTCGAGCACCTCGATCGCGGTCGCCGTGTCAAATTCGTTGTCGGCGAACTCCAGGCGTTCGCCTTTCATCACGCGGTACTCCAAGTTTGGCGCCCTGCGGTGCTCCCACTGGGCGTGGAGCAGCGGGTCGTCGAGGTCGGTGCCGACGATCCGACCGCCGATGCCCAGCCGCCCCGCCCATTCGTGCGTCAGGATCCCCTCGCCGCAGCCGATGTCGAGGATCGAAGTTGGCGATGCCACCGCGTAACAGGCGTCGAGATCGCGGTGGAAGCTCGCCATCAGGCGGCGGACAACCGGATTTGTCGAGCCGTACTTGTCGTAGGTGTTGCCGGTGACCGTCCCTTCGCTATCTACGGTGACCTTCGTCTTCATCGTGGGATCGTTTCACGCTCGCCGCTGCCCGCCTCGTAATGGGAGGGGGGCACACCGAGTTCCAGTTCGACGCGGCGGACGCGCTCGAAGATCCTCTGGCTCATTATCCGTTGGGCGTGGAGCAGGTCACCGATCACTGCAAGCGCGCCCATCACGACCGCAGCGTTGAAGAGCACCGTCCCGAAGAGCAGCGACTGGACATGGCCGGCGCCGTCGCCCTGAACCCAGGCGGCGAAGAATCTCGTGAACGGAATCAATGCGGCGATGACAAGCACGATCGCTGCCGTCGCGAATACCCGCATCGGCTCATACTGGGAGTAGATCCTGAAGATCGAGATGCCGTTGCGGCGAACGTATGACCACGTCGATGGGAAGAGGCGTGACTCACGAGTCTTGGGGTTGGTGCGGATCGGTACATCCTCGACCGCGACGAGCAGCTTGCCAGCTTGGATGATCGTCTCAAGCGTGTAAGTGAAGCGTGAGACGACGGCCATCTGCAGCGCCGCCTCGCGGTTGTAAGCGCGGAATCCGGACGTGGTGTCAGGAATCTCAGTCTCAGAGGCTTGACGTACGACCCACGAACCAAATTTCTGCAGCCGCTTCTTGAGCGGCGAGAAGTGCTCGATCGTGTCTGTCTGGCGATCGCCGACAACCATGTCGGCGCGGCCGGCGACGATCGGCTCGACCAGCTTTGCGATGTCACCGCCGAAGTATTGGTTGTCGGCGTCGGTATTGACGATCACGTCGGCGCCAAGCTTCAGGCACGCATCGAGCCCAGCTTGGAAGCCAGCCGCTAGCCCTTTGTTGTTCGTCAGCCTGACTATGTGGTCAACGCCGTTGGCACGCGCTACCTCAACGGTCGCGTCGCTAGACCCGTCATCGATGATCAGCCACTGGACCGTGTCGATGCCATCGATCTGGCGTGGGAGGTCGGCCAGAGTCGCTGGCAAGGTCTCCTCTTCGTTGAGGCACGGGATTTGAATGATCAGCTTCATCGACGGCTAATCGTACGCGTCACGGGGTGCAGCGATGAAACGGCGCAACCATTACTGCTGATCCGCAAGGCCGACCCGTAGTATCCGGTGCGGCCGGATGACCCCTAGGAGTCCGCGCTGCGATCAACGTGACCACTGCCCCTTCATCGATAACCGCTCGAGTCGCCTCGCTGCCGTGGCCGACGATCCTGCTCGTGCTGCTGTCGGTCACCGTTGCTGTCGGGACTTTCACCTTCCCCAGTTACACCAGTTACGACGCGACTTACTCGCTGCTCTGGGGACGCGAGCTTCTGCATGGCGATCTTCCTTCGTTTGGTGCCTACCGCGCCCCCACCGAACATCCGCTAGGCCTCATATTCGGCGCGTTCTTTGCGCTCTTTGGCCGCGCCGGCGATCGCCTGATGCTGCTGGCCACGCTCGGTTCGTTCATCGTGATGGTTGCTGGTCTCTACCGGCTCGGCCGCGAGACCTTCACGAAGCTGGTTGGAATTGCAGCGGCAGTCGTCATCTGTACAAGGTTCGACTTTCCGTTCCTCGCTGCACGCGGCTACATCGACATTCCTTATCTGGCGCTGCTGCTCTGGGCCGCGTCGATGGAGTCAGCTAAGACGAGGCGAGGAACGCCGGTGCTCGTCCTGCTCACGCTGGCCGGGCTGCTTAGGCCGGAAGCGTGGATTATCGCTGGGCTCTATTGGCTCTGGCTATTCCCGGTGCTGAGCTGGCGGGAGCGCTTTACCAGCGCACTAATTGTTGCCAGCGCGCCGCTGATCTGGACTGCGACCGATTACATCGTCACCGGCGACCCGCTCTTCTCGCAGAACCACACGACGACAGTCTCCGAAGAGCTAGGCCGTCAGAAAGGGATCGCTGAGATCCCTAAACAGACTCTGCTGTTCATGCAGCAGCTGCTGAAGCTGCCGGTACTGATTGTCGGCGTGATCGGAGCAGTATTGGCGGCCGTGATGGCACCTCGTCGCAGCCGCGTCCCGCTGGCACTGCTCGTGATTGGCCTTGGGACGTTCCTCCTGCTCAGCCTCGGCGGTTTCTCGGTGATCAACCGCTACCTGCTGCTCCCAGTCGTGATTCTGATGCTTTTCGCGGCATTCTCTGCGGCTGGTTTCACTCTGCTCAACAAGGGTGGGCTGAGGACTGGATGGGCAACGGCTTCGGGAATCGGGATCGTCTTCATCATCGTCTGGACGGCGCTGCGCGTCGACGTAGGAAGGCTTGTTTCGGAGCTGCGCTTCCGCGGTGATTCTGTCCCCGCGCTGACCAGCCTGCTCGACCGTCCAGATGTCCGTGCGGCGGCAAAGTGTGGTCCCGTGTTGACGAGCAACCACCGCCTGATTCCAAGCGTGCGCTGGATCATGGACCTACCCGCCGATCGCGTCCTCGCGCGCAGCGACCTAGCGTCCTCGGCGAACGTTAAGAATGGGATTGTTCTGCTTGCGGCAGGGCGCTCCGTCTTCCTTCGCGGTGGCCTTGATCCAGAGCACCCGACCTCTGAGGATGCGCTGCGCAATCTTCCTCCCGATGGTTACCAGCCGATCGCATCAAACGAGCTTTACGCGGTATATGGGCGTTGCAGCTAGCGCGCGGCCGCCCTGTGCCTATCCTCAGCCTTGATGGATGAACAGCTTTCAACAGTCGATCAGGAGTATCTGCGCCGAGCGATCGAGCTCGGCAGAAATGGGCTAGGCGACGTGAGCCCAAACCCGCAGGTCGGCGCCGTGATCGTGAAGGGCGGCGAGCTGCTCGGTGAAGGCTGGCATCAACGCTATGGGGAGGCGCACGCGGAGCTAAACGCGATTGCGGCGTGTGACCCGGACGACTTGCGCGGAGCAACGCTCTACCTCTCTCTTGAACCCTGTTGCCATCAGGGCCAGCAGCCGCCCTGCACCGACGCAATCCTCGCGGCGGGCATCAGCCGCGTCGTTGTAGCTAGCGACGACCCGAGCGACAAGGCCAACGGCCGCGGGCTTGGGATCCTTCGCGATGAGGGAGTTGATGTGCAGGTCGCCGCCGGTGATCTCGCGGAGGCTGCGCGGCTCGAGAATCAGGGCTTTCGCAAGCACGCTCGCAGCGGCAAGCCTTGGGTGCTCTTCAAGTCGGCGATGAGCCTCGACGGCAAGGTGGCCACGCGTGAAGGTGACTCGCAGTGGATTTCCGATGCCAGCAGTCGCGAGAAGGTCCACCAATGGCGTTCCGAGGTTGATGCAGTGGCGGTCGGCATCGGCACGGCGATCGCTGATGATCCGCAGCTAACTGTCAGGCTGCCAGGTTCGCAGCGGCAGCCGCGCCGAATTGTCTTTGACTCTGAAGCACGGCTACCACTTGACTCACAGCTGGTTGAGCAGGCGCCGGAGGTCGAGCTGATCGTGATCGTCTCGCGGGCCGCACCGCGAAGCGCCGTCGAAGCGCTTGAAACCGCTGGCGCGCATGTGCTCTCTGTCAGCGGCGAGAATGAGCCGCTTCGCGTCAGCGACGCGCTCGCGCAGCTAGGAGCTCTCGATCGGCCGGTTACCTCAATGCTGCTGGAGGGCGGGCCGCATCTCGCTGGCGCATTCTTCGATGCAGGTGAAATTGACGAGCTTCGTCTCTTCGTCGCCCCGCTCGTGATCGGCGGCGCCAGCGCACGCGATCCGATCGAAGGAATGGGTGCCTCGGCGATCGCGGAAGCAACTAGGGCGGTCTCGCTTACGACCGAGCTGGTTGCAGACGACGTGTTGCTCAGCGCACGGCTGCGAGAGTGGTGAACGATGTTTACCGGCTTAGTAGAAGATCTGGGCGAAATTGTCGCGGTTGCGCGCGATGATCATGGTGCCCGCTTCACGATCCGCACGAAGTTGGCGGGCGACCTGAGCGAGGGCGACTCGGTCGCTGTCAACGGCGTCTGTTTAACGGCGACGACGATCGATGGCGACAGCTTCAGCGCCGACGCGATGAACGAGACCCTCAGCCGCACCTCGCTAGGGGCCGCCGACGCTGGCTCGGCCGTCAATCTCGAACTTCCGCTTCGCGCCAACGCGCACCTCGGCGGGCACATTGTCCAGGGCCACGTTGATGGTGTTGCGCGCGTCGAAGCTATACGCGACGAAGGCATCGCGCGAGTCCTCAGCCTCAGTGTCCCCGGCGAACTGCTGAGGTACGTCGTCGAGAAGGGATCGGTTGCCGTAGATGGTGTCTCGCTGACGGTTTCGATCGTTAACGAGAACGGATTTGAGCTTTGGTTGATTCCCGAAACGTTGCAGCGCACTAACCTCGCGCTCGCCGAACTGGGCACGATCCTTAACATTGAGGTCGACATTGTCGCTAAGTACGTCGAGAGGCTGGTTGAGAAGCCAAGTGAGTAACCCAGCAGATACCGAATATCGCTTCGCGACGGTTGATGAGGCTCTGGCCGAAATTGCTGCGGGCAAGATGATCGTCGTAGTCGATGACGAGGACCGCGAAAACGAAGGCGACTTGGTTATGGCCGCCGAGCACGTAACGCCAGAGGCGATCAACTTCATGGCTAAATTTGCGCGCGGTTGGATCTGCCTCGCCTTGACTCCTGAGCGCTGCGCAGAGCTAGACCTTGAGTTGATGACAGCCAAGAACGAGACGCCGTATGAGACTCCATTCACGGTCACGATCGAGGCACGCGAGGGCGTTACGACGGGAATTAGCGCGGCCGACAGGGCTCAAACAATTCGCGTTGCAAGCGATCCCGAGAATGGCCCTGAAGCGATCGTTAAGGGCGGCCACGTAAACCCGCTGAAGGCTAAGCCGGGAGGCGTCCTAGAGCGCACCGGCCACACCGAAGCGAGCGTCGATTTGGCCCGCCTCGCCGGCTGCACACCGTCGGGAGTTATCTGCGAGATCATGAACGACGACGGTTCGATGGCCCGCGTCGATGATCTGAAGGCTTACTGCGAACTGCACGAACTGAAGATGTTGACGATCGCTGATCTGATCGCCTACCGCCGCAAGAACGATAAGCTCGTCGAGCGCGTCGTCTCGACGACGATGCCGACCGCCTTCGGCGACTTCACGGTCGTTGGCTACCGCTCGCTGGTCGATGACAAGCACCACGTCGCACTCGTCAAGGGCGAAGTCGACGGGGCCTCGGATGTAGTCGTCCGGGTCCATTCCGAGTGCCTCACAGGGGATGTCTTCCATTCGCTGCGCTGCGACTGCGGAGAGCAGTTGGAGTCAGCACTCGCGATGATTGAGGCCGAGGGACAGGGCGTCCTTCTATACCTCGCTCAGGAGGGTCGCGGGATCGGCCTCCTCAACAAGCTACGCGCCTACAAGCTGCAGGAGGAGGGTTACGACACGGTCGATGCCAACCTCCAGCTCGGCTTACCCGCAGACCTCCGCGACTATGGAATCGGTGCTCAAATTCTCGTCGACCTTGGGCTCAGTTCAATCCGCATTTTGACCAACAACCCGAAGAAGATTCACGGTCTTGAGGGCTATGGCCTTTCGGTCTCGGAGCAGATCCCGATAGAAGAGAGCGCCAACGAGCACAACGTCGCATACCTCGAGACCAAGAGACGTCGCATGGGCCACACTCTGCACCACCAAGGCCTCAATCTTGATCAGGAGATGATTCACGCCGAGCGCGAGAGGGACAGCTCCGACGATGGCTGATCAATTCGCGATCGTCTGCGCGCAGTTCTATAGCGATCTGGCAGAGAGGCTGACGGCAGGTGCGCAGGCAGCGCTAGCGGATGAAGGGTTCGACGCGGCGCAGTGCTTCGAGGTACCGGGCGCATTTGAGCTGCCTTTGGCGGCAAAGTTGTGCGCCGAGACGGGCTTGTACGCAGGTGTGATCTGCCTGGGCGCCGTGATTCGCGGCGAAACCGACCACTACGACTATGTCTGCGCAGAGAGCGCACGCGGTATCGGCGCAGTTGCGCTCGAGACAGGAGTGCCGTGCTCCTTCGGTGTTCTCACGGTCGAGACAATGGAGCAAGCGCTCGAACGATCCGGCGGAGGAACTCGTGACAGTGGACGCAACGCAGCTGAAGCGGTAATTGCGCTGGCGCGGGTCAATAAGCAGCTAGACGACCTCTCCGGCGCCTAGCGGTATCGCTCACCCAGCGCTAGGCTGTCGTCAGGATGACCGGTCAGCAGATCGCCTTTCTAATCAGCGCCCTTTCGCACGTCGGTGCGGTCGTAATCTTGCTGACGATGCTCGTTCGTCTTGGCGGCGCGCGCCCCCAGGATGGTCGCGATTGGTGGCAGGACGACGACGACCATGATGACGGTAGGCGCGAGCCTCCAAGCGATCCAACACGCGGCGGCGGACTGCCACTCCCCGATGCTGGCGCTAGTTCGCGTCGCCTACGAGGACCTGGCGGGCTAGAAAACAAGCCCCCGGCGAGGTCACGCCAGCTACCCCAGCGCCAACCGGCGCCGCAGCGCGATCCGCGACCGCGTCGCTGATCGCTACACTGCCTCACTCGATGGCCAAGCTTTGTCACAGCTGCGGTAAAGGACCTGCCTTCGGCAACAGCCGAAGTCACTCGATGGTCGCAACCCGCCGACGCTTCAATCCCAACCTGCAAAAGGTTCGGATCCTCGTTGATGGCAGTCCACGCCGCGAATACGTCTGCACGCGCTGCCTGAAGGCTGACAAGGTCCAGAAGGCCCTTTAGGCTCCGCGGCGACGTGCCGCAATCGAATTCAAGTTCCAGTCTGGTCCGGTTCCGCGAGATCCTCGGCGGTTCGCTGGTTGCGCTGGAGGAACGCCGCAGTGAGATCAACGACTTAAACGTCTTTCCTGTCGCCGACGGCGACACCGGCGACAACATGGTGCTGACGATCGAGGGTTGCCTCGCTGAGCTCGATCGGCTCGCGGAAGAGGCCGGAGAGCGGCCGCTCGACGAGATCGGCCGCGACGAGATCGTTGATCTCGTCGCGCGGGCCGCACTGCTTAGTGCGCGTGGCAACAGTGGCGTGATCCTCTCTCAGCTGATTCGTGGCGCCGCCGAAGAGCTAATTTCGCGGCCAGGAGTGCTCGTCGATCCGGTCCTGATAGCGCTCGCTATGCAGCGCGCAGCAGAGCGCGCCTACGCGTCGGTCAGAGAGCCGATAGAGGGAACGATCCTGACGGTGATGGCCGACATGGCAAGCGCCGTGACAGAGGCCCTAGAGGGGCTAGAGCCGATGCCCGTTGACGCCACCGTGGAGCAGCAGAATTCGCGCATCGCCGACCTCCT
>CAMDLG010000002.1 GCA_945901565.1 Bifidobacterium breve | reverse complement strand
GCCGAGGCGTGCGGCCCGGATGCGGAGATTAAGTGGCCCAACGACATTCTTCTGACCACCCCTGACAACCGCGCTGGAAAGGTCGCTGGAATCCTCTGCGAGGGTCGCCCGCAGGAGGGCTGGAGCGTCGTTGGCATCGGCGTCAACGTGGGGCCTGATGTCCCTGAGCTGCCGCAGGCGGGCGAAGTCCCTCCGGCAACACTCGCCCTGGAGCCACACCGACGCAGCGAAGTAGTCGACTGCATCAAGCGAAGCTTGGGGGAAGCACTTGCTCTACCGAGCGAGACGATCCTCCAACGCTGGACGGAGCGCGACGCGCTACGCGGGAAGGCGATCGAGTGGCAGGGCCAGGATGGAACTTCGAGCGGCATCGCTTCGGGCATAAACGATCGCGGCGAGCTTTTGGTCGAGTGCAGCGATGGCGAGCAGGTTGCTCTGAACGCCGGGGAGGTTCACCTCACCGGCGAAGTCAGCTAAGCGGCGGCTTCGGAGCCGCTATCGGCGCCGGGTTCAGAAGTTGGCGGCGAGTCAACCGGCGGCTTCTGGTTAGTTGCGGCGCTGGCACCGCTGCGGTTGGCGCCATTACCACTGGAACGTCGCCGACGGCGACTTCGATTGCGCCGCGCCTTGCCCTTCGGGAAGTTGCGAAGCAGCTCACGTGAGCAGGATCCGGGTTTACGCGCTAGCCGCGTTCGAGCACCGCGCAAGACCTCCTCAGCCTCAGGCGTATGCGCCACAGCGGCGGCAAGCACAGCAACCTGCAAGCGACGATCTTGCTCGCGGATCGCCTGTACGAGACGGCGCGCGTTGCGGGCATGGGCGCCGCCGGAGGAGTTGACGAGTAGCCCCAGCAGCCGCTTTGTCTCCGGCCAGCGTTGAACGGCGTACTGCTCATGCAGCTCGCGTGTGTAGTCGGCAAGATTCCAGATCCAGCCGGTTGCCTGATCACGGCCACCAATCCGCTTATCGGCCAATGCTTGCAAGCAGACCTTTGCACCTTCGCGGCGCTGATCCTTAGTCCATGGCTCGATCATCTCAACCGCTAGATCGAAGGCCTCAGGATCCTTCAGCGCGGCAATCTCTTGCAGCGCACGAATTCGCAGCGGCGGGTGCTCATTGCGCTCAACGACGGTCAGCAGGAAGCGCCGTTTTAGCTCTCCGCTGCGATCGAACTGCAACATCGCTCGGGCGCGCCGCCAGCCGCTTGGCGCGACGCGTGCTCCGGCCAGCGCGGCCCACATGTGCTGCTCGCCGTAGTCGAGGTTCTCAACGCCAATCCGCCAAAGTTCGCGTTCAAAGACATCGTGGCGGCGCTCTTCACCGGAGCTGACCGGCAGCACGCGGCGCTCCACGCGAACTCTACGGCCGCGGCCGCGGCGGACCGGGCCAACGACGACTGCACCGCCGCGGTAGACGTCGCGGTCGAGCAGCGAGTGCAGTGTCACAACGGGATCGTCGTGGCGTGTAGCTGGGTGGACGAAATCAACGACGACGCCGGCCTCCTTGCCTGGGTGGCGACGCGTAACGCGGCCAACTCGCTGCTGGTAGATGCGTTTTGACGCGGTCGGTGCCAAGTGCATGCAGACGGTTGCGCGCGGGCTATTCCAACCCTCTGCCAGTAGCTGAGCATTGACGAGAACATCGATGTCACCGGCCTCGTAGCGAGCGAGAATCTCGGCCAGTTGCCGTTTTGGCGTCTCGCCTGAAACCGCTTCGGCCTTGATGTTGAGATTGCGGAACGCCTCGGCAACGTTGTAAGCGTGCTGTACCCCGGCCGTGTAGACGACGCCTGGGACACCGTTGAAGCGCGTCTTGTAGAGGTCTGCGATCGCCATGTTGAACGGTGTCTGATCGAGCAGCTCAGCCAGCATTTCCTGATCGAACTCGACGTCAACTTCGCCCTTGCGAAGCGGAACATTGGCGATCGTGCGGACGCCCGGGCCGGGCGGGATTCGAAGACAACGCAGCGGCGAGATCACGCCGCGGCGAGCTGCCTGCGCCAGATCAAAACGCGAAGTTTGCGTTGGGAACAGGTCGGTTACGTGGCGCGCAATGAGCGCGCCGGTGGCCGTCATGCCGATGAAAACGGGGCCGGTCCACTCGCGGATCGCAGCACTCGTCTTTTCACCGAGCGCGGTGTGAGCCTCATCGCAAATCACGATCGTGTAGGCACTCGAGATGTTGCCCGCATTGCGGACGAACCACTGATAGGTCTCAACCGTTACCGGCCCGCTGAGCTCCAGCCCTTCGTCGCCAAGCAGCGGCCCCGAAATCCGCTTCGAATAACCTCGCGTGCGGATCTCCTCGTTGAACTGGTCAACGAGGTTGCGGCGGTGCGTGAGGATCAAGATCCCACCGGTGCGCGATGCGTCAACAAAGCCCATCGCGGCAACTGTCTTGCCGGCTCCTGTCGCGTGCTCAAACCAAAAGCGCTTGTCGGCGTTGGGGTCGTCGAGCGCCTCGGAGTCGATGTCCTCATCGGTGCCGTCGGGTGCTTCGATTGGGTCAACCTCAACCTCGACCTCCTCGATCACCTCGTCGTCTTCATCGTCCTCGTCCTCTGCGTGCTCCTCGTCGAGCGCCGCAAGCTCGGCAGCGAGTTCCTCATCGTCGGTAACAATCGCGTCGTCCGGACCGTCATCAACGTCGAAGACCGGTTCGGCAATCTCAACCTCGTCGACCTTCATGCGGGCGGCAAGCAGAGCAGTCAGCGTGCCGGAGAGAGCATCTACCTGGTGTGGGTTGAGCACCGTGCCGTCGGCGAGGTGCGGCTCCTCTTCGCTTAGAACCCGCTCGAGGCCGAGCAGCAAAGACCAAGAGCGGCGCCACTTCGTCGAGGGAAGCTTGGCACCGGCGTCGAGCTCAGCAAGTGCGTAACCCAGAGCGCGCGCACGCGGAGACCCAGGCGCTAGAGCAACGTCAATCTCCTCGCCTGGATAGACGAAATTTTCTAGCGTGAACGCTTCAGCGCGCTCTATCTCTTTGCCGGTAGGTACCGGTCCGGCCGCTTGGGCCACTAGGAATTAGCCATCATGCGTAAGCAATAAAAAGGTGGGAAGCGGCGCAAGTTACTGGCACCACCACCCCCAGTCCGGGAACCGCCCGGAGCGAACACTGGAAGCCTCTAATGTGAGACAGCCGCAGTATGCAACGTATTATACAGCACCGTTGTGCGATCCTGAAGAAATGCGCATCGCTGCAATAGCCGCCGCCATCGTCCTCCTGACCGGCGCCGTAGTAGTGGGTCTCAACCAAGCTTCAAGCGAGGACGGCACGAAGGTAAGCGACAGCGCCGATGCACCAACACTGAGCCAGGCGCGCAGCCGCTTGGCCGGTGCGCCTGCGCCGCTGGCCTCGCTCCATGCGCAGGCCAGCCAACTGCTGAGCGGCGGCCCCGAAGCGCTCGCCGAGCGTCTGCAATCGCTGCAGGGGTACCCGGTCGTCGTCAACGTTTGGGCCTCGTGGTGTGGCCCGTGCCGCCAAGAGATGCCGGTGTTCCAAGAGGTCTCTGTCGATCGCGGCCGCAAAGTCGCCTTCATCGGTGTTGACCTCAAGGACAATGTCCCTGCAGCGCAGCGGCTGCTGAAAGAGTTCCCCGTCAGTTACCCCAGCTACGAAGATCCAGACGGCAAGCTCTTCAACGCCAACCACCTCGCGGGGGTTCCGTCGACGCTCTACTACTCCCGCTCTGGGAAGCGCCAGATGGTCCACTCTGGGCCGTACCTCAAAGCAGATGATCTAAACGCCGACATCAACCGCTACGCACTGGTGGCGAAGTGACGCTCAGCGTTGTAGTTGCTGACAGCCAAGATCAAATTGACGCAGCGATCGCGCTGCGGATGGTCGTCTTCGTCGAGGAGCAGCGTGTACCGCTAGCCGAGGAGATCGATGGCCTTGACGATCACGCAACGCACCTAGTCGCGCTCGACACCGAGGAGGTAGTCGCAACCTGTCGCCTACTGCCTGATGGAATGACGATCAAGCTCGGGCGGATGGTCGTCGCAAAAGAGCGACGCCGAGAGGGGATCGCGAGCGAGATGCTCCGCGTTGCCGATCAGCAATCAAAGCTGCTCGGCGGCAAACAGATCAGCTTGGCGGCGCAGACCTACGCAGCAGCGCTCTACGAACAGGCCGGCTACGTCGCCTCTGGTGAACCTTTCCCTGACGCCGGGATAGAGCACATCTGGATGAGCAAGCAACTGCAGTGAGGGGCCGCAGGCAGTGATCGCGATCGCGCTTGCAAGTCTGCTGGCATTGTTGATCGGCGTCGGCTCCGAGCGGCGCTGGGGCGAAGGCGCCCTCAACCTTTCACGCAAGGTGCTCGACATCCTCGCTTACGTCGCGATTCCGCTCGTCGTCTTCTTCACAGTCAGCCACCTGAAGCTAACGACCGGGCTCGGCGCCGGAATCGTCTTCGGTTGGACCGAGCGGATTGTCGTGATCACGCTGGCTTGGTTTATCGGCTCGCGCCTCTTGAAACTGCCACGTGCTGGAACGGGGGCAATCATGATCGCCGTCGGCCTCGCGAACACCGGCTACCTCGGAATCCCGCTAATCGCGCTGCTGCTTGGCAACGACTCAATCGGTGTCGCTGTCGCCTACGACACAACCGTGACGGCACCGATCGCACTGATTGGAGGCTTTGCGATCGGAGCCGCTTTCGGAACGCGCGCCGGTGAAGGCGCACGCGAACGGACAAAGACCTTCTTCACGCGCAACCCGGCACTAATTGCGCTGATCGCTGCGGTTTTTGCGCCGAACTGGCTCAGCCCCGAATGGGCACGCGAGATCGCGACAGTCATGGCCGTTGCGATAGCGCCACTTGGCTTCTTCGCCGTCGGCGTCAACCTGATGCTTGAACACGACCAAGAGGGAACAAGGATCTTTCCGCCCGAGCTAACAGCGCCGGTCTTGACAGCGCTAGCGCTAAGGCTGTTGATTGCCCCCGGCTTGATGCTCGGCCTCTCCAGTTTCGTGATCGAAGTTCCCTCGGCTTTTCTGATCCAGGCGGGGATGGCGAGCGGCATCACCGGCCTTGCCGTTGGCCACATCTTCGGGCTCGACCTCAAGATCATCGTCGGCGCAATCGCTTGGAGCACGGCGATCGTCGTCGTTGCCGCGGGCGTCGTCGAACTCGCCGGCGGGCTGTAGGCTGACCGGCTGGCTGTAGGCTGCGGCTCATGCGGGCCTTAGTACAGCGTGTGAGCAGCGCATCGGTTCGAGTGGACGGCGAAACAGTCGGCGCGATTGGCGCCGGACTCTGCGTCCTGCTGGGAGTAGGCCCAGACGACGATCAAGAGTGCTGCGAGCGACTTGCTGAGAAGGTCCGCGCGCTACGAATCTTCGACGACGCCGAAGGGAAGATGAGCGAACCGCTGGGCGAGCGTGAAGTGCTCTGCGTTAGCCAGTTCACGCTTTACGCCAGCACCAGCAAAGGCAACCGCCCGAGCTTCACCGGAGCGGCGCCACCGCAGCTAGCGGAGCCCCTCTACGAGCGCTTCTGCCAGCAACTTGATGCCAAGCGCGGCATCTTTGGCGCCGCGATGGAAGTCGAACTCGTCAACGATGGTCCGGTCACGCTGATGCTCGAGACCGAGTCGCGATGATGCGCCCGCGCGACCTAAAACGAGCGCTCCTGCGAAGCTCCCCTGATGGCTCCTGAACCTAGACTCGTGCCGCGCTTCGCGGCCGAGCCCCCACATGAACACCTCCCCTCCGGCCGCTGGGCGCTAAAGCTCCAGCAAGTTTTTATCGACGCCTGCGCTTCGATCGAGCCCGATGAAGGCGAAGAGCTAGGCCAGATCGGCGAGATCGCCTGGTTCCCGGATCGCACTTGGCACGGTCGTAGTTACATCCCGGCCGTAGCCACGACCTCTAACGGACTTGAAGTCTTTGGATACGTTGCTCACCTGCGCAACGAGGCAGGCGGCGAAGACCTAAAAGCAGTGGCCGATGTCACTGCGCAGACGGCCGCTGACAACCCCGACTGGACTATCGATCTTTGTGAGGAAGTCATCGGCTCATGGCGCGGCGAAACTGATTCGGTAGCCGCGATGACGCTCGTGTGGGGTCGCCCGGTCGGCGTCGACGCAAAGATCGCGACCGCCGAGCTGGCAGACCTTTGTGTAGATCAATGCGAGTTGGTTGACGACCGCTTCACGCTGCTAGCACCCGATGATTACCGCGGCGACATGCTCGAGATCGCATGCTTTGACGGCGGCGGCCGTGAGGTCGCGCGCGAATCGCTCTACGAAGACGACGAGTAGCCCTCGAGCGGGAAGTGGCAGGCGGCCAGAGAGCCGCCCGGCATCTCCGTCAGCGGCGGCTCCTCTTGCGAGCAGAGAGACTGCGCCTTTGGGCAGCGAGTGTGGAAGCGGCAACCAGGCGGCGGTGCGCTTGGCGATGGGACGTCGCCCTTCAGCACCGGCCGGCGGCCAGCGGCCGAGATCGAAGGGTCGGGTACCGGCACCGAAGCGAGTAGCGCCCCCGTATACGGATGGCGCGGCTGCGAGAAGCAACGCTCCGACTCGGCCAGCTCAACGACCTTGCCGAGGTACATCACGGCAATCCGGTCGCACATGTGCCGCACGACGCTGAGGTCATGGGCGATGAAGATCAACGTCAGCCCAAGTTCGCTCTGAAGATCCTGCAGCAAGTTGATGATCTGTGCCTGAATTGAAACGTCGAGCGCGGAGACAGGCTCATCGGCAACGAGCAGCTTCGGCTTCAGTGCGATCGCCCGCGCAACACCAATCCGCTGACGCTGACCGCCGGAGAACTGGTGCGGGTAGCGGTTGTAGTGCTCGGGGTTGAGACCAACGCGGTCCATCAGCTCACGGACCTCCTTGCGCCGCTCGTTGGCCTCGCGCGCCTCACGATGGATGATGAACGGCTCGGCGATGATCGAACCGACCGTTTTACGCGGATTGAGCGACGAGTACGGATCCTGGAAGACCATCTGTGCGTCACGTCGCAGCGTCGCAAGCTGGCGGCGATCAAGGTTCGTGATCTCTTGGCCCTCGAAGAAGACCTGGCCAGCGGTCGGCTCGAGCAGCCGCATGATCAGCCTGCCGGTAGTGCTCTTGCCGCAGCCTGATTCACCAACTATGCCGAAGGTCTCGCCGCGGGCGACGCTGAACGAGACTCCGTCAACGGCGCGCACGGCGCCGTACTGGCGTTGGAAGATAACGCCTCGCGTAAGCGGAAAATGCATCTCGAGGTCGCGGACCTCGACCAGTGGATCGCTCGCGCTCATCGCTTCTCAATCCTTTCCTCAGGGCTGAGCAGACAGGCGACGAGGTGCTCCGAGCCAGCTGCTGCGGCTTCCAGCGGCGGCAGCTCCACCGAGCAGCGGTCGAAGGCGCGGGGGCAGCGCGGATGGAAGGCGCAGCCACTCGGCGGCGCAATTAGGCTCGGTGGGCGCCCGGCGATCGGGTCGAGTCCGATGCTGCGGTCGCGGTCGAGGCGCGGGATCGAATCGAGAAGCCCGCGCGTGTAGGGGTGCTGCGGATTGGCAAACAGCTCAGTCGCGCTGGCCTGCTCGACGATCCGGCCGGCGTACATGACCGCGATCTCATCGGCGACCTCGGCAACAACCCCAAGGTCGTGCGTGATGATGATCATCGCCGTACCGGTCTGGGCCTGAAGGTCGGCAATCAGCTCAAGGATCTGCGCTTGGACGGTCACATCGAGCGCCGTCGTCGGCTCGTCGGCGATCAGCAGCCGTGGCTCGTTGGCGAGCGCCATCGCGATCATCACGCGCTGGCGCATGCCGCCGGAGAACTCGTGCGGATAACTGCTGAGTCGCTGCTCCGCGTCGGAAAGACCGACCATCGTCAACAGGTCGGCCGATCGCGTCCGAGCGGCTGTCTTGCTGACCTTGTTGTGAACCTGAATCGCCTCGACTAGCTGAGCGCCGATCGTGAAGAACGGATGCAACGAGGAGAGCGGATCTTGGAAGATCATCGCGATCTCGTCGCCGCGGATCGCGCGCATATGCCGCTCGCTGGCGCTCAGGAGGTCTTCACCATCGAAGATTGCCTGCCCGCTGATCTGCGTATTGGCGGCGCGAGTCAAGCCCATGATCGTCAGCGTTCCGACCGTCTTTCCGGAGCCCGATTCGCCAACAATGCCAAGCGTCTTGCCTGGCTCAACCTCGTACGAGATTCCCTCAACGGCGTGCACGATGCCGTCCTCAGTGTTGAAGCTGACCTTGAGATCGTTGACCGTCAGCAGAGCGCTCATTCGTAACGCACCCGCGGGTCGAGGAAGGCGTAGAAGATGTCAACGAAAAGGTTGGCGAAAACGATGAAGAAGGCGCCGAGCAGCACCGTGCCCTGGATCACCGGCAGGTCGCTGCGAACGATCGACGAGTAGGAAAGACGGCCGATGCCAGGAATATTGAAGACCGTCTCTGTGAGGATTGCGCCGCCGAGCAAGATCCCAAGATCGAGGCCAAAGATCGTCACGATCGGCGTGATCGCCGATCGCAGACCGTGGCGAAACACGACGCGCCGCTCGGAGAGCCCTTTGGCACGAGCCGTGCGGATGTAATCCTCGCCCAACACTTCGGTCAGGTTGCCGCGCAGTAGCCGCGAGTAGAAGGCCGCGAAGCTAACCGCCAGCACGCACCAAGGCATGATCAGCGAAGTGAACCAAGAGAATGGATCTTCGCTCAGCGGCACGTAGGAGTTGGCCCCCGGAAGGATCGGGATTAGCCCGATGTCGGAAGAGAAGAGGTAGAGCGCGACGAGACCAAGCCAATAGACCGGCGCCGAAATGCCAACCAGCGCAAGCCCCATCGATGCGCGGTCGAGCTTCGTCCGTGGCCGCACCGCGGCGATGATGCCGACGCCGATGCCGATCACGAGCCAAAGGAAAGCGGCGCCCGCGGCAAGCGAGATAGAGGCCGGCAGGCGACTGAAGATCAGCTGGCGCACCGGCATGCCGTTTTGGTAACTGAAGCCAAAATCAAAGTGGAAGATGAGGTCCTTCATGTAACGGCCGTACTGCACGTACCAAGGTTGGTCGAGGCCGAGCTGGTGGCGGATCGAGGCGACCAGCGCCGGGTTTGCCTGGCGCCCTGCGCGCAGAACGGCAGGGTCGGCCGAGGGCAGCAGATAGAAGATCACGAAGGTGACGAAGCTGACTGCGAAGAGCAGAACAACGACCCAGATTAGGCGTCGCAGGATGTAGCGAATCATTCGTTCATCACCCGGGGGCAGACGCGTCCAGTCCCCGCCGCGACTGCGGCAGGGACTGTTCGCGATTTAAGGGCAGCTGAAATCTCTACTTCAGCGAAGTAAAGGCGAGATCCCAGTTGCCATTGAACTTGTTGATGACACCGGCGACG
This sequence comes from Bifidobacterium breve, assembly GCA_945901565.1. Classification (GTDB taxonomy): domain Bacteria; phylum Actinomycetota; class Thermoleophilia; order Solirubrobacterales; family Solirubrobacteraceae; genus F1-60-MAGs163. Next base: position 37,748 of record CAMDLG010000002.1, on the reverse strand, counting down.
TCTGTGCTGCGGATGTTTGCTGTGTCATCCCAGATCCACGGAACGGCCGGTGCCTGCGCCGTGATTTGACGGTCGATGTCGGCCCAGGCCTTATTGCGAGCGCTCTCGTCAACGATCAGCTCAGCCTTGGCCATCGCCGCGTTGATCGAGGGAACATTGAGCTGCGGCCAGTTTGAGTTGAAGCCGCCGCTAGCGACGATGCTCTCCCCGTTAAAGGTCGCATCGAGCATCGTCTGCGGATCGCTGAAGTCCTTCAGCCAACCAACGTTCGGGCAGACGATCACCTTGGCCTTCGGCTCGCCGCAGAACTTCGTGTACATCGTGTCCTGCGTCACCAGACGGAGCTTCGGCTTGAAGCCAAGCTTCTCAAACTGCGTGGCAGCCAACTCGGCGGCCTTCTGCGCAGCGCCGCCAGAGGTACCTACCATCAGCAGCTCTTCGCTACCGGTGTACATGCCCGATGGGAAGCCGCCCTTCTTCATGTACTCCTTCGCCAACGCGAGGTTTCCCTTCGGGTACTTGAGGAAATCGACGCCGGTGCCAGCCAAGCCGCCAGCCTCTTCGAATCCGCCGATATCTGGTGCGATGAAATGGTTGGCGATCGGCCCCATCAGCGGACCACCACGAGTTGCGCGCATCGCTTCACGGTCGAAGACCGCGAGCACCGCTTTGCGTACGTTGAGGTTGTCAAACGGTGACAGCGCCGTGTTGAGCGACACATAGCGGTTGCCTCCCGACGGCGTCAGCGCAAGCTGATCTGGCGTCGAATTGAAGATCTCCTTCAGCACCGCGGGTGGCGGCCCAAAGTCACCGTTGACCTGATCGTTGCCCTTGATGATCTGGCGCGCCGCGACGGTCGTGTCATTATTGCCTTCCTCGATGTTGATCTTGTCGAGGTAGGCCTTGCGGAAATCGGTCGAACGATCCCAGTTGGGGTTACGAACCAGGTTGATCTTCTTTCCCGGCTCGTAGCCGGTCAAGGCTCCCTTGGAATCAGCTTCGATCATGTAGGGGCCAGTCGCAACCTGATGAACGCCGTAGGTTGACGGATTTTTGGCGTCGAACTTCGCTGCGTATTCCTGCGGAACTGGGGCACTGATCGGCAGCGCCAGCGCGCCAGCGGCAACGCCGCCGGTTCCGCGGCTGAGATTGAGCACGATCGTCGTCGCGTCCGGCGTGTCGATCCCGGTGATCTCTTTCGCCTTTCCATCGGTGAAGTCTTTGACCCCGACAATGTCGCCGAGGTAGACCTCCGCGTAACCGTTCGCGACGGTCGGAAGGAATGCTCGCTCGATTCCGTACTTGACGTCTTCCGAAGTGACGGCGCGGTTGACCGGGGGGCTGAACTTGACGTTCGGCTTGATCTTGACGGTGACCGTCTTGCCGTCCGCTGAAATGTCAGCAGCCTTCGTTGCGAGGTCGGGGACCGGGTCAACTGCGTCGTCGGGGCCGAAGGAGTAGAGCGAGCGCTGCGTCGCCGAGGTGACCATGAAGGTGAACTGGTAGTAGGCCGCGCCGGGGTCGATGTAGTCGACGTCGTCGCTGGCGAGCACCGTCAGTGTGCCGCCTGATTTACCGGTCAGCGACTGCGTGGCGGGGACGTCACCAACGCCGTCCGATGAGCTGCTGCTGCTTGAGCCGCAGGCAACTGCTGTGAGGCTCAGTACGACGGCAATTAGTGCTGCGGAATAGACGCGAATTGATCTCATCGGGTTACCTTCCTTCCCGGCTTTCGGCCGGTTCGTTTTTGAGCTAAATCGGTTGAACATCATCAGCCTTCCTGGCGCGGATTGAGAGCGTCAGAAAGTCCGTCTCCTACGACGTTAAAGGCGAGCACCGTAAAGAGCAACGCGAGCCCTGGCACGAGCATGTACCACCAGGCGGTATCGAAGACCGAGGTCGCTTCGGCGATCATCGCGCCCCATGAGGCATTCGGCGGCTGAACACCAGCGCCGAGGAACGAGAGCGCGGCCTCGAGCAGAATGTTGGTTGGAAGGATCAGAGTCGCGTAGACGATGATCGGCACGATCAGGTTCGGCAGAATCTCTTTGAAAACGATCCTCGTGTCCGACGCCCCGAGCGAGCGTGATGCCTCAACAAACTCCTTCTCACGCAGCGAGAGCACTTGGCCGCGGACGATCCTGGCGATGTAGGTCCAGCTAACGAGCGTGATCACAAAGATCACGACGCCGGCGCCGGGTTCGATCTTGATTGTGAAGACGGTTCCAAGCAGCACGAAGATGAGGCCAAAGCCGACTACGACCAGCGAAGCGGCGACCATCTCGCGGCGGCCTCGAACGAGCGCGAGTGCGGCGCCGAGCAGGCCGACGATGATCGTCGCCAAGCCGGCCGCCTGTAGTGGCGTGCTCACGGCGCATCCGTCACCAAGCGAACAGGCCGCCGCCAGCCCAAGTGCCAAGAGCAGCGCTGGGAAGGCGAGCAGCACATCCATCAGTCGTGAGATGCCAGAGTCGACCCAGCCGCGGAAGAAGCCGGCCACGAGCCCAAGAACAACTCCGATGAAGGTCGCCAGCGCGGTTGAGATCAGTGCCACTTCGAGAGAGACGCGAGCGCCATAGAGCGTTCGACTGAGGACGTCGCGGCCGAGCGGATCGACGCCAAGGAGGTGCTCGGAGCTGGGGCCGGTCGCGGTGCCGAACGAATCGAGCGCATCGGTATTGATCAGGTTCGGTGGCGGCGCACCAATCAGCTTTGTGATCAGCGGCGCGGCGATCGCAGCGATGACCAGCAGGACGATGAAGACGAGGCCAGCGAGCGCCAACTTGTCCTTCTTGAAGTTGCGCCAGAAAAGCTGCCACGGCGTGCGGCCAGCGATCGCGCCGAACTCGAGCGGGTCGGCAGCGGTTAACCCTGAGGACGGCTCAACCAACCGCGGCACACCTGTACTCAAAAGTCTCTCCCCCGTTATTCCCGCATCGAGTGCTGCAGCAAAATCTACTACCAATCACTCTTTTCGTCACATCAGCATCGCCGCGGCGTATCTTCTTGAAGCTAGCCCCGATAGCTCAGCTGGATAGAGCGGCTCCCTCCTAAGGAGCAGGCCCCTGGTTCGAATCCAGGTCGGGGCATTGCGACGGCGGCTATCGGTCGGGGCGATCGGGGTGAACGTCATCGATCGTCGTTAGCGCCGTGTAGGGCGCACCGGCGGCAGCTTCGATCGCTTCGCCGCCGCCCGCGAGCCGGTCGAGGACCGAGACAACGCCGACCACTTCATGGCCGCCAGCTTTGACGGCCTCGATTGCACGGACCGTCGAACCGCCGGTCGTGACGACGTCCTCAACGATCAGGCAGCGCTCGCCCGGATCGAGCAGCGGGCCTTCGATCTGGCGTGACAGGCCATGTTGCTTGGCTTCCTTGCGAACAAAGAAGATCTTCACGTCGGCTCCAGCAGCCAGCGCCGAGCAGGCAACTGGATCGGCGCCCATCGTCATCCCGCCAACCGCGGTGGCGCCGAGCTCAGCGGCCTTCGCGGCAACCAGCTCGCCAAGCGCCGCGAAGCCAACCGGCAGCATGATCGCGCGTTTTGAATCAACGTAGTACTGGGCGACAGCGCCGCTCGTGAGCGTTACCTCGCCGATAATCAGAGCGTGGATTCGCAGCTCTTCTATTAACCGTTCCCTTGCACCCATTACGAACGAAGCTAGCGGTAGTAGGTATCGACCCGGGTTCCCATGCGAACCCAGTTGTAGACCGAGATCGCCTCGGGCGGTGGGACACGAATGCAACCATGGCTCGCCGGGTATATGGGCACATCGACATAACCGTGGATTGCGAAACCGCCGATGAAGAAGCTCGAGTAGATCATCCCGATAGCGTTAGTTCCCGGCACCTTCATGTAGACGCGGAAGTTACCCAGCACGGTCGGTGTGGATGGCTTGCCAGAGCTAATCGGATAGATCCGAACGGCCTTGCCGTGATCGATCAGCGCCATCACTTGATGCGTCAGGTCTCCTTCTATGTGGCGGCCGTGATTCTTGTAACGGACCTTGAAGCGGCCCCAGCCGCGGGCCAAGCGATCGAAGACGAGGCTGCCAGCGATGAAGTTGCGCTGCATCCCAGTGATCTTCCGAAATGCCATCACGGCGCGACCGGTGCGCGAGTCGTAATAGCCGCGCCGCCCTACGACATATCCGAGGTTGGCGAGCTTCTGTTGCAGATAGCGCACGGCGTAGCCGCGCGAACCGGCCTTGGCGTAGCGCGCAGCGACAGTCATGTGAGCTGGGCGCGCCTGTACCGATGCCATCTCGGCGGTCGCCGTGTGCGCAGCTCGGACCGTCACGCGCCCCGACTTCGCAAGTTTTACGGCTAGCGAAAAGCGGCCAACGCCGGCGTCATCTTTAATCGCCAGCTCCCGCGTGCGGATCGTGCGCCCGTGCTGAAAGAGACGCACCCGAACCGTCTGCCCCGCGACGTACTTGCTGACCGTGCCGTTGACCTTCCAGCCGCTGCCAGTTAGGACGGCGCCGTGATGCAAGCCAGCGAACGAGATCTTGATGCTCGTTTCTACCGGCGGTGTTGGTTCTACGTCGCCGGCAGCGGCGACCGCTGGAAGCACCAGCAGCGCAGTAAGAACAAAAAGCAGTGGTATGAGCTTGCGCGTGTTAATCACCGGCCGAGTGTACGCCTGCAGGCAGCAGATTGCGTCAGCTCAGCACCCAGGCCGGGGTCGGGCCCGCTGCGAGCCGGACGATCCAGCAGACCAGCGCAACCAACGCAAGCGCAGCCAGTAAGACCGGGGCGATCTGCCAGCCCCACCCCTGCGACGAGCAGAAGGCGATTGAGTTGTTGGCAGCGTGAATCGCAATGCAGGGGTAGAGCGAGCCGGTCTTCGCGTAAAGGAGACAGAGCGAAAAGCCAAAGAAGGCCAGAGGGACCAAGAACGCGATGTCTGACGAGCCAGCGTGGATGCCACCAAAAATGACCCCGGTCACGAGAGCCGCGGGCCAGATCCCCTTCCATGAACGCAGCGCGGTAAAGAAGAAGCCTCGGAAGAAAAACTCCTCCGCGATAGGCGCCACGACACAGACCAAGACACCGACCGCGGCGAGCGCAATCGAGCTCTTATCGGCGCCCAATTCGGATGGAAGCTTCTCGGTCGCGTTGTCGGCGCCAACAAGCTTGACCCAAACGAGCGTCACAGCAATGAAGCTGAGCCAAGTCAACAGTGCCCAACCGAATGCAGGCCAGAAGCGCGTTGCGCGCAGGCCAAAATCCCACGGTCGCGGATGACCAGCGAAGCGCGCAAAAAGTAGCGCCGCGCCGATCAGGCAGAGATCCTGAACTACCGTCGCGAGAATGTTCACGGCCGGAGAGGGGTTAGTCAGGTCACCGCCGATCAACGTCACGATGACGGCGCCGACAGCGGCCGCGAGGAATCCCACGAGAAGTGCCGCAAACGCCATCCAAACCCGCCAATCGGGTGCTAGGGCAGTCGGCTCGACGCCATCGGGTAGCTCAGGCCTCTGTGGTGCAGCCGGGTGCTCGAACGGCGCGGGAATCGGCTCCGGGAGCGCGGTCGACATCGGCTGTCAGCTTAGCGATCGTCGGGCAGCAGTCGCTGCAGTGAATCAAGCACAATCGCGTCACCGATCTCGCCGTATTGCTGATAACGATCGACCAGTACGGGCAGTACTGAGGCGGCGCGCGCCATCTCAAGATCGGAGGCGGGGTCGTCGCCGACATGCCAAACGGTCGAATCACGATCACCACCGACACGGCTTACGGCGCGCCAGATCAGCTCAGGGTCGGGCTTCACTAGCCCCTCTTCCGCTGAGATTACGACGGCGTCAACCTTCTCACGTAGCCCGATCTGGTCGAGCACCTCGTAGAGCGAAATATCCCAGTTGCTGACGATCACCAGCCGCGAACCGGCGGCGCGCAGCGCGTCAAGGACAGCCTCAACCTCGGGGAAGGGAGCAAAGCGAACCGCCTCGCCGAGCGCCTCTCGCATCGCCGCAAAGCCGATCACTGCGGCCGACTCTGGCAGCGCACCGGTGAGCACCTCGGTCGAGCGATCTCGCAGCTCTTCGAGCTCTTCTGGAGTGCCAGCGCGAGCACTATTGGCGCGGTAGTAGGACATCTCCGCACCGAGTCCTTGCGCGGCCTGCTCACTGCTGACAGTCACGCCTCGCAAGCCCAAAGCGGCCACCAAGCCGCCGACAGGGTCAACAACCTCAATCAAGGTTCCAAGCGCATCGAGCGAGATGATCTCCGGCAGTGAATCTGGGAGTGGATTAGCCATCTGGGAAGTGATCTTCGCCGATCGCCTGCGACAGCCTGCAAACTAAGCGGCGCTTCGGGCTGAAGTGATCGGCTAGAATTCCTCTACTTCGCAGCAGATACGGGCATTTTTAGAAGGTTCCAGCGAGACTGCAGCGAAACAACTACTTAAGTGTCTTTACGCAGCCGCAAACTCCGTCGTCGTCGCAGCCAGGCAGGTGCCGGGCGAGCGATCTTTGCGCTCCTAGCGGTTGGTGGCGCAGCGGGCTTCATCGCTCTGCTCGGCGGCTTTGGATACCTCGCCTCAGTGGCGTCTTCTGCACCCAAACTCTCGCAGCTAAAACCAAGCGATCAGGGCGCCACTTCGACCGTCTTCGCTGCCGACGGAACACGGCTCGGATTCATCCAAGGTGACGTACTGCGTACCCCTGTGGCAGAGAGCGCGATGCCGCAGTCGATGCGCGATGCGACCGTCGCAATTGAGGATCGCCGCTTCTTCAAGCACAACGGCGTCGACTACGAAGGTGTCGTGCGCGCCGCCGTCAAAAACGTCTCCAGCGGCTCTACCGTTCAGGGTGGTTCAACGCTGACGATGCAGCTCGTCCGCAACCTTTACAAGGGCAACAAGGAGCGCACGATCAACCGCAAGATCCGCGAAGCGAAGCTCGCCGGCGACCTTGAGAGCAAGCACCCCGGCATCGAAGGCAAGCGCTGGATCATCACTGAATACCTCAACAACGTCCCTTACGGAACGGTCGGCGGGCAGACCGCGGTCGGCGTCTCATCGGCGGCGCGAGTCTTCTTCGACAAGCCGGCCAGCAAACTGACGCTGAGCGAATCAGCGCTGCTAGCCGGATTGCCACAGGCTCCGTCGCAGTACAACCCCTTCCTCGCTCCGCAGCTTGCGCGCGCTCGCCGCAACCAAGTGCTGGCGCAGATGGCAGACCAGCGTTACATCACCAGCGATCAGGCCGCAAGAGCGAAGCGTGAGCCGCTTGGCGTTAAGCACAACACTTACTACGCCCAGCGCCGCGAGGAGTACTTCTTCGATTACGTCCGCGCCGAGCTCGTCAAGCGCTATGGCGCTGAACGAGTCCGCGCCGGCGGAATGAAGGTCTATACGACTGTCGACCTCAAGCTCCAGCAGGCAGCTCGCGACGCGATTGCCGGTCAACTGCCCTACCCGACCGACCCATCGGCGGCGCTTGTATCGATCGACCCGCAGAGCGGTTACATCAAGGCGATGGCCTCGTCCGGCGCTTACGCGCAGTCGAAGTTCAACCTTGCTTCGCAGGGCAAAAGACAGCCAGGATCAACATTCAAGGTGATGGTTCTGATGGCGGCGCTACGCCAAGGCGTTGACATCAATTCGACAAGCTACGAATCGAAGCCACTGAAGTTCGTTGACGAGAAGACAGGCACGCCGATCGACGTACAGACCGACGATCACTCCTACGCGGGTCCAACAACGATCTTTGACGCGCTGGTGCGCTCCGACAACACCGTCTTCCAGCAGCTTGACCTCGACATTGGCCCAGAAGAGGTCCGTAAGACCGCCTACGACATGGGGATCACGAGCCGCCTTGACGCCTTCCCCGCCGAAGGCCTAGGCGGTCTGACGAACGGCGTGTCGCCGCTCGAAATGACTCGGGCCTACGCAACGATCAACAACGGCGGCTGGCGAGTCCGGCCCGTTGCAATCAAGAAGGTCGTCTTCTCCGACGGGCGCGTCGACACCTCGCTCGGTCAGCGTGACCGCGTCAAGATTTTCACCGACGGGCAGACAAGCGAGGCGATCAAGGCGATGGAAGCGAACGTGCAGGGCGGTACCGGTACGCGCGCTCAGCTTGGATGTCCCGTGGCCGGCAAGACCGGTACTACAAACAACTTCACAGACGCGTGGTTCGACGGCTTCACGACGGCGCTGAACACCGCCGTCTGGGTCGGCTACCCGACCGCGACAACCTCGATGGCAGGGATGTTCGGCGGCATGGCCCCGGCCGGTATCTGGCACGACTTCATGCAGGTCGCGATGAGCGGCCGCGCCTGCGACCCTTTCCCCGAGCCAACGGAGCCCTTCGTAGCGAAGGACTTCCTGGGCGAATATGCGACAAATGGCGCGCCGGGTGATGCCGTCGATCCGCTCGCCGAGGACAAGAACAAGAAGGACAAGAACAAGAAGGACAAGAAGTACGAATCGAAGCCAAACCCTGCCCCGAAGCCGACTCCAAAGCCTGAACCACCAACGCCGCCAGACCCGCCGACACCACCAGACGGCGGCGGCGGCGGCGTAAGCCCAGGCTGACCGGCGGGGCTACTGCTACCGTCAGCGCTGATGGCTAAAGAAGAAAAAGTCGAGTTCGAAGGCGACGTCGTTGAGGCGCTGCCTAACGCAATGTTCCGCGTCAAACTCGACAATGGGCACCTAGTCCTCGGCCACGTGGCTGGCAAGATGCGCCGCTATCGAATCCGCATCCTTCCCGGCGACCGCGTACGGGTCGAAGTATCTCCATATGACCTCGACCGCGCGCGGATCGTCTACCGCCACCGTTAGCCCAGCAAAGTGAGCGAACGCTCGCTGATCAGCGCTTTCGAACAGCTTTTCCGCCAACGCGGCGAGCGCACAGTGCAGTGGATCGGCGACGACTGCGCCGTAGTGCGCTCAAAAAAGTACGCGGTTACGAGCGTCGACTCTGTCGTCGACGGCATTCACTTCCGCCTCGACAACCCGCGCGTCGACGTAGCCGACATCGGCCACCGAGCCCTCGCCTCAGCGCTCTCCGACCTCGCAGCGATGGGCTCAGAGCCCGGCGAGGCTTACTTGGCGCTCGGGGTCCCTGATCAACTGACCGAAGCCGACGTGCTGAAGCTCGCGGCCGCAGTCGAGGCGCTCGCCGAACGTACAGGAGTAACGATCGCTGGCGGCGACCTAGTCCGCTCACCTACCCTTTTCTGCTCAGTCACCGTCGTTGGCTGGACCGACGACAGCACGCAGCTGATCGGCCGTGATGGGGCCCAGCCCGGCGACGGGGTCTACGTCAGCGGCCCGCTTGGAGGCGCCGCCGCTGGCCTTGCACTCCTAGAAGGGAACGCGCCAAGGACGCTCCAGAGTCCAGAGGCAGAGCCGTTGATCGCAGCCCACTTGAGGCCCGAGCCGCGCTTCGACTGTGCCGCTGCGCTGCGCCGTGCGGGAGCCCACGCGCTGATCGATATCTCCGACGGCCTAGCCAGTGATGCAGCCGAGATAGCGCGACGCAGCGCGGTCACGCTTGAGCTGCAGCTAACGCTGATTCCGCTCGCAGACGGCGTCGAACAGGTCGCCGGCGAGCTAGGACTTGATCCAGCACAGTTCGCTGCCAGCGGCGGTGAGGACTTCGAACTCTGCGCCTGCTTGCCTGATTCAGCCAGCGCAGAGGTCGATCACTTAACGCGGATCGGCACCGTTAAGGCAGGCCCGCCGCAGGCGCTACTGCTGGACCGCGAGGGTCAGGCGCTCGAGCTGCACGGCTACGAACATCCGATCGGCGGAAACGATTCAGCGCCGCCGAGCGGATTCAACTCCGCCAAGTGAGCCTGGACCGGCATAACTGACCGGGCCTCTGACCGTGATCGGCTGGCTCGGCTCCGACTCACTATGGAAGGCTCGCAGCAGCGCTGCGGCCGCCGACCCAGCAACCACCGACCAACCGAGCGCGGCGATTAGCGGGGGCGTACCACCGATCAGTGAGAGAACCGCAAACCAAGCCAACTGGGCCGGAGAAAGTGCCAGCTGCTCACAGTAGACAGCGGCAACGAGCAGCACGGGTACGAAGCTGATTAGCACGAAGAAGATTGACCAGCGGCGCCGCAGCGGCCGCTCGCGCGCAAAGATTAGAAGCCAAATGTTAACCGGTAGCACGAGAAGGAGCGCTGCGTACGGGTTGAATATCCAGATCACCACTGCGGCTAGGGATGCAACAACGACAGGCGCCAGCGATGCGCCTGGCTGTGCGCTGCTATCGCTGACGGCTAGCTTGCGGTTAATCATCGGCCTCGCAAGTGCAGCGGCCAGCACGAAGATCACGACAGCACTTATCACGGCTCCCGCCGCGGACGTTCCAAAGGGCAATGACCCTGGCGGCGCAGGCGGCGCCGTCGCATCGATCGCACTAAACAGTCCTAGCGCTCGCAAGAAGATCACTGCCAGCGCAAACGGCAGTGTGACACCGAGCACCCACAGGAGCCAGCGAGAGACCGGGGAGCGTTCGCGTCTTAATCTCGCGAGCGCATCGGCTGCAGTCAGCATCGCGGGCAGCAGTAGCACTGCCACCAGCAACCTGATCGCCCAAAGCGGCAACACCTTGCGCGTGATCACAAGATCGAGCGAGGGACTCTCCGAGCCGATCGCGTGACCCTGATCAAGCGCTGTCAACGTACGCAGCGTCGCCCGGCCAAAACCCTGCAGGCGCGTGGCATCGACGCTGGCGTCGGCGGCCGGTGGCAGCTCGCCGCTAGCGGACAGCATCACGGCTGGGATTCCTGCTGCCACAACAGGGCCCTGCTGACCAACTGTCACCGGCCAGGCGAAGCGCGCTAGTTCGCTTCGGGCCAGCGGTGAGGCGGCCTTCAGGCCGGTCTCTGCGCGAAGCGCAGTTGCCACCGTTCGCGACAGCTCCAGCGGAGTTGCCCCCGGAGCGGATGCCCAGCCGACGACTAGGCGGTCGGTCGTTGCTGGCCCCGCCAGGTCGCCAAGAATCAGCAGCGCGTCAACCGGTCTCCCCAACTTTCTAACTAGTGCCCGGATCCCGGCTTGCCCACCGGTCGAGCCGCTGACAGATGCGAAGGTCACACTGCGCCGCGGGCGCGATAGCGCAACAGCTCGGGCGATCTCTAGCAGCGCAGCGGTACCTGAAAGCGACGCGGCAGATTTCGGAGCCAAAGCATCGCGGGCAGCGACGACAACTACTTGGGCGCCGGGCGCCGAGCCAGGTAGCTGTGCTTCGACGTTGACGAGGTTGCGTTCACCATCAACCGTCGCAGCGTCGGTGACGACGCTTCTTCTAACTTCGACCTTCCCCAAGACTGCCTGAAGTTCGCTAGTAACTCGCCGCGCCAAGGCCTGATCGCCGGCGCTGCCGGGGCGCCGCCGCGGATATTGCTGAGCAAGATTGTTCAACATTCGCGCCGCACGCGGACCATCGAAGGCTGCCGGCACTAGCTGCGAGCGCAGCGGAGCGGGCCGATTCTCAAGCGAGAAGGCAACGACGATTAGAGCGAACAGCAGCGGGATCAATGCTGCTCGATAGATGCGCGGGTCTAGCATTGCTGAATAGAGAGGGTAAAGCGCATAGGCTCCCAGAGGCAGATGACAGAGCAGCCAGCACGAATTCTGCTCGTTGACGACGAGCAATCGATACAGGAGCTCCTCTCCTTTCCCTTGCGTCAGGACGGCTACGACGTGGTCCAAGCAGCCGACGGCCGCGAAGGGTTGGACCTTTTTCGCCAATCCCACTTTGATCTCGTAGTACTCGACGTGATGATGCCGAGGATGGATGGATTTGAGCTCTGCCAACGACTGCGAGCGCGTAGCACTGTGCCGATCATCATGTTGACCGCCAAATCGGAAGAGGTCGACAAGATAGTTGGGCTTGAGATTGGCGCCGACGACTACATCACGAAACCCTTTTCAGTCCGCGAATTCCGCAGCCGCGTCAAAGCACTTCTGCGGCGCTCGAGCATTGCTAGCGAGGTTGGGGATGATCCAGGGCAACTGATCACCAACCACGAGATGCAGATTGATCCGCTGAAGCGCCGAGTCACCGTCAGCGGCGAGCAGTCCGAACTGACCTTCGTTGAATTCGAGATCTTGAGCGCGATGGCTACAAGTCCTGGCCGCGTCTGGAGCCGCGATCAATTGCTGCGGCAAGTCTGGGGTAACAGCGATTACCGCGACCCCCGCACCGTTGATGTGCACATCCGCCACCTGCGCGAGAAGCTCGAAGTCGACAGCGGCGAACCGGCTTACATCCTTACGGTGCGCGGTGTCGGCTACCGATTCCGCGAGCCTGCCTGATGGGGATCCGCCAGCCCCAATCGATTGCCAACCGCTTGGCGCTGCTCTTCTTCGCGATCACGTTCGGCGCGATGGCGATCGTCTATGTCGGAGTTGTGCCGCAGCTGGAGTCCAGCCTGACCAGCGAACGATCGGCGCTGCTGGCCGCAAATGCCAGCCTTTACAGCGGACCGATCAACGCCAAGTTGACGAGCTCGGCCCCCGTCGACGAGATCGACATGGCGATACGGGCCGCGGCCGATAAGGCAAACGCACGCGTAACACTCGTCGGTGTGGGCAAGAGCGGCGGCGGAGCGGCGCCGTTCGTAAAGTCGGACTCTGACCTGCGCAGCTCTATTGGCAGCCTCGCTTTCCCGGCAGCGCTAGAGGCAATCAGCTCCGGCAGAACAGCTACAGCGATTGAGTCGGTCGCCTCGGGCCGAGTTGCTGAAGCGGCCCTACCGCTCTTCTCGAAAGATCCGCAGACCGGTCGCCGCGTGCTCGGCGACGTGTTGATCTTCTCGGCTCCGCTAGGCGACGTTGAACGCAACGTAACGCTGGTCCGTAACCGAATCTTGTTGGCTGGCGTGATCGCCTTAGTGATCGCACTCTTCGGCGGATACATGGTCGCGCTGTCGTTCGGTCGTCGCGTGGCGCGGCTCGAAGAGACGGCTCGTCAGGTCGCTGACGGCGACCTCTCGGCACGCTTCGTCGTCGATAACGATGACGAGTTAGGGCGACTCGCCGCTGCATTGGAAGCGATGCAGACGCAGTTGGCAGAGCTAGACAGCGCGCGACGGCGCTTCATCGCTACGGCATCGCATGAGCTGCGTACCCCGATTTTCTCGCTCAGCGGATTCGTTGAGCTGCTCGAAAGCGAAGAGCTCGATGAGCCGACCCGCGAGCGGTTTCTCGGACAGCTCCGTGATGGAGTCACGCGGCTCGAGAAGCTGACGACAGACCTGCTTGACCTATCGCGGATCGATGCTGGAGCAGTTGAGCTGAGCCGCGAGAGCGCCGACCTAGGCGAACTAGCAACCGACGTAGCCAATGAGTTCGTTCCAGCGCTGGCAAGCCACGATTCGAAGTTGGAAGTGCGGCTCGCCGCGCAGCCAGTAATCGCGTCCTGCGATACCGAGCGGCTTTCGCAGGTCGTGCGGATTCTGATCGACAATGCCGTCGCACACACGCCGAAAGGGACCGACGTCATCGTCGCAACAAGTTCACGCGGCAAACACTCGCGGATTGCAGTCACCGATTTTGGCGAAGGAATCCCGCGCGCCGATCTGGAACGCGCCTTTGAGCCCTTTTACACCTCCGATGGAACTCGCGGCGCCGGTCTAGGTCTAGCGATCGCCCATGAACTAATTGAGCGGATGGGTGGCACGTTGGCCGTCGAAAGCGCGCCTGGGCGAACAACATTCGCGCTCGAGCTACCCGCTTAACCGCGCACTAGATCGGCCACGGCCCCAGCAATCTGCAGGTAGTCTGACTGCGTGACCCAGACTCCATTCGTACTCGTTTCAAACCGTGGGCCGGTGACCTTCGACGACGACGGGCAGATTAGCCGTGGCGGCGGTGGCCTCGTAACCGCACTGACAGGTCTGATCTCACACCGCAAAGCTGTCTGGGTCGCCAGCGCGATGTCAGATGGCGACATCGCACGATCAGAGGAGGCTGGTGGCAAAGCGTTCAGCGTCCGTTCACCGCTCGGCGGCGAGTACGAGGTGCGCTTGGTCGCCAGCGAGCCTGAGGCCTTCGACCGCTTCTACAACATCTTCGCCAACCCGATGCTGTGGTTTATCCAGCATTACCTCTGGGACATCTCCAACGCGCCGGATGTTCGCCAGTCGGAGATCGACGCATTCGAAGAGGGCTACAAGGTCGTCAACGACGATCTAGCGGCCGCCGTGATCGAGGAGATCGCCGGCAAGCCAGACCCCGTCGTGATGGTTCACGATTACCACCTCTACACACTGCCAGCGACCGTCCGCAAGGCCCGCCCCGATGTGTTCCTTCACCACTTCATCCACATTCCTTGGCCGCAGTCGGATGCCTGGCGAGTACTCCCAACCGAGATCCGCGACGAGCTCTACCAAGGCCTACTTGCAAACGACATCATCGGCTTCCACACTCAGGCCTACCGCCGAAACTTCATCCAGTGCTGCCGCGACCTGCTCGATCTTGAGGTTGACTTCGAGCGCGGCATCGTCCACCACGACGGCCGCGAGATCTGGATCCGCGCCTACCCGTTGCCGATCGACGCCGAGTCAACCGAGAAAGTCGGCAGCTCACCGCGAACCTTGGAGTTGGAAGCAGAACTAGAACGCCGCCGCCGCGAACATCTGATCCTGCGCGTTGACCGCGCCGATCTCTCGAAGAACGTGCTGCGTGGATTTACAGCCTTCGACCTCTTCCTCGATCAGCACCCTGAGTTCCGTGAGCACGTCTCATTCATCGCGCAGCTGATGCCATCGCGAACCGACGTGCCGGAATACGCTGAGTACCTCGAGAAGATCGAGGCTCTGGTTGCCGTCGTCAACCTTCGCCACGGCACGCCTGACTGGATGCCGATCCAGCTGAAGCTGCGCGACGACCTCGAGGAGGCGATGGCCTCATACCGCCAGTACGACGTGCTGCTAGTCAACGCGATGTTTGACGGTATGAACTTGGTCGCCAAGGAAGGCCCGCTCGTCAACCAGCGAGATGGCGTCTCGATCCTCTCTGAGAACACCGGCGCGCACGAGGAGCTAGGCGAATTTGCGCTGAGCGTCAACCCATTCAATATTCAGGAGCTGGCTGACGCAATCCACACTGCACTAACGATGTCACCGCAGGAACGCGAGAGGCGAATCGGCGGCCTGAAGCAGATCGTCACAGCGCGTAATCCAGGCGACTGGGTTGATGACCAGCTCGAGGACATTCGGTCCAAGGCAGCCGCCAACGACGAAGCCGCGAACTAGCTGCGCCGCTAGGGCCAGCCAAACTCTGTCGCTGGCGCGCTGCTCGCAGTGGTCGGCGAAGCTGACCCGGATGGGACATGGGTCGACGCTGGAGGCTCACTACGCCTGCCCTGTCGCGGTGCGCTAGCGTCGCGGTGGCGGCGCCGGCGCGCTTTCTTCGGCGCTTTCTTCGAGCGAACCCTGGCAGGCAGCTGCCGATCACGTTTAGCGGCGGCGGGGCGCGGCGGCTCAGCGCCGCCGCCGTCCCGAGGCGCCTGAGAGCTACTTACCGCGACCAGCGGATGCGGCGTCGGATCGGGGATTACTGGCGGCTCGTGGTGTAGCCGCGGAAGACCGAAGACGAGCCCAACTAAGGCTGCCACGGAGCCGAGCTGAAGTGCGCGTCGCAGCGGCGGCCAGCTGAAGGAATCGTTCATAACCCCCATAGCTACGGGGCAGAGCTGGCTCGCCCCCTGCTATCGTCGCGCCTCGAATGGTCGCCCCTGCCCCAACCTACGATCTGATGCTGATGCTCGACCCCAAGGCCGAGCCGGCAACGCGTACGAAGATTCGTGGTGAAGTTAAAGCGATGATCGAAGCAGGCGGCTCGATTATTGGTGACCACGACTACGGCAAGCGCAAGATGGCCTTCGAGATCAATCACGAGGTCAACTCCGAATATGACCTCGTTCAGTTCCACGGACCAAACAGCGTCCTTGAGCAGCTCCAGCGAACGCTCCGGATCACGGATGGCGTCGTGCGCTTTCGGATCATCAAGCTCCGTGCTGGTGTTGGCGATCCTCCAGACCTACGCCAGGAACCTACAGCCGCCGAAGTGCCGCCAGACGTGATCGCCGATGAAGAGGTAGTGGCCGAGGAGATTGTCGCCGAAGTCGAAGAGGCAATCGTCGAAGAGGCCGCAGTGGAAGCCGAAGCGGAAGCCGAAGTTGTGGCTGAAGTGGAAGCTGAAGTTGGCGAGAGCGCCGCGCCGGCCGCTGAATAGCGCTGTCAGATTTACGAATCGCAACGCGACCGTAAGACAAGTGCGCAAATTGCGACTTGATCGCTGACCGGCGCCGAGCAGCGCTTTAGACTCGCGGCTCGACCGCAAGATATTGAAATGGGCGTCATGAGCGCCCAGCGAAAGGACCAACCACCATGGCCGCCTCAAACATCAACCGAGTAATCATCACCGGCAACCTGACCGCAGATCCAGAGCTCCGCTCGCTTCCAAGCGGCAACTCGCTCTGCAAGCTTCGCGTCGCCTGCAACACGCGGCGCAAGGACGGCGCCTCCGGCGAATGGGTCGACAAGCCAAACTACTTCGATGTAACGGTCTGGGGTGCGCAAGGCGAAAACTGCGCCAAGTACCTGGCCAAAGGTCGCGGCGTCGCCGTTGATGGACGGCTCGAGTGGCGCGAATGGGAACAGGACACCCCGGAAGGCAAGAAGAAGCGCCAAGCGGTCGACATCATCGCTGACAGCGTTCAGTTCCTAAGCGGCCCACGCGATGATGCCAGCGGAGGGCAGGGCGGCTTCACGCCGGCCTCCGATGTGCCGACCGACAGCAGCGATTTTGCCGCTGCCCCGGCTGGCGCTTCGCCGGCAGCGGCTGGCGAAGACGACATTCCGTTCTAAGCAGCTAAGCCGGTAATCGGCGCTAAGGCGCTACTCTTTGGCGCGCAGCGGCGTTTTTCACGCCGCTGTGCGAAACTTTGATGACGCGCACCCCTTGGTGCGCGTTTCCACGAAGAACAACAGTCTGAGAGAGCGCAGTGGCCAAGAAGAAAGAAACAAATTCAGCACGCCGCAAGGACAAGAAGCCCGGCCTAGGAATCGGCCGTCGTAAGTCATGCGCATGCTGCAAGGACAAGATCGTCCACATCGACTACAAGGATGTACCACTGCTGAAGCGTTTTACCTCTGAGCGCGGCAAGATTCGCTCACGTGGAATGACAGGCCTCTGCCGTCGTCACCAGACGCAGCTAGCCGAAGCGGTAAAGCGTTCACGTGAGCTAGCACTGGTTCCGTACGCTTCGGAGCCGACCAACGAAGGCACGCGCCCACGCCGTGGCCGCGACCGCGACAGAGACCGCGACTGATGCCCGAAGCAATCCTCTTGGAAGACGTCGCCAACCTTGGCGGCAAGGGTTCGGTCGTCAACGTTTCGAAGGGCTACATGCGTAACTTCCTGCTGCCGCGCAAGCTCGCGCAGCCTGCGACAAAATCGCTGATCGCTGCAGCCGAAGCGGCCAGCAAAGTCGCAGCAGCCGAGCGAGAGCAAGCCGGCGAAGATTCACAGGAGCTCGCTGAGCTGCTCTCAAAGACGACGCTTACGATTGCGGCGCAGGCCGGCGAAGACGGTCGTCTCTTCGGTTCGATTACGACGCAAGATATTGCCGATGCGATCCTCGAAGCTCGCGGTGTTGAGCTCGACAAGCGCAAGATTCGCCTCGATGAGCCGATCAAGCAGACCGGCAGCCACAACGTCGAGATTGAACTCGACGGCGGCGTCAAGGCAACGGTCAAGACGATCGTCGCCGAGCAGTAGTCGCGTAGCCACCCCTGATTAAGCAGATCTTCGCAACAACTTGCCGCCAAATGCGGCAAGAGCGCGTGCACGACACCCGACCCCGTTGGTAGCTTCGAACGTCAATGGCTACGACCGCTCAACCGCCGGGATCGGCGGCAGATCCACAGCAGGCGCTACCGCCGCACTCAATCGAGTCGGAGCAGGCGATCCTCGGCGCGATCATGCTCTCCGAGAAGGCCCACTACGCCTACGTCGTCGAGGAAGAGATAAAAGCCAGCGACTTCTACCGCACACGGCACCGAGTGATCTTCGAAGCGCTACTGGGGCTATTTGACCGCGCCAGCGAGATAGACGTCCTGACAGTCACCGAAGAGCTGAAGTCGATCGGCAAACTTGAAGAAGCCGGCGGCGAAGAGGCCATCCAATCGCTAGTCACCGCCGTGCCTGCTGTCGGCAACCTGCGTCGCTACGCCGAGATTGTCCGAGAAACCGCCCACCTTCGGCGGCTCCTAGATACCTCTTACAAGATTCAATCGAGCGTCTACTCGCGTGATGGCGACCCTCAGCAGATCGTAGACGAGGCCGAGCGCTCGATCCTCGAGATCCGCATGGGTGAAAGCGGGCAGGACTTCAAACCGGTCGGTGACGTACTCCAGCACGAGCTGCAGCGCTGGGATGAGCTCGCCAAACGGGGTGAGTCGATCACCGGAATCCCATCCGGCTTCGCCGACCTAGACCAGATCACCGGCGGCTTCCAACCTGGCAACCTGATCATCATCGCCGCACGACCATCGATGGGTAAGTCGGCTCTAGTAACCAACATCGCTGAGAACGTCGCGCTCGACAAGCGGAACCCACGCGCCGTTGCTCTCTTCTCGCTCGAGATGTCGGAAGGTGAACTAGCGCAACGCTTCATTGCGTCGAAGGCAACGATTAAGGGCGACGACCTTCGTAAAGGACGGGTGCGCGAAGAGAAGTGGAAGCGCGTCCTCAATGCGGCCGGCGAATATGAGCGCTCGAAGCTATTCGTTGACGACTCGTCGGATATCGGACTGCTCGACATCCGGGCGAAGGCGCGTCGACTCCACCAGAGCCTGCACGACGAGGGCGGCCTTGGACTGATCATCATCGACTACCTGCAGCTGATGCGTGCCGACACGCGCTACGACAGCCGCGTACAGCAGGTTGGTGAGATGAGCCGTGGTCTGAAGATTCTCGCTCGCGAGCTGAAGGTCCCAGTTATCGCGCTATCGCAGCTTTCGCGCGGCGTTGAGTCACGGACCGATAAGAAGCCGATGCTCTCCGACCTGCGTGAGTCGGGCCAGATCGAGCAGGACGCCGACCTCGTGATGTTCATCTACCGCGACGAGTACTACAACCGCGAAGAGTCTGAAGATCCAGGCGTAAGCGAGATCATCATCGCCAAGCACAGGAACGGCGGGCTGGGCGACGTCAAGCTGACCTTCCAGCATGAATATCCACGCTTCCGAAATATCGCGGTCGACGCAGCGTGAGTGGTTACGCCTGCAAAGACTGTGAGGATTCCGGCTGGCTAGACGCGCCGGATGGCAACGCCGTAGTGCCCTGCCATTGCCGTGAGCAGCTCGTCGCAGGCCGCCGCTCCCGCGCGCTTTCAGGCGTAATCCCGCGCCGATACCAAGGTGCTTCCGTCGATCGCCCACCGATCAGCTTGATGCCAACAGCTCAAGTAGACCTAGTCCGCGCCTACATCCGCGACCTAGAAAAGCAGCTCGACCAAGGTCGCGGATTGTGGTTCTTCGGTGATGTGGGAACCGGAAAGACAACGCTGGCCATGCTCGTCTCGCAGACCGCCATCGAGGCACGCCGCAGCGTTGCGATCTACTCACTCCCGCGCCTGCTGGCAGAAATCCGCGGCACCTTCGAAGATGACGCCGACGGAAGCTACGTTGACCTGCTCGACCGGCTCGCCGAGATAGACCTCCTGCAGATCGACGACCTCGGCGCCGAGAAAACCAGTGATTGGGTGCTAGAGCAGCTCTATTCGATAATTAACTCGCGCTACGAAGCACAACGTTCGATCATCATCACGACCAACCTGGAGCGCGATCAGCTGGCCGAGCAGATCGGCGAGAGAACTGTCTCGCGGCTAGAAGAGATCTGCGAACTGTGCCCACTCTTTGGCACAGACCAGCGCCGTTTTGAAGCCGTCGACATGCGCGATAAGGATCAGCCGCCGGCGCCAGACCTACGTCTGGCCTAACGCCTCGTAGACTGCATCGCTGATGCCAGGGATCGTTGTAGTCGGAGCCCAGTGGGGCGATGAAGGAAAAGGCAAGATCGTCGATCTGCTGGCGGAGCGATCTCAAATTGTGGCGCGCTTCCAAGGAGGGAACAACGCCGGTCACACGATCGTCCACGGTGACGACGTCTGGAAGTTCCACCTAATCCCCTCTGGGATTCTCTACCCCGACACGATCTGCGTGATCGGCAACGGCGTCGTTGTCGACCCCGGCGTGTTGACAGGCGAGCTGGACGGCCTGCGCGAACGCGGCGTCGACGTGAGCAACTTCCGCCTCAGCGCCAACGCCCATCTGATCATGCCCTACCACCTGATGCTCGACCAGGCCGGAGAGGCGCGACTAGGCAAACTCGAGATCGGCACGACTCGCCGCGGCATTGGCCCGTGTTATGCCGACAAAGCACTGCGCCTCGGGATTCGCGTCCAGGACATGCTCGACGAGAAGATCCTCAAGCAGAAGATCATGGCTGCGATCGAACCAAAGCGACTCCAGCTACGCGACTTCGAGCGCGACCCAGCGCTAGACCTCCAGACGATCACCGAGCAGTACCTGCTCTACGGCAAGCGGCTCGAACAGTTCATCGCCGATACGACGACGCTGATCCACGAAGCGCTGGAGGACGACAAGCTGGTGATCTTCGAGGGTGCTCAGGGCGCGCTGCTCGACATCGATCACGGCACCTACCCGTTCGTCACCTCTTCCAACCCGATCGCCGGCGCCGCATGCACCGGCGCTGGGGTCGGCCCGAAGGACATTGACGAGGTCTGGGGGATCGCCAAGGCCTACGCGACGCGGGTTGGATCGGGGCCCTTCCCAACCGAGCTTGAAGACGAGGTCGGTGAGCGGATCCGTACCGCTGGCGGCGAGTTCGGCACGACCACGGGTCGGCCACGGCGCACAGGCTGGATCGATCTTGTGGCGCTGCGCTATGCAGCGCGGATCAACGGGTTGACGTCGCTAGCGATAACGAAGCTCGACGTTCTTAGCGGCTTCGACACGCTGCCACTGTGCACCGCGTACATCGGCGACGATGAGGCCGACGGCGCCGAATTCGTTGATTACCCCTACCACCAGTCTGTGCTCCACCACGTGACGGCAAAGTACGTCGAGATGCCGGGCTGGAAAGAGGAGATCAGTGAGGCGCGCAGCGAGGCTGAGCTACCCGATGCCGTGACCAACTACCTCAACTTCATCGAGCAGTTCGTCGGAGTGCCGATAACGCTCGTCGGCGTTGGTCCCGGGCACGACCAGATCATCTGGCGCGGCGATCACGGCCCGCCAGCCAGCTAGCGTTCGCGCGCTGGCACGCCGACCACGAGCGTCCCAGCGGCAACGTTACCGCTGACGACGGCGCCCGCTCCAACAACGGACTGCTCGCCAACCTTCACGCCTGGGAGCACGATTGCCCCGGCGCCGATCCGGCAGCCGGCTTCAAGCTGAGGACCTACCAGTTGACCGGCGTGAGGGCCGACGAGGCGGTCGTTCGTCGTTATCGCGCCAGGTCCAACAAAGACATCGTCGGCAATTCTGGTTCCGGCGGAGATGTAGACCGAGCTTTGGATCGACACTCGGTCGCCGATCACGACGTCGTTGTCAACGCCGCTGCCGCGGCCAATTACTGATTGCTCACCGATCACGCTGCGCTCCCGCACACAGGCCTGATCGCCGATGATCGTGCCCGCGCCGATCTGCGAACCAGCAAAGACGACAGCTCCCGCGCAGATCTGGGCTCCCTCACCGATCGTCAGTGCGCCGGGGGTCTCGCCGCGGTTTGCCGAGCGTGACGACAGCAGCGGCTGCTTCCCGAGCACAACGTTGTCCTGAATCACGACGCCAGCACCGATCTCGACCCGCTCGTGGACGACTACGTTGGCGCCGAATACGACATCGGACGCAATTAGCGCCGATTCAGCGACGACGGGCTGCCTTGCAGGGTGATCTTCCATGGCAGATACCCTAATGCCGTCGTGGATGACGCCAACAACAAACCGACCATGCGCGGCGCCGTGCTGGGTCTGGGGATGATCGGTCGCCATCACGCGAGACTTCTTCAGAGCACGCCCAACGTCGTATTCGCAGGGGCTGTTGACCCAGCTGGTGACGCGCACGGGGCGGTCGCTGACGCTTCACTGGTTTTTCAATCGGTAGCTGATCTTCTCGCCACAGGTCCACTCGACTTCGCGATCGTCGCCGTACCAACCGAGGAGCACGTCAATGCTGTCCGCGAAGTGACCGCTGGAGGCACCAGCGTCTTGGTTGAGAAACCGATTGCTGCCAGCGTGGCCGCGGGGCGCGAACTGATTGAGATCGTTGCCGCGGCCGGAGTGCACGGCGCAGTCGGCCACGTTGAGCGCTGTAACCCGGCGCTGATCGAACTCCGTGCTCGCGTCAATGACGGACAGCTCGGTGAACTATTCCTCATCGCGACAGAGCGAGTTGGGCCCTTCCCTGATCGAATCCGCGACGTAGGTGTCGTCAAGGACCTCGCCACACACGACCTCGACCTCGTCCGTTGGCTCGGCGGCTCCCCCATCGCGTCGCTCTCGGGCCAAACACAGAACCGCATGGGGCGCCCGCACGAAGACCTCGTACTGATCAACGGCGCGCTAACCAGCGGCGTCAGCTTCAACTCGATCGTCGACTGGCTCTCACCGACCAAGGTGCGCCGCACACGCGTGCTTGGTGACCGCGGCATGTTGGTAGCCGACACGCTGACCGCCGACCTGACGTTCTACGAGAACGGCTCAGTTGGCAGTGAATGGGGGGCTACGCAGTCGCTGCGCGGTGTTAGTGAGGGCGACGTCACGCGCTACGCAATTGCACGCCGTGAGCCACTGCGCGTTCAGCTAGACCGCTTCCTCGACCTCGTCGCTGGTTCAGCCGACTCACAGGTCGTGACGCTGGCCGAAGGACTCGAGACGCTCGCCAGCGCCGAAGCAGTCCTCGAAAGCGCCGCCAGCGGCCAGACCGTAGTACCGGCCACAGCAGGCAGCTGATGCGCGCGGTTGTCGTCGCACTCGGGAAGATCGGGCTGCCGCTGGCCGTGCAGATCGCTCGCAGTGGCCACGAGGTGATCGGCTGCGACATCAACCCTGAGGTCGTCGAGCTCGTAAACGAAGCTCAGCCGCCCTTCCCCGGTGAAGCTGGCCTGGAAGAGGCGCTCGCCGAAGTGATCGCAAGCGGAGCACTCCGAGCTCAGCTCGATACAACAGCCGCCGTCGCTGGCGGGCCCGACCTGGTCGTGACCGTGCCGCCGCTTGCCGTTGACGACGATGCAAAGCCCGACTGGGGTGCGCTCGACGCAGCGATCGCGGCAATCGGAGCTGGCCTGCAGCCGGGAACGACGGTCGCGGTCGAGACGACGCTGCCGGTCGGCACTACACGTCAACGCATCTCACCAGCGTTGGCTTCCGCAAGCGGACTCAGCGCGGAGCAGGACTTCTTCACGCTCTTCAGCCCAGAGCGCGTCTACAGCGGCCGCATTTTTGCCGACCTGGCCGAATATCCAAAGCTCGTCGGCGGTCTTAGCGACGCTGGCGAGGCACGCGGCGTGGAGCTCTACCGATCGTTTCTTACGGCCGAGGTCTGGCCGATGGGATCGGCCGAGGCGGCCGAGATGGTGAAGCTCGCAGAGACGACCTACCGTGACATCAACATCGCCTTCGCGAATGAGCTGGCGCGCTTCGCGGACCGCGAGGAGATTGACGTAGCGCGCGTGATCGAGGCCGCCAACAGCCAGCCCTTCAGCCACATCCACAATCCAGGAATAGCTGTCGGTGGCCACTGCATCCCTGTCTATCCCCGCTTCTACCTCGAAGGCGACCCCGCTGCGGCGCTTCCAGCCGCAGCAAGAGCAGTTAACGACGCGATGCCTACCTACGCCGCAGAGAGGCTGGAGAAGGCTCTTGGTGGCCTCCAGGGCGCCCGTGTACTAGTGCTCGGGGCGGCATATCGCGGCGGTGTCAAGGAAACGGCCTTCAGTGGCGTCTTCGGCGTTACCACGGCGCTCGAAGCGCTCGGTGCCAGTGCGCTGGTCAGCGACCCGCTCTACAGCGACTCCGAGCTAGCGGACCTGGGGCTAACGCCGTGGGACGGCGAATCTATCGACGCCGCAATCGTGCAGGCCGACCACGCCGAATATGCGCAGCTCAGCGCCGCCGACTTACCCGGCGTGCGCGTCGTCCTCGACGGCCGCGGCATCATTGACGCTGACGCCTTCGCGGCCGCTGGAATCACGCTTGAGCGGATCGGGCGACCGAGTACTACGCCGCCAGCGAGCTGATCGCAGCGACCACGGCCTCGGCCGCATGGCCGTCGCCGTAACAATCGGGCCGCTCACCGCTGGGAGCCAGCTCGAGCGCCGCGATAGCCGCGTCGGCGTCAAGATCAACGAGCGAATTCCAGCCTGAGTGAACGGTCTCGGTCCACTCCGTCGTGTCACGCATCGTTACGCACTGAACAGCGGCTAAGTAGGCCTCCTTCTGCGCGCCACCCGAGTCGGTCAAGACGGCGCGGGCGCTGAGCAGCAGCGCCGTGAAGTCGAGGTATCCGAGTGGAGGAAGTAGGCGCACGCCGCCTTGCTCCAGCGCCGCCAACAATCCGGACGCTTCGAGCCGCGCTCTGGTGCGCGGATGGAGCGGCAGCACTACGGGGCCGGGTACGGCGAGCAGCAGGTCTACCAGCAGCGCGAGCCGCGCTGGGTCGTCTACGTTCGCGGCTCTATGGGCGGTCGCGAGCAGGTACTCACCTGCCTCAACGCCGGCAGCCTCAAGCGCAGCAGAGTTGGTAGCCGCGCGCGGACGCATCAGCTCGGCGATGTCAACCATCACGTCTCCTACCAGGAGCGCGCGCGGGCCAAGCCCTTCGTTCTGCAGATTTGCCAGCGCGACCTGCGACGGGCAGAGCAGCAGCTCCGAGCAGTGGTCGGTCAAAATCCGGTTCAGCTCCTCCGGCATCGTGCGGTCAAAGGATCGCATTCCGGCCTCAACGTGCACGACGGGAATGTTCGCCTGCGCCGCCGTAAGCGCCCCAGCCAAGGTCGAGTTGGTGTCGCCATAGACGAGCACCGCATCTGGCTGCTGCTCGGCGAGGAGTGGCGCCAGCGCGGCGATCATCCGCGCTGTCTGCTCGCTGTTGCTGCCGCCTGAGATCTGCAGCTCGATCTCTGGCCGCGGCATCCCGAGCTCGTCGATGAAGATCGTCGAAAGTTCGTCGTCGTAGTGCTGGCCGGTGTGAACGAGCAGCTCCTCGTGGGCGGCTCGCAGTGGGCCGGAGACTGCGGCGGCCTTGATGAACTGCGGGCGATTACCGATGACCGTTACAAGCTTCACGCGCTACCGCCGACCGCCTCGGCGATCGCCGCGCGCAGCAGCACATCAACCTGCTGCGAGAGCGGACCTGGAGCTTCAAGCTCAAGATCATCGATCGCAGATGCCGGGTGCACTTCGCGTAGCGTCGAAGCTAGAAAGGCCTCCTTTACCTCTGGCAGCTGATCGACGTGGATCGACTGCTCGTCAACCATTCCGGTAGCAATCAAGGTGCGGCGCGTGATCGAATCGAGCACGCGGTCGGCAAGCGGCGGCGTTATTAGCCGCTTACCATCGAGCGAGCAGACGAAGCTCTGTCGCGGTCCCTCAAGCACCGTGCCGCTCTCGGTAACGAGCAGCGACTCACCGGCGCCGCGATCGACTGCGATCCGTGTGGCGAGCATGTTTGCGGCGTATGAAAGTGACTTGATTCCATCGAGCAAGATCGTCGAGTGGTAGGTCAGCGTCGTCAGCCTGACCGAAGGCGGGATCGGCGGCAGCGCCTCGAGCGCGGCGAAGCGCGTTCCACTACCTGTTGAGACGAGTCGCATACATCCGTCATGCTCGGGGTCAGCGGCGAGCAGCTCAGCGGTGTCGCGTTCGATCGCAGCACGATCAAACTCGATCATCAGCTTCTTCGCTGACTGCTCCATTCGATCGAAGTGCTGCTCGAGCGCAAATGGCACGCCGCTGTATACGCGGATCACTTCGAAGACGCCGTCACCACGCAGCAGCCCAACGTCGGTTGCGGGGACCATCGCTTCCTCTACCGGGAGGACTTTGCCGTTCAGAATCGCGAGCATCGCGACGATTCTGCCATACGCGCCACCGGAGCCCGATGCCCCCGCCAGGAATCGAACCTGGAACCTTCGGATTAAGAGTCCGCTGCTCTGCCAGTTGAGCTACAGGGGCGTATCGGCCGCGAAGTTTAGCCGCTGGCCTCTAGCCGCCGAGGCCTGGTGCGCCCTGTGACTGCTGCTGGGCGGCCTGAGCCTTAGCGCTATCGATCTGCGTGCGTTGCGTGGCAAGCTGCGCCTTAACCAACTTTCGCTTGTTGGCCGGTGTCAGTTCAAGGGCTCTCTGCTCGGCAATGTCACTCTCACGCTTGTTTCCTGCGAGGTAGGTGAGCACCGCTAGCTGTGAATAGAGAGCCGCGCTGGGGCCGCGGCCATCGATCACAACTTTTAGCGCAGCGGCCGACTTGACTGGGTCATTCAGACCACCGGGGCCATACGCATTGATCATCAGTGAAGCGACCCGGTCATCGGGTTTTTTGGGATCGAGGGCTAGGTACTTCTGCCAGCTCGCGGCGCCCTTAGCCAGCTCCGCCTTACCGGCAGCAGTAAAGGTCTGTGTCGTCTGGTCATAGCCGATGATCGAAGCCTGCTGAACCTGCGCCTTCGCCAGCGCAGCCCAAGCCTGCTGATCTGTTGGGTCGGCTGCCACCTGCTTGGCGAGTGCCTTCGCTTGATCGCTGTAGGCACTTGTGTTGGAGCCACCTGACCCACCGATCGCGTCAACTAGGCCTCCGGAGGTGGCTCCACCGATCCCGAATGCAACGAGACCAAGGCCAAGCAGTAGTGCCAAGCCGCCGTAAACAATTTTGACCGTCCGTCGCCGGCCTTTACCTCGAAGATCGAAGAGCATCAGTTCAGGATACGGGGGTCTGGTCGTGCTCGGCGTCAGCACTCTCGTCGTCGCTTGGATCAGCGGCCAATACTTCCTGTTCCTCATCCTCATCCCACCAATCTTCCCAGCGGCTGGCGATCGTCCCTCCGCGCGGTCTGAAGATGTATGCGAGGCCAATGCTCAGCTCGTAGAGCACGATTAGCGGCAGCATTGTGACCAGCATCGTCACCGGGTCTGGCGTCGGCGTGGCGATCGCCGCGACAATTGAGATACCTAAGATTACGTACCCCTGCCGCTTCCAAAGCACTCGCGCGTCGACGACGCCGGTGCGAGTTAGGACCAGCACGCCGACCGGGATTTGGAAAACGAGGCCCATCAGGGCTAAGAAGAGAACGACGAAGCGGTAGTAGTCGCGCGCTTGAATCTGGATGTCAAATTCGCCGCTGTTGTAGTTCTGAAGGAAGTTGACGGCCCGAGGCAGCGCTCCGTAATAGCCAAATAAGACCCCGGCCGCGAACAGAACCGGAATCAACGCCATCATCGGGATGACGAGCTTCCGCTCCTTCGGATCGAAGGCCGGCAGTATGAAGGCGTAGACCTGCCAGAGGATGAAGGGCAAGGACAGCAGCAGCGCCGCGTAGGCGGCGACTGTGAAGGTCGCGACGAACGGCTCAGCTACGCCGAGTGTCAACGGTCTGCGGCCGTGGTCGGTCGGAACGGCTTTCGTTGCCACAGCGATCGCAGCAGAGGCTTTTGCGAGCTGTTCGCTGGCGCGGGCGGCATTGCGTTTGGCGACCGCGCTGACACCCGGCTCAGCGGCCAACGAGCCGAGTGAGTCATGCGTGCTTGAGAGCGCTGGGGCCAGCTGCTTGAGAGCTGCGCCGAGCGCTATGTCGAAGCGCGCGCCCTGCTGCAGTGAGTCTTGGCTACCTGCATGCTGAGCTTCAGCTAGGGGCTGGTTGACGATGTGGAGGATCGCGTGGTTCTGCCAGTAACAGAAGGCGAAGCACCCGGCCAACACGGCGATGCAGATGAGCAGTCTGGAGCGAAGCTCGTCGAGGTGATCAACGATGCTGATGCGCTCTTCGTGGCCGATCGGCCGGACGGCCGGCATCGCGGGCCTTAAGCGTCGCCGCGCGGCTGTTCTTCGGGCGCGGCGCTCTTCTCAGAAACCGGAACTTCAGCGGCAACGTCGATCGTTGCTGGCTCGTCGTCCTCTTGACTGTCGCCCCCGCGGCTGGTGATCGAATCCTTAAACTCACGCATCCCAGTACCTAGATTGCGGCCCAACCCGGGCAGCTTCTTAGGACCCACGATCAGCAGGATGATCAAGAGAACAACGCCAATTTCCAATGGACCAATTGCAGGCATCGTTACATCGTACCGACGAGCGCAGAATTCGCTGCAGTTGAGCGCACCTTTAGCGCGAATCGCGTGTTTGAGCAAGTAACAATGGACCGCCACAACTACCCAGCGAATGAAGTGCGCACGATCCAGCTGCCGTCGGGCCGCAGAGTCGACGTTGGTTATCTTGATGACACGGTCGTCTCAATCGACGAACGCTCGCCAGCCTTCGTCGGCCTCGAAGCAGAGATTGAGGAAACCGTCAGCGAGCTGCTGCATTGCGGCGCCTGCGACTGCACGATGGTCCAACCGGTCGAGTGGGACGGCTTCGGCCCAAGGCATTGGCGGATTGAGCTGCGCTGTCCAAACTGCGAGTCCCGCTGCACGACGATCGTTGAAGACGACGTTGCTGAGATGTGCGACCGAATCCACCAGCGCGGTGCCGCTGAGCTCGAATGCGAGCTAAAGCGGCTAGCCGATCAGAACGCCGAGCGGCAGCTAAGACAACTTCGCTTCGCGCTAGAGAATGATCTCCTGCTGCCCGAAGACTTCTAGCCAGAGGCGCCTAGCTGTAGCGAGCAACGACGTTGTCGGCGACCATCTCCAAAGCGCGGCGGCGGCGGTCATCCAATTCGGCGGGCAGCCCGAGCTTCGCTTCTGAAACCAACTGAAGTGCTGCGGCTCGAGTTTCCTCAAGCGCGCCGCTCTTAGCGATCCGATCGCAGAGCGACTCTGCGACTGCAGCCGAATCGAGGCTGCGCAGATCAACCGCCGCTATCTCCGGGTCACTGGCGCGGGCGATGATCAGCGGCAATGTCACGGTTCCATCCAAGAGGTCTGTGCCGCGCTGCTTGCCGGTCCGCTCCGACGGGCCACTTACATCGAGCATGTCATCGAGCAGCTGAAAAGCAATCCCAATCGCGCGGCCAAACGGCGCTAACTGAAGAGTTGGCTGCCCGGTGACGTTGGTGGCGATTGCACAGGCGGCTTCGAATAGGCGCGCCGTCTTTAGTTCGCATCGCTCGAAGTAGCGCTCGCGAGTTATCTGCGTGTTCCAGCCGTCCGCGCGCTGCAAGAGCTCGCCGCGAGCCAATGCTGAGCATGCGTCGCTTAGCAGCTCAACGGTGCGTGGATCACCATCCTGCGTGATCAGCGCGAATGCTTTCGCGAACAGCAGATCGCCGGTGGCAACTGCAGCGGTACGGCCGGCGAGGGCCACGATCGTCGGCTGGCCTCGGCGCAGATCGGCCTCGTCAAGGACATCGTCGTGGACCAGCGTGGCGCTGTGGATTAGCTCAATTGCTGCGGCAGCTCGTACCAGCGCATCGCTCTGCTCCTGACTCGACGGCGGCCCGGCGCAGAGCAGCATCAGCAGCGGCCTCAGCCGCTTGCCGCCGGCAGCGATCGTCGCCTCGCCGTACTGCTGCAGCGGCTCACCGTAGCCAACGGCCTCCAGTTGTAAACGTTCTTCGACCGCTCCAAGGAGCGCACCGATGTGTTCGCCGCCAGCAACTGCCAGCTCGCCGGTCTGCGGAGCCGTGTCGCCCATCAGGCCTCCGGCTTAGTCCCCGAATGAATCGCGATGATGCCGCCAGCCGTCAACAGATAAGCAACGTCGGTTAGGCCGGCCTCTGACAACCGCGAGGCGAGCGTGCGGGCATCAGGAAAGCGCCGCACCGAACTTGGCAGGTAGCTGTAGGCGTCGGGGTCGCCGGCGATGCGGCCTATAAGTGGTACGAGCCGATCAAACCAAAGCCGAAAGAAACTCGAAAGCGGCGGCCGTGTTGGCGTCGTAATCTCAAGTACGACGACGCGCCCACCAGGGCGTACAACGCGGACCATCTCAGCCAGTCCACGATCAAGCTCTGAAAAATTCCTCGCGCCAAATCCAACGGTCACGGCGTCAAACCGATCGGTCTCATATGGAAGCTGAAGCGCGTTAGCCTGCTGCCACTCTAGGTTGGGAGCCTTAACTCGAGCGCGCTCCAGCATCTGCTCGGAAAAATCTGAGCCGATGACGCTGCCAGCGCCACCGACCCGGCTGGCCAGCTCGATCGCCAGGTCACCTGTGCCACTAGCAACGTCGAGCGCACAATCGCCGGGGCCGACCCGCGCCAAGTCAACGGCGCGGCGGCGCCAGCGATGATGCAGACCAGCCGTCATCAGCGAATTCATCAAGTCGTAGACACCAGCGATGCGGTCGAACATCGCCTCTACCTGCGGCTCTTCGAGCGTGCCGCTAGCGGCACCATCAGCGATCACGACGGGCTACTTCAGTGCCGCGAGGAAGCCAACCATCTGCTGGAACTGCTTCGGCGACTCTTCGCTGAGTGAAGAGAAGGAAGGCATCGGCGCTGTTGGATTGATCAAAGTCCGTTGAATCGCCTGGGCGGGAAGTCGAGCGCCAACACGCGTCAGCGATGGGCCAGGGCCGGAGTTCCCGTTCTCACCAAACTTGTGGCAGGCGGCACAGCCTGACTGGGCGACGACCTGCTCACCGGCTTTGAAGTTGGCTACCGCCGTAGTCCCTTGCGTACGAACGTTTGCTGGTACCGGGATGTCGATCTCCGTCGGCGGGCCGGCAGCGGCTCCGAGGTAGGTGAGGTACCCGATAGCAAAGACGACGAAGATTCCGGCGGTTGTCGCAATCGGCCTGCGCTCCGGGCGACGTTCAGGGCCGCGATCGTAGAACGGCAGCAGGAACAGCAAAATTAGACAGATCGTCGGCACGCCGATCGTCGCCAGCGGCACAAGCGCCGGAGGTTTGATAACACGCAGCAGCTCAAAGAGGAAGAAGAAGTACCACTCAGGACGCGGCGTGTACGTAGTTGAGGTGGGGTCTGCCTTGGGGCCGAGCTCGGCGCCCAGGAGGATCGACATCGTGATGATCACGATCATTACGATGACCGCCATTGCGCTGTCCTTGGCGACCGCGTACGGGAAGAACGGCTTGCCTTGAGCCTTCAGAGTTCCGTAATCGCGCAGGTACTGCTCTTTCTGCTTTTTATTCACGAGTCACCGGGAATCTTCTCTTCGCGCAGCGCTTCGGGTGCCTTGGCGCGAATCCACGGCGGCGCCGTCGTGCCCAGCTTGGCTACGAGATAAAGGTGGAAGCCCATCAACGCCGCGATCGCGCCTGGTACGAGCAACATGTGGATCGCGTAGAAACGCGACAGAGTTGTCGCCCCGAAGTAAGGTCCGGCGCGCAAGAACTCAGACAGATACGGACCAACCAGCGGGCCTGTGCCGTTGATGTTGACGCCGACGATTGTCGCCCAGTAGGAGCGCTGGTCGAATGGCAACAGGTAGCCGCTGAACGACATCGTCATCGTCATCACGAGAAGTGCGACTCCGATCACCCAGTTCAGCTCGCGCGGGTACTTGTAAGCGCCGAAGAAGAACGTGCGCCCCATGTGAAGGAAGATCAAGATCACCATCACGGAGGAGCCCCAGCGATGCATAGCGTGAACAAATTCGCCAAGGAAGACTTCGTTATTTATGAACTGGATTGACTGGTAGGCGCGAGTTGCAGACGGGTCGTAGTACATCGCGAGAAATACTCCGGTCACAGCCTGAGAGAGGAAGGCGAACATCGTTGACGAGCCCAGCGTGTAGAACCAGTTAGTGCCCTTCGGGACCTTGCGGAACATCATCCAGCGCAGGCCGCCAGAGAGCGAGGTGCGCTCGTCGATCCAACCGACAGCCGAAACTGCACCCTCTTCAGCGTGCTCTAGGGGCCCCGAAGGCCCGTACTTCTTGCCCGGACGCTTAGGCGACACGAGCGGATTGCTAGGCGGGGCCGGAAGCTTGATCTTCGCCATCTCTAGGTGCCCTGGATCTTTCGCATCGAGGGCCGCGACGGATAGAGGTACTGGCCAACGCCATCGAGCGGCTCGCCTGGATCACGCGGCGAGAAGCGACGTAGCTCACTGTTGACTGAGAAGCGCGGGCCGATTAGCACGGCGTTATTTACGAGGCGTGTATAGAAGCGATCGAGCGGCCGCACAGGCGGGCCACCATTGACCTTTCCGACGATGTCGTATACGCCGCCGTGGCAAGGGCAGATGAAGCGCTGCGCAGCAGCAGTAAACCTAACAGGGCAGCCAAGGTGCATGCAGAGCGTCGAGATCGCGATGTAGCTGTTGTACTCATCGCGTGGTTCAGTGTCGAGATCTGGGTTGTACTTGCGGATGTAGACGGTCGACTTGCCAGCATCGCCGATCCCCTCGACCAGCGTGATCGTGCGTGGCACGTAGCTCTCGTCTGTGAACTCATCGACCTTGCCGACCGATTGCCAAGGCTGGTCCTGCTTCTCGAAGATTGGTCCCATCGCAAAGCCAAGTGCTGGCAGTACGAAGGCCGCTGCGGCGACACCGCCGGCTGCCTGGCCAGCGACGACCATTACGCGCCTGCGCGTGACCGTCTCTCCCTCGAAAGCGCCGGGGGTTTGACGATCTAGCGTGTACTTGCTTTTGGGTTCTTTTCGCTCTGCCATGGTTATTTGGTCTATCTGCCTGCTCCGCTACCGGGCCGGAACATTACCGCCCACCAATAGTACGACGACGGCCGCCCGAAAGCCTTCCCGGTCGGTCGCCCTAGGCCTCGTCACCGCGTAGTTGGCGAGCGGCTCTCGCAAGCGCCAGCGTCGCCGATTCAGCACCATCTGCGAGAGCCAGCTTCGCGGCCTCACTCTCTGAGCTTGATCCCCAACCAATCGCACTTGCTGCGAGCTGCCAACCAGCGGCAGACAGCGCATCGTCATCGATAGCCCTCGCCTGGGCGCAGATCGCGATCACGTCGGCCAACTCGCGCACCGATTCAAGGTCACCGATCGCCGCGAGCCGTGCGAGACCGAACGCGTAAAGTCGATCGCCGGCGAGAATATTGAGATCGCCGTCTGTGACGTCAAGCACTCGTGAGCTACCTCCGTGCAGGAGGAAACCTTCGTAGACGGCTTCAACAACGAGGGCGATCTCGTCTTCACGGCCAAGCGACCGCGGTCCAGCGGCGGCCAGGGTTCCGAGACCAGGATCGCCCGGACCAAAATCAGGCAGATCATCCTCAAGCAGCGCTTCCGCCAGTAGCCCGCCGTCGGCACCGAGCTGCGTGGCTAGCACGCGAAGAGCGCTGGTCGTTCGCTCGGTGCTCACGCAATTTCCGCAAACGCAGCGGCGGCGATCTCGATCGTCTGCTCAATCTGTTCCGGCGTGTGAGCCAGTGATGGGAACCAAGTCTCAAACTGCGACGCTGGCGGATAGACGCCGCGCGCGAGGAGAGCCCGGCACCATGAGCCATAAAGCTCTAGGTCGCAGCGCTGAGCGGATGCGTAGTCGACAACCGGATGTTCGCTGAAGAAGACGGTGCAGAGACCTGTCGTGTGGGCGACGTCGACCGGTACCTCTGAGGCTTTGGCGGCTTCACGCAGACCAGTCGCGAGCGCATCGGTCGTTGCCTGAAGTCGAACATAGGCGGCGTCGTCTAGCCGCTTCAAGGTCGCCAGGCCAGCGGCAACTGCAAGTGGGTTACCGCTCAATGTTCCGGCTTGGTAGACGTCTCCGGCCGGCGCGATCATCTCCATCAGCTCACGTGAGGCGCCGTACGCTGCTGCAGGCACACCGCCTCCGAAGATCTTCCCTAATGCGGTTATATCGGGAAGCACACCAGTCAGTTCCTGCGCTCCGCCGGCGGCAACGCGGAAGCCACTGATCACCTCGTCGAAGACGAGCAGCGCGCCGGTCGCAGTTGCTCGCTCGCGGAGTAGCTCAAGGAAGCCGTCGGTCGGCGGCACGAGCCCCATGTTTGCTGGATACGGCTCAGCAAGAATCGCCGCGAACTCGTGCTGCTCGGTCGCTGCTATGAACGCCGCAGCGTCGTTCCAAGGGACGATCACTGTTGCCGCAGTGGCCGCGCTGGGCACGCCCGGGCTGGTTGGCTGCGCGTTCGTAGCAAGGCCACTTCCCGCCTCAGCAAGCAGTCCGTCGAGATGGCCGTGGTAGGCGCCAGCAAATTTCAAAAGCTTTTCTCGGCCGGTCGCGGCGCGCGCCAAGCGGATTGCGCTCATCGCCGCCTCGGTCCCTGAACTTGTCATCCGCAGCATCTCAATGCTGGCGACGCGGTGCGATACCAGCTCGGCAATCTCAACCTCACCGGCAGTGGGCGCGCCAAAGGTCGTTCCGTCTGCCGCCGCGGCGGCGATCGCGGCGAGCACCTCTGGGTCACCGTGGCCAAGGATCAGTGGTCCCCAAGAGCAGACGTAATCGATGTAAGTGTTGCCGTCGACGTCGGTTAGCTCGGCGCCCGACCCGCGCTCGATGAAGATTGGATCGCGGCCGATCGAACGCATCGCCCGTACAGGCGAATTCACGCCACCCGGCAGATATTGAAGCGCTCGCTCGTAGAGCTCAGCGGAGCGCGTGTCACGTAGTGAAACGGTCACCTTAGGCGCCGCCGTACTGCAGCTCCCAATCACGGAAGTCGTCGGTGAAGTAGAGCAAGCGAATCTTCTTGAATTCGGTGCTGGAGTAGAGCGTTGCTCGCTCCTCAATCGGGAACTCATCGGCGATCGCATCGAGGATCGCATCGCACTCTTCCTTTGATCGGCCGTGCGCCATCGTGAATATTTGGTACGGCCAATCTGCGTAGGTCGGTCGCTCGTAGCAGTGCGAGATGCCACGGTAAGCGGCCATCTGCGGGCCGATTTCAGCGATCTTGTCGGCAGGTACCTTCCAAACGCCCATCCCGTTGGCTGAGAAGCCAGCCCGGCGGTGGTAGAGGATCCCCGCGACGCGGCGCAACAGGCCGCGCTCCTGCATCGCTTCGAGATGGGCTAGAAGCTCGTCGACGCTGATCCCAAGCTGATTGGCGGCATCAGCCCAAGGCTCGCTGACAACCGGCAGGCTGCCCTGCGTGGCGCGAATAACAGCGCGATCAAAGTCGTCGTAATCCTGAGCTTCGAGATCGACCGGCTCTTCGGCGACGCCTCGCTTTGCCAGCGTGTCGGTGTCGCCGCTCATCTCAAGGTCCATGCGGATCTTGAAAAGCTTCAACGTCGGCAGCTGACGGATCGACTCAGCGCCGGTCAGCTCCTGAAGAACGTCGAGCGTGCCCTGCAGTCCTAGCTTCGAGTCCTCTTCCACGGCAAGCGTGAACCACATGTTGAATTCGTGGTTTCGCAGATAGTTGTGTGACACGCCAGGGTGTGAATTGACAATCTTTGCAGCGCGCCACGGGTGTTCAGGATCAACCTTCGCAGCCACCAGCATCGACCCGTAGCCGAGCGCGCGCGTGTCATAGATCGGTGTTACCTGGCGGATGATGCGGTCCTTAAGCAGCCGTTCAACGCTCGAGAGCACCTCGTCCTCGGTGATCCCGGCCTCCAGAGCAATCGCTTCGTAAGGGCGCGCGGCGATCGGGAACGAACCCTGCATTAAATCGAGCAGCCTGCGATCAAGGTCGCTCAGCTTCACAGCTGCGCCGTCCTTGCGACTGCGGATCTTCGGTATTGCTGTTACGTCTTCTGAAGCCATCTGGCGGCGTCCTTGGCGTGGTAGGTGATCACGAAATCTGCTCCTGCGCGGCGGATTGAAGTTAGTAGCTCAAGCACGGCAACTTGTTCGTCGATCGCACCGGCTGCAGCAGCAGCCTTCACCATCGCATATTCACCGCTCACGTTATACGCAGCAACCGGTGCTGCGGTTTGATCAGCAACGCGGCGGATCACGTCTAGGTAGGGCAGCGCCGGCTTCACCATCACGGCATCGGCGCCCTCGTCAAGATCTAGCTGGGCTTCGCGCACGGCCTCCCTGAGATTGGCTGGATCCATCTGATAACCACGACGATCGCCGAAGCTCGGGGCGCCATCGGCCGCCTCGCGGAACGGCCCGTAGAAGGCCGAGGCAAACTTGGCGCTGTAGGCAAGGATCGCGACATCCTCGAAGCCCGCATCGTCGAGCGCAGCACGAATGAAGCCGACGCGACCATCCATCATGTCGCTAGGGGCGATTACGTCAGCACCAGCGGCAGCTTGGCTGACGGCTGTCCTCGCGAGTAGCTCCAACGCCGCGTCGTTATCGACTTCGCGAGAGTCATTCAGAGGTCCACAGTGTCCGTGGTCGGTGTACTCACAGAGGCAGCAGTCAGCGATCAGCACCAAATCCGGGTGGGCAGCTTTGACCGCGCTCAAAGCCTGCTGCACGCCTTCCTGTGGATCCCAGGCGCTTGAGCCTTCTGCGTCCTTCGCGGCAGGAATGCCAAAGAGGAGCATCGCCGGGATTCCGAGCGCCAAACACTCGGCGGCCTCAGAGAGTGCACCGCTAATAGGATGGCGGCTCACGCCGGGCATCGCGGCGATCGGCTGCGCATCACTGAGCGCTGCTTCAACGAAGATCGGCAGCACAAAATCGCCAGCATCTAGGCGCGTTTCACGCACTAGCTCGCGCAGCGCCGGTGTTCGGCGCAGGCGGCGCATACGGGTGAGCGGAAAAGCCATCGCTTCCAATGGTAGAGAGGCGGCGTCGCCCGCTTGCCAGCGAAGCTGCGAAAGTCTGTCGCAATGGCTCCAGACCAAACCACAATCTGCTTCGTTGGTGACCTCGTCGGCAGCGCGGGACGGCGCACGCTGCTGTCGCTAATGCCGGCAATCCGCGAGCGCTTTGAGCCAACCTTCTTCGTCGTCAACGCCGAGAACGTCGCCGGCGGCCTTGGAATCACGCCAAAGATTGCCGACGAGCTCTTCGCAGCGGGCGTCGATGTGATCACGCTCGGCAACCACAGCTACCGGCGCGCCGAAATCCTGCCCTACCTCGATACCCATGAGGCGATTCTGCGCCCCGCAAACTACCTGAGATCCCAACCCGGCCACGGGAGCTGCATCGTTGAAAAAGATGGCGTGAAACTTGGCGTAATAAACCTCTCCGGGAATCTCTTCCTCGACGCAGCCCAGCCAGCCTTCCAGGAGGCCGACAGGACCGTTGAAGAGCTAACCAAAGCTGGCGCCGATCAGATCCTCGTCGACATGCACGGTGAGGCGACGAGCGAAAAAGTCGCGCTCGGCTGGTACCTCGACGGACGCGTCAGCGCCGTCGTTGGGACGCACACTCATGTACCGACAGCCGACGCGCGAGTTCTGCCCGGCGGGACCGCCTACATCACAGACGCAGGGATGACCGGAGCGCGGGGCGGCGTGATCGGCGTAAAACGCGAGCAGGCGATCGGCTCGTTGGTGTCGCGGATGCGAACGCCATTCGAACCGTCCGACGATGACCCTTGGCTCAATGGCGTCGTTATCCGGTGCGAAGCAGTGCGGACCGCTACCGCGATTGAGCAGCTACTGATTCCGGCCGGCGGCGACGAGGTAGGAGACCAGTAAGCGCCGGACGGCCGAGGAAGGCGATCAGCGCCATCGGCAGCAGCCAAGCGAGGTAGAGGTAGAACCAGTAGGTC
>CAMDLG010000001.1 GCA_945901565.1 Bifidobacterium breve | reverse complement strand
TCGGCCACATGAACGCGCTGTGGACCGTAAAAAGCCAAGCGCGTGAACTTGGTGACCTCGCCGATGAGGTTGATCGCCTATCGGTTAAGCGCGCTAACGGTGTTGCCTGGGAGTACCTATTCCAGTTCGGCGGCGGCAAACCGCCCTGGATCAGTAGCCTCTCTCAGGGCACGGCGATTCAGGCATTGGCGCGGGCATCGGAGCGGCTGAAGCGACCACATCTCCTCCAGGTTGCACGCGACGGCCTCGGCGCATTCCGCACTCGCCCTCCCAGCGGCGTGCGGCTCAAAACCTCGCACGGCTCCTACTACGTCGCTTATTCCTACGCCCCCGGGCAGCGAATCTTCAACGCCTTCTACCAGTCGCTGATCGGCCTTCACGACCTCTCGGAGATCAGCGGCGACAAACTCTCACGCCAGCTCTGGCTCGATGGCCAGCGCGAAGGTCGCTATGAACTGCCGCAATCCGACTCTGGCTCATGGTCCTACTACCAGCCGGGCGAATCGTCGCCGCTCAACTACCACATCTTGCTGCGCGATTTTGTCCGCGGGTTATGCGATCGAATGACCGCTGACCGCCAGCGTGAAACGATTCAGCTGCGCGCAAAGAAGGGTCCTACGGCGGTGCTCGGCAACTTCAAGAGCTGGCCCGACCCCGGCCCGTACTGTGTGATGACCGCGCGCTTTAGCAAGTACCTCTACAGGCAGGTTGGCGCCACGCCACCGTCACCTGCAGCGAACTAGCGCGCGATCAGCAGACCTCCGTACACTGGAGCCATGGCGGAAACACAGACGACTTGGGTACTGACAGGTTCGACCGACAACTTCGCCGTCACGCGTGAGCTCGGCTTCAAGCTGATCGGCTTCAAAGAACGTCGACGCAAGCAAGCTCAGTCGATGGAGGTAGGAGACCGAATCATCTTCTACCTGACGAAAGTCATGGCGTTCGGCGGCTCTGTGTTGATTACTTCAGATCTTTTCGAAGACCGCGAGCCCGTCTGGCCCGGCAAACCTGGCAGCCCGGACCCCTACCCGTGGCGCCGCGAAACAGAACCGGAACTTATCGTCGCCGAAAATCAATGGCTCCCGGCAGAGAGCGTAAAAGACGACCTCGAACACATCGCCAAGTGGCCAGCCGAACACTGGAAGCTGGCTTTTCAGGGACAGCTCAGGACCGTCACCGACGCCGACGCAGCCCTGCTGATGAAGCGGATGGGCTCGGCGGCCGGCGTCAAGGCGTGAGCAACACCGCTCCGCGGCTGCGCGAGGCGTGGGAATCGCTTTTCAGCGAGCAGCGCTTAGCGGTCGGTGCAGCGCTCGGCTTGATGCTCTCGATGCTCTTGCCCTGGTACCAACAGTCAGGAACGGTCACGACCCCCAACGCTGCAACTTCGCAGCTAACCGACTCGTTCAACGCTTTCCAGTCCTGGGGCTTCGTCGAGGCATCAATCTTGCTGGTTGCAATCGGCGTCATCGCGCTATGCGCAGCGCGCGCCGATCGCCGCGCATTTCACCTGCCTGGCGGCGACGGCATCGTCCTGATGGTCGCCGGCGGATGGGTGATGTTCCTAATTTTTTATCGTCAGCTCGACCGGCCTAGCGGTAACGATTCGGGGGTCTTGCGCCCGATCGGTAGTCCGTCGTGGGGGTCGGTAGGAGTTGATTGGGGAATCTTCGTTGCCTTTCTGCTCGGCGCTGTTATCGCCTACGCCGGCTGGAGAATGCACTCCCAGAGTCGCCCTGAACCACTTCTTGACGGTGATGACCCACACACACAGCCGGTCGAAGGCGACCCAACGTCGGTTGTGAGCACTGTCGCTGCGAGCAGCCCGACGGTCGTTTCTAAGGAGCCGCTCGAGGGTCAACTTTCGTTCGAAGATGCGCCCGATGAAGGGCCGGCCGATTAGCGCGCTGCAAGGCTTCAGCCCGGGCAAACTATTATCCGCTGACAATGCCAACTACTCCTGAGCGTCCAGACGAAGTCGAATCCGGCCTGATCGACGTCGGCTACCTTCCCGACGAGGCGACCGCGTTGGTCGCTTTTCTCGCAATCAAGCTCGGTAAACCGATCCTCGTTGAGGGCCCAGCCGGCGTTGGTAAGACGCAGCTAGCCAAGTCGCTAGCCGATACGCTTGGTCGGGAATTGGTGCGGCTGCAGTGTTACGAAGGACTCGACGAAGCAAAGGCGCTTTACGAGTGGAACTACCGCAAGCAGCTACTGCGGATCCAGGCTGAGGCGCAGGACACCGGCTGGACGGAGGTACAGGACGACATCTTCGGTGAGGACTTCCTACTCGAGCGGCCGCTGATGACAGCGATCGCTTCGCCCGATCCAGTTGTGCTGTTGATCGACGAGATCGACAAGACCGACCAAGAGTTCGAAGCGATGCTCTTAGAGCTGCTCTCTGACTTCCAGATCTCGATCCCTGAGCTTGGCCGGATCGAAGCAAGCACGATGCCGCTCGTCTTGCTGACCTCAAATAATTCACGCGAGCTGACAGAAGCCCTCAAGCGGCGCTGCCTTTACCTGTGGATTGACTACCCGTCACTCGAGCACGAGCTGCAGATTGTCCGTCTCCACGCGCCAGAGCTCGATGAGAAGATCGCCCGCCGCCTCGTTGAGGTCGTAGCGATGGTCCGCGACCTCGACCTAAAGAAGCCGCCCTCAATTGCCGAATCGATCGACTGGGCACGCGCCCTACTGCTGCTCGGCGCGACCGACATCGACACTAAGACCTTCAACGACACGATGTCGATCATCGTCAAGCACCGCACCGACATCGACATCGTCGCCGAGCGTGTAGGCGTCAAGCTCGGCGGCGCAGAGGACGGCGTCAGTGCCGCCTCCTCCTGATAAACGCCCGTCGCGCGAAGCATCACGGCGCGCGGCGCTGTTCTCCGAGCCGCTCGAAAACCCTCTCGACGCTGGACTGACAGCGCACCTTGTCGAGTTTGGCGAGGAGCTGCGCGGTGAAGGAGTTGCGCTGGGAACGAGCGAGCTACTGGATGCATTTAGCGCCCTGCCCGAAGTCGCCTGGGACGAGCCGACGCTATTTCGCGAGACGCTTGCGACAACGCTCGCCAAATCACCTGAAGACCGCGCGATCTTCGACCTTGTCTTCGAACGCTTCTTTTTCCGCGCCACCGAGCTCGCCGCTCTCACAACCGGCATCGGCGAAGCTGGCAGCGGTGACGGTGAAGGCAACTCGGAGATCGATATTGACGCGCTTCGTGAACAGATCGCACGCGCGATCGCGGAGCGCAATGAGGGGGCGATGCGCGACCTCGCGCGGTTGGCGATTGCGGCGTTCGCGCAGCCTGGTGAAGGTTCCGGCGTGCTCGGCGTTGACGTGCAGCGGATTCGTCGCTCGCTCGAGCTACGGACAGACCCACAGGGCGACATGCCGCAGGATGATCCACGCGCGGAAGGGCTGCCCCGCGACGGAATCCGCCGATTTGAGCAGCTACTGAGGCAAGAGCTGGAGCGCCAGCAGATCGAGCGAACCGAAGCGCTGCCAGCAGCCCGGCCGCTCCATGAGCTTGATCGCGCGCTGCCGAGCGGCCCGCTGCAAGACCTCGCCAGCGTCCACCGCGTCGTCACACAGTTGAAACGGCGCCTCAAGACGCAAGGGCAGGAACACCGCGGCCATCGCCGTCACGCCCACGTGGACATCCGCCGCACGATGCGCGCCTCGCTCCAGACAGGCGGCGTGCCGATCACACTGCGCTACCGCCCCGTGCGCCCGCGCAGGCCTGAACTGTTTGTGATCTGCGACGTATCAACGAGCGTCACGAGCGCATCTGTCTTCTTCCTCTCGGTAATGCATGCGCTACACGACTCGTTCCGCAAGATGCGCTCGTTCGTCTTCATCGAACGAGTCAGCGAAGTAACAGAGGTATTCGAGCGCGAACGCGACTTCAAAGCGGTCAGCGAAGCGATCGCCCGCGACGCTGGTGTCGCCGACATCTCTGGCTACACCGACTACGGCCGCGTCTGGGGAGAGCTGCTCGAACAGATCCAGGACGAGTTACATCCGCGCGCGACGGTTATCGTGCTCGGCGATGCGCGCACCAACGGCCGCGCACCCGGAGCCGACCTTTTCGCGCAGATTGCCGCCCGAGCCGGCCGCACCTACTGGCTAAACCCGGAGCCCCGGCTTTACTGGAACTACGGTGACTCAGTGATCGACAGCTACGCGCAGTACTGCGAGGCCTACGAGTGTTGGACAACGGCCCAGCTGGAGAACTTCGTCAAGGTCTTGACGGCGCCTGAAGCTACGCGACCGTAGCGGCGGCGCGGTCGGCGCTGCGCTCAAACTGGAGCGCGCCATCGGCGGTTAGTTCGCTACCGAGCTCGCGTTGATCGCGGGCGAGGTCTTGGCTCATCTCCCAGTGTTCGATCGACCCTTGACGCGGGAATAGATGCAGCGAGCGATTGACGTACCCGGCACCAAAGTCGAGCATCGGACGCGTCTCTTGTGACGGATCGGGGTTGACCGCCGTGCACTTCGCAAAGCCGCAGCGATCCATGTAGCCGATCAGGCGCCAGACGTAGTCGATCACGAGGCCGACTTTGAGCGTTAGTGAAACGTTGTAGTTGCCCATCGCGAAGGCGAAGTTGGGAACCTCGCTGAGCATCGCGCCTTTGTAGACGAGCGCTTCGGGCAGATCGACCTGCGAACCGTCAACGCTCAACTCAATGCCGCCAAGTGCGAGCAACTCGAGCCCCGTTGCAGTAACGACGATGTCGGCCTCTAGCCGCTGACCGCTAACGAGCTCAATCCCATCCTCCGTGAAGCTGGAGATCTGATCGGTAACGACAGAGCAGGCCCCCGTCGAGAGACTCCTGAAGAGATCTCCGCTCGGAACGGCGCAGAGCCGTTGATCCCACGGATCGTAGTTCGGCGCGAAGTGGCGATCGATCTCGTAATCGTCGGGTAGCTGCTTCCCAACCGCCCAGCGCAAGAAGCGCTTGACTAGCTGCGGCTGCGATTTGCTGAGCTTGAAGGCGATCCGCTGACGCCAGATGTTCTTGCGACGCGTGATGCTCGATGCGAGGTCGTCGGGCAGCAGCCGATTTAGCAGATTGGCTAGGGCATCCTTGCGCGGCACGCTGATCACGTAGCTGGGCGAGCGCTGCAACATCGTCACGTGGGCGGCCTGCTCGGCCATCGCCGGAACCAGCGTGACGGCGGTCGCGCCGCTGCCGATGACGACGACAGCCTT
The DNA here is from genome assembly GCA_945901565.1 of Bifidobacterium breve. Lineage (GTDB taxonomy): Bacteria > Actinomycetota > Thermoleophilia > Solirubrobacterales > Solirubrobacteraceae > F1-60-MAGs163. The sequence continues at coordinate 48,079 of CAMDLG010000001.1, read as the reverse complement.
GCCCGAGTAATCGAGATCCTCGGGCCAATCCTGCGGGTGAATGATCTGCCCGTTGAATCGCTCCTGACCTTCAAAGTGAGGCTGGTAGCCGCGGTCGTAACGGAAGTAGCCGCTGGCGCTGAAGAGCCAGTCACAGGTCATCGTGACCGGTTTGCCACCGACAGTTACATCGACGGCCCAGATCGCCTCAGCGCTGTCCCAGCTAGCCGAATTCACTTGATGCCCGTAGCGGATCTTGTCGTCAACGCCGTACTCAGCGGCCGTATCGCGGATATAGCCCAGCACCTCTGGCCCGTCAACGATCGCGTTCTCCCCCATCCAAGGCCTGAACTGGTAGCCGAGTGTGTGGAGGTCCGAGTCTGAGCGGACCCCTGGGTAGCGGAAGAGATCCCACGTCCCGCCGCTGGCATCGCGCGCTTCGAGGATCGCGTAGCTCTTCTGCGGCAGATCTTCGGTCAACCGGCAGGCTGCGCCGATGCCGGAGATCCCGGCGCCAATGATCAGTACATCGACGTGGCTCGGCTGCTCCATCGAGGCGATCTTACTCAAGCCCCCGAAACGACAACGGGCCGCCCGAAGGCGACCCGTTGAAAAGACTCCATGTGTGGCCACTAGGGCCACGGGGCCTTTAGATCGTGCGCACGTCCTTAGCGCTCGGACCCTTAGGGCCCTCTTCTGATTCGAACTCCACCTTTGCGCCTTCGGCTAGGGACTTGTAGCCCTCGCCCATGATCGCTGAGTGGTGCACGAACAGGTCCTTACCGGCTTCATCAGGCGTAATAAACCCGAAGCCCTTTTCATCACTAAACCACTTGACTGTTCCAGTCGCCATCGAAATAACCTCCGCGGCGTTATGTGCTGCTTACTCGCGGAGATGCTGTGAGGCAATCGTGCGGGCGCTGGCACTGCTTTCATCGCGCTTATGCGCGACATGACAAGGTCAACCGTAGCACGCAGCGACCCAAATGAAGCAGATCTGCAACCCCGCGTTATGCTGACCCCACAAAAGTGGTCGCGGCGAAAGTCGGCCCGTCGCACGACAGAAGCCCGTAAATACTGCGGAAAATAGGCGCGGAGGAAGCGATGACAACGCAGATCAGGGAAGAAGCAGGCGACCCACCACAACGCACCGCAAAGGCCGCAGTTCGCCTCAGCGGCGTATGCCACCACTACCGAACGGAGTAGCTGATGTTGATCCGAAGCGCAGCAGCCCTCGCCGCCGTCACGCTCTCTGCATCGCTCGCAGCCTGCGGCGCGAAGCAGGACCTCGTAACCAGCGCACCGATGCGGACCGTAACGCTGATGCTCGACTTCCCCGCTAACGCCGATCACCTCGGGATCTACACCGCAGAGCTGAAAGACGAGTTCAAGCAAGTTGGGATCGATCTTCAGATCAAGACGCCGCAGACCCCATCCGAGCCGCTAACGGCGCTGACGGCGGGCAAGGCGGATCTAGCAATCTCGTATGAGCCGGAACTGCTGATCGCTCGCGACAAGGGAGCCTCGATCATGTCTGTCGGGGCGATCGTCCAGCGCCCATTGACCTCACTGATCAGCACAGACGACAAGAGCGTCGACCCCCGCAAACTCGAAGGGGCCAAGATTGGTACTGCTGGGATTCCCTACCAGGACGCCTTCCTTGACCAGCTGCTCTCCTCCGCAGGCGTCGACACGAGCTCAATCAAGCGGTCGGATGTTGGCTTCAAACTCGTTAGCTCAATGACCTCGGGTCGCGTCGACGCGACGCTCGGTGGCTACTGGAACATCGAAGCAGTAGAGCTGCGACTGCGCAACAAACACCCACGCGTGATGCCGGTTGACCGAGCCGGAATACCTCCATACGACGAGCTGGTGCTAGTCGCGCGGAACGACACCGTCTCACGCGATGGAGCGATGATCCGCCGATTCATCGGAGCGCTGATGCGCGGCACCGAGGCCGCTAAAGCCGACCCTGCAATCGCCGTCAGAGCGCTGCGAGCCGCCGCACCTAAGCTGAACAAGCGCTTTGCTGCGGCCAGCGTCAAGGCAACCCTGCCTGTCCTATTCCCCTCGGCTCGCAAGCCGTTCGGCTGGCAGGATCAACGCCAGTGGCAGAGCTTCGCTGACTGGATGACGCGCAACGAGTTGCTGAAAGCTCCGGCCGACACAGCGCAAGCCTTGACGAACGAGTTTCTACCCGGCGAGGGCCTTGGTTCCGAGTCGAGCCCCTAGGCGCAGTAGACGTTCAGCGCTGCAAAAGGTGCACGTCAACGAGAAATGACCGCGAAGCAGCGATGTTGTTGTTCTTGCGCTTGCGCGCGCTTCGGCTAGCGCGGCGACGCGACACCAGAGATGCGGCGACTGCTCCGACGACGATCGATCCTCCTACGACTGCTGCCTGCGTGGCTACCAACTCAGCCGCCGAACGGCGCGCCGGCAGTGGGCTCGCGGCTGCGACTACGACCGCATCTACCTGCTCCGCGGCGTGGACGTCTTCACTGCTGGAAATTCCGTTATCGAGCATCATCGATCCTCAACACTAGCCGCGTTTCATCGATCATGCGACGGGGCCGTTTGCCAAGGGAATGCATCCTGATCGGGGAGCGACGGAGCTGCGGCGTCTTCCAGTAGTCGCTCGTAGAAGCGATAGCGGCGTATGACGGTTCCGCCCATTCCCTCCATGCCACGGTTCATCGCCTCGTTGGTCTCCAAAATCCAACCTGTCTCGCCGCCGGTCTGGGGCGTTGATTCGGCCGATTCGTAGTGCATCTCGTAAAGCCGCGCGGCGACACCGGCGTGCTGATAGTCGCGCTTCACGCCGAGGGCGAAGACGCGAACACGATCAATCTTCTTGCGTGCGCGCAGGATCTTCAGCCAGCCGAATGGCAGCAGTCGCCCGTTGCCGGCAGCCTTGATCGCTTGGTTGAAGTCGGGCAGAGTCAGAGCCGCACCGACGACCTCGCCTGTGTCGGCCTTCTCCGCGATCATCGCCCAGTTTTCGTCGAGTACGAACTTGAGATTTTCAGCGTAGGCGCGCGCCTCTTCCTCGCTCAACGGAACAAAGCCCCAGTTTCGCTCCCAGGCTTCGTTGTAGACCTCTAGGAAGCGCCCGACCTCGGCCTGCAACTCCTTTTTGCGCATTGGCCTACAGATAATTCCGTGCTCGCTCTCGACCTTGCCGGCCATCTCCCAGATCGCTGGGTGGACATCGGCTTTGCCAGAGATGTGGAGGTCCCACATCAGAGTGTCCATCGCCTTGCGCAGTCCGCAGGCCTCCTCCAACAGGCGCCGGTAGTACGGGAAGTGCCACTCCGTGAGGATGATCGGCGTCAGCTCGTAACCCTCGATCAGCAGCCCACACTCGTCGTTCGTCGAGAAGCTCATCGGCCCGACCATTCGGTCACGGCCACGCTCGCGGTTCCACTGGGCTGCGGCGTCTATCAGCGCCGTGGCGGCTTCAGTGTCGTCCTCGCATTCGAAGAAGCCGAAAAGACCCCACGTGTTGTCCTGGAACTCGTTGAGATTGTCGTCAACGTGGGCCGAGATCCGCCCGACCACGCGCCCGTCGCGATAGGCGAGAAAGAACTGAACCTCGGCATGCTCGAAGAATGGGTTGTGCTTCGGGTCGATGTGCTGACGCCGTTCAAAGCGAAGCGGCGCAACCCAAGTAGGCTGATTGGCGTAAAGACGGTAGGGAAAGTCTAGAAACTGCTTACGCTGAGACTTCGTCTCAACCGGCTTTATCTCTAGGCTCATAGGCAGAACCCTATATGGCAAAGACACAAATAGACCTCTTCGCAAAAGTCCGCGGCCACGAACGAGAGGAGCAGCTCCGCGCAGCCCGCGAGGCCGACCTGCTCCCCTACTTCCGCTTGCTCGACGGACCGGCGCGCCCAGTCGTGACGATGGAAGGCGCCGAGCGGATCATGCTCGGCTCCAACAACTACCTTGGGTTGACCGGCGACGAGCGCGTCATGGACGGTGCCCGCGCGGCGCTTGAGACCTACGGCACAGGGCTAACTGGATCAAGGCTGCTGAACGGCACGATTGCGCTGCACATCGAGCTTGAGCGCGAGATCGCGGAGTGGGTCGGCAGCGAGGACGCACTGGTCTTCACTACCGGCCATCAGACCAATCTAGGCACTATCGGCACGATCCTCGGCCCTGGCGACACGGTCATCGCTGACTCCGGCGACCACGCCTCAATCCTCGACGGTTGTATTCAGTCGAAAGCCAAGCTGAGGGCCTTCCGGCACAACCGGATAGACAAACTCGAGCGTGCGCTGGAGCGGGCTTCGGGCGACGGTGGCGGCGTGCTGGTAGTCGTCGACGGCGTCTTCTCGATGGAGGGCGATATCGCACCGGTTGACCAAATTGCCGAACTTTGTGCCAGCTATGGTGCCCGGCTACTGGTCGATGACGCGCACGGGGCCGGAGTGCTCGGCGCGCGTGGTTCGGGCACGCCGGAGCTGCTCGGCGTCGAAGATAAGGTCGACCTTCGAACCGGCACTTTCTCGAAGTCGCTGGCCTCCTGCGGCGGCTTCGTGGCTGGCAGCTCAGAAGTGATCGATTACCTGCGGGTTTCAGCCCGTGCCTACCTTTTCACGGCGTCCGCGGTGCCGGCAGCGGTCGGCGCGGCGCTCGCGGCGCTGCGAATTATTCGCTCCGAGGACGGTCCACCGCTTTTCTCGGCAGTCCTCGATAACGCCCGTTACCTGCGCGATGGGCTGGAGCAACTTGGCTTCGCAGTTGTGAAGCCGCAGGCGCTGGGTTCAGCAACCGCGCAGCTCGACGCGCCAGGTGTTTTGAACGGAGATATTGTTACGCCGATCGTCCCGGTCGTCGTAGGCGATGACTGGAAGGCCGTGCTGCTTTGGAGGGCGCTCTACGATGCCGGCGTCTTCGTCAACACCGCGCTCCATCCGGCCGTCCCGCCAAGCGGCGCGCTACTGCGCACCAGCGTGATGGCGACGCACGACAGAGCGACGCTCGACCGCTCGCTCGATGCATTCGAGTCGGTCAAGAAGAGCTTTGAAGCTGAGCACGGTCCGCTGCCCGGCCCGGACGATCACTAGCTGCCACAGCGCACCCCCTCACGGTGATCGATTTACCGCTCTGAGCGCGCAAATCGTTTACAGGTTGTTGACGTCCTCGCGTCTAATTTCGTAGATTGAAGAGGTCGGTTGCTTGGCAGTCGGCGAGGAGCGCAGGAGGCGCTGACCGGGCCCGTAGGGATCCCCGCTCAGAACCCAAATGCACTCCACAAAATCTAAACCTGATCCGAGCGGCCCCTACACCGCAAAGACATTCTTCGACCATTCAATTGAGGACGCCAGCAAGCGCCCTAAGGAGACTCATGACTCAAACTGCGAGCAAGCCGACCGCCCCACAGCACCTACGCGCACTTGAACGCGCGAACACGGTTCGACTTGCCCGCGCTGAGTTGAAGCGCCGCGTCGCAGCCGGTGACACGCTGGCCGCGGAAGTGATCATCGAATCACCTTGGGAAGCTCAATCGATGACGGTCTCCGACCTGATCACTAGCCAAAGGCGCTGGGGACGCGCGCGCTGCCGTCGTCTTCTGCAGAGCATCCCTATTTCAGAGCACAAGACAATCGGCTCGATGACTGAGCGTCAGCGCCACGCGCTAGCCGACGTCCTGCCAAGCAACTGAGCTTCGGGGATCAATCCGGGCGGGCGGCGAACTCGAGAATCTGGCCGTCTGGGTCACGCAGATAGATCGAACACAGCTGGTCACGGTCAAAGACTTCGGTGGTTGGGATTGAACGCTGCTGCAGATAGTCGCGCCAGGCAGCCACCTCATCCGCCGACCCAACGCTGAGCGCAATGTGGTGGACGCCGCCGCTGCCCTGCGCGGCGGGCGTCATCTGCGGATACTCAGTGAAACTGAGCCTCAGCGGTTGATCACCGCCGCTGGAGAACCAGAAGTGGCGCGTCGCGGGGTCGTCGGCATTGACGCTTTCGTTGACGAGTGCGAGGCCAAGAACATCTCTGTAGAACGAGGTTGTGCGCTCGAGGTTGCTGCAGATCAAGGTGAGGTGATCGAGCCCCGCAATGCGCATCGGTTGCGCTGAACCGGCCTGCGGGGCCGCCTCAGGCGCAGGAAACTGCTCGCTACTCATGCTCTCCAAGACATTCCTCCTGATCGACTGCGAAAGAGATTACGCAGAAAAGCCCAGCCAAGTCCGAAGATCAGCGCCGCCGCCGCGAGCAGCAAGTTTTTTGGCAATCCCGTGACTAGCGCGAGCGGCAGGCAGAGCAGGACTGAAGCACAGGCAGCGATCAGAACGGAATGCGACCGATAGCCGCTGAGGTGCTCGCGCAGCGTTAGCTCGAGAGTGGCGACGAGGATTAACGCCAGTCCAAATCCAATCAGCAGCCCGCGCTGAGAAGCTCCGAAGAGGGCGACAGTAACGACGATGATCCCTACGAAGATGCATATCTCGGTGAGCGGGACTGGCGCCCACGGTGGCCGCGGGGCTTCGTTGAGCCTCGCACGGCGACGCTCGGGCTTCGCCTTGGCAGCTTCAGTTGGAGCAGGCTGACGCGCCTCCTGATCGTCGGCTGACCGCTGGGAAAGTCCGCGCTTGCGGCTTCGCCGTCCCATGTCAGGTGGCTAAGGGGCAGCCGGATGAGAGCTTTACGCGCCACCAACCCATAAGGCGCCCCATCGGCCCGAGCCGTGGCACGGCGCTCCAGACGCCGCAGCCGCCGACACCAAGCTCGCGCTGCGTAATCCGTACGCGGCGATTTGAGCGCGGGTCAAGAAGAAGTGCTCCGAGCCGCTCCTGGGCCGAATCGCGGCGCTCTTCGCGCTCGATCAACGCAGCCCTTGACTCTACGACGGCGCCGACGAGAGCGTCGCGCAGCAGCTCTAGTCGCTCTAGATCCTGCAGCCGCGCCGCACCGCTGGGGAGAGGAGTTAATTGGAGCTGATCTGGAAACGCCTCAGACTGGTTACGGCTGAGGGTCGTTTCGAGCCCAGCAACCTGCAGAAGCAGAGAACGCCGCGCCGCGCGCTCGTCAAGCGTCGCGACACCAACTTCCTGATCTATAAGCAGCGCTGCCATAGCGACATTCTAACGGGCTGGGCGGCAATCAGCTACCGCTAAGCGCCGACTGGGCGAGCCAGAGAGCCTCATCAAGGGCCAACCCCGGGACGCCCGGCGCTCCGACCGCTGCCAGCAGTACCTGCCTGCTCTTCGGGACTGCAAAGAAATCACTGCCGTCGGGCGCGAAGAGATGCCAAAGAGGGCGCTCGCTGTCAGCCAGCAGCAGCGCCCCGGAAGGCGAAAGGTCGATCCCGAGCGGCTCGGTAACTAGCTCGGCGTCGAAACCGTAAACGGGGACCGAAGTCTCAAGCAGCGCCAGGAGTAAGGCATCGGCGACCCGTCCTTGCGGCGGATTGCCGCCGCTGAGCAGGCGCTCGACGGCCGCCTGCTCGGCCGGTGGTCGCTGCTGCTCAGGGTCGATACCGATCTGGCGGAAAAAGGTCCGGTAGGCCGACGCGATCGGAGCTTCGCGCAGCGCTATCGCCTGACGACCATTAAAACGGCTCGCAAGCAGTGCCAGTCGTTCGCTGACACCAAGCTCAGAGTCGACAGAGATGCACTGAGCACGCAGCGTCGCTAGCTGCAACTCCGGAAACTCGGCGGCAAGCCTAGGAGCAATCCAACCGCGTTGCACGCTTGCCTCTCGTGGCATTCGCTCAGTTCACCTCGCTGATCGCCGCTAAGCGCCGCTGCAGCTCGGCGGCGCTGGGGTCACCGACGCTTACGCCGTCCACGACGCCACCGCGGCGCAGATAGACGATCTGAGGACAGACGGCGACGCCATAGAGGTTGGCTAGCGCGCCGTCGCGGTCTTGAGCGACAGGCACCCGCCAGCGATGATCGGAGATCAACGTTCGCGCCGCATCGCGCTGACCACCGATCACTATCGCGGCAACGTTTAGCTTGGGAAACCTCCGTGCGGCGGCCACAAGATCGTCGAGCGCGTTGGCGCAGCGCCCGTCGCTGTCATTGATGAAGATCAACGCCGCTGGCCGGTTGGCGACTAGCTGGCAGGAGTTCAAGACCCGGGCGCCCTTCACGTCGCAGGCCACCGTGCCTGAGCCCGAGCGTTGAATCACATTGACATCGCCCTCAAGCGACGACGCAACGAGCGGCGCCGCAAACTGCGCCATTGGCTCTCCGGCTAGCGGGCCGGTCGAGGATCCACGCTCGCTACTGAGTGTGTTGAAGGTGACGTAAGCGATCAGCGCTATCAAGGCGGTCGTCGCCAAGATTCCTGGCAACCTTGATCGCGGCGGCTGCGGCTGCTCGCTCACGGCGCCGAGCTACGTGGAAATAGAAAGTCAGCAACAAAGGCAAACCGACTGCGCAATGCTCTTGGCTCAGCCAGCATCAGCACGGCTGGCAGCACGAGGAGGACTCCGGCAAGCGCGACCGCTAGATCGATCACCGTCACGAAGCCGAAGTCGCGCAGCATGCGAATCTCCGAAAGCGTAAGGACCGCAAAGCCGGCGATCGCTGTAGTCCCGGACGCCAGAACTGCAGCTCCGGTCGAACGGTAGGTCGCACGGAGCGCTTCGCTTGGCTCCAAACCGTCGCCGCGCTCACGCCGGTAACGCTCGCTGAGCAGCACGCTGAACTCGGTCGCGATCGCAACGACCAATGTGCCGAGTACGACGGAGAGCGGATTTAGAGGAATCCGCGTTGCGAAGAGGATCAACGCCGACCAGCCGGTCGCGAGCGCGATCGGCACCAGCGGCACGATCGCCCTGCGGAAGCTGCGAAGCGCAATCAGCAACACCAGCCCAACGACAAGAAGGCTCGCAAAGAGCGCGGCGCCGCGGCGCAGCGGCGAAGCGAGGCGGTCGTTTGCAGCCGCCGTGAGCACCGGCAGCCCCGCCAGCCTGGCGCGCACGCCGGGCGGTGGGTTCAGCTCTTCCTGCATTACGCGCAGCGCCGCGAACTGTCGCTTCAGGCTCATCAGCCGGATACCGAAGGCAAGCGTTGCAGTTTTCTTATCCGGGGCAATTACGTTCTGCGTCAAGTAGGGCGGCACCGCGCCCAGTAAGGCGTCGACGCGCTGCTGCGATGAGACCGACTCTGGTGTTGTGAAGAGGTCGGGTAGTGAGAACGCTGGGCAAATATCTGAGCTGCGGCAGCCGCGCTTTGGGTTGTAGTCGAGCCGCTTCAGGACGCGAGTTTGGTAATCGGTCATCCAAGCGACGACTGCCGGAGCTGAGGCGTTGGCCGCCTCAACAACAACGTTCACCTCGCCGCCAACGCCGCTGACCCGCTGCAGATCCTGAAGATCACGAAGCGCTGGCAAAGATGCGGGGACGAGCTTCTGCACGTCGGACTCGACCGGCGCCTGCGTATCGAGCGCCCAGCCGATCAGCGCCAGCGCCGCAGCCGCAGCGAGCACACGCCCGGGGCGAGCGACGGCGGTTCGCAGCGCGGCAGAAGCGGCGCCGCGCGATCGTCTTGAGACAGCGCGCCAGAGCACCGTCTCAGAGATCACCTGCCCGGCGTCGCGCCAAGCGCCGGCTATCGCCGCGATAGGCCTTGGCGGCGGGCCAGCGCGCCGCTCAGCTAACGCGGCGGCGGCAACCCCGAGCGTCATCGAGCAGACCAGCGCCAGCGTTATTCCGATCATCAGCAAGAGCCCAAATCCGCGCACCATAGGCACCGGCGAGAGCACCAGCACGAAGAAGCCCGCGGCCGTCGCCGCAGCGGCCGTGATGATCGTCGGCGCACCGCGCGCAGCGACAGCCTCTATTGCTGCAGCGAGCGGCGGCCCTTGCTCATCAAACCGCGACTGCAACTGGATCGCGTAGTCAACGGCTAACCCAATCAAGATCGGTACTACCGCGATCGAAGCCATCGTCAGCGCAATGCCACTGACGGCCATGACGCCGAAGGTCAGCGCAACGGATACGAGCGCGACGACGAGGGGCAGCAACCGCAACCTCGAGCGGAAGACGATTCCCAAGGCCAATGCCATCACAGCAACTGCGGCGAGGAGCAAGATCACGATCGAGCGCGAGATCGAATCGCTCAGCTCGCCGATCAGCACCGGCGCACCAGTGACCCGGTACGAGCCGGCCGAAAGCTGCCACTGCGGCATCCGCGTTGCGGCACGGATCTGCCCAATCGCCGTGCGCCGCTGCGCCTCTGTCAGATTGCTGCGGAGCCGGACTTGGATTAGTGCACCCTGCGAGCTAGGGAAGATCGTCGCGAAGCGCGCTTTCGGAGTACCTGCAGGACGCTCAGGGTCGAAGATCAGCCGCGACAAAAACTGCGGATCGTCAAGCGCCGGGACCTTCGTGAGCCCGTAACGCAGCGCTAAGCCAGCCAGCTGTTGGAAGTAATAGGCGTTGACCTGCTGGCGCGCTGCGTCGCGAGCTGCGGCGGCCGCCGCGTCACCTTTCCCCGCAGCAAGTGCTTTCTTGTAGGCCCGCGCCGCGGCCTGGCGCGATTCGGCCTTTTGGTCGGCTGCAGTGCTCCTCAGCTGCTGATTGATCTGGCTTACAGCCTCGTTGATGAAGGTCCCCGGACCAAAGACGACTTTCGCCGGCTTGCTGGCGGCTAGCTGGGCACAGGGACCGTTCGCTCCGCCCGGAGCCGCTGAGCCCTGCGCCGTGTTGCCAGCGAGGCAGCCTTCTAGACCAAAGACGCGACCGAGATCTTGGCTGAGGGCAACGTTGATCGCGGGCTCACGAACAACGACGTAGACAGCGTCATCGCCAAACCGCTGATGCAGCAGCGTCGTCGCTTCATACCCGGCAGTCGAACGGCCTACGAGCGTCTCGGTCTCAGCGCTCGGCTGCAGGCGCAGCGCCAACACAGCCGCGGCGATCGTCAGCAAAAGCACGACCGTGCATAGAGCAATCGGCCTCCTTGAGGCAAAGCCCATAACCGCTGCCAGAGCACGCCGAGCCATCAGTTCAACCTAGCGCTGCAGCGAGCCGTCGGCGCCAGCCGATCAGGGCACAAGCTGCGGAGTCGTTGCGCCGGGGATCACATGCGGGAAGTAGAAGCCATCCGTGAATACCGACCCTTGAAGCGCGCAGCCGGGGGCAACGACAGCGGTCGGGTCACCTGCGCCGCCGCTGTTGTCATTGAAGGCGTAGCCTGTGATCCGCGTGCTCAGCGTCGACCCGAGCGTGGCGACAGCGCTCGGCGAGAGACCGGCCTCAATGCCGCCGGTGCACTGCGAGTTTTGGTAGACCGGCATGTTTGACGTTCCGAGCTTGTTGAACGAATTCGGCAGCGGATACGGGTTGCCGCGGCTCGATGCGACTCGCTGCGGATAGGCCGCGAGCGACTGCGGGTTGAACGGGTTAGTCAATCGCAGGTACTTGGCCTGCTCGCCGTTTAGCTGCGCGTCGGCGTTTGTCGCCGCCGCCGCATTACCGAGCAGCGCCGTGATCTCACTCGGATAGGCACCGAGGTACTGGAAAAGTGGGTTGATGTTGGCGGTGAGTGGGTCGACAGCGGCCAGTAGCGGCGGCGTCTCCGCGAGCAGGCTGTCGGTCGCAGGCAACCCCTTCTTTGCGTAGTTCATCGCCGGACCGAGCCCGATGAACAGGTCATTCAGCTCTGGAGCGACCGCGTCGAGAGCCGCGGCTGTCGGAGCAAGCTGCTTGGCGACCGGCTGAAGCTGAGTGACGAGAGGGTTGGTCGTATCGGCAAACGTCACGAGGCGGTCAAGCGTCTGGCGCGATTCGCGCTGGAAAGTCGGGAGAGCCACGAACGTGTCGGCCAACTGCTGGTTCGCTGCCGCAGTAGTTGAGAAGACGCGGTTGGAGTTGATGATCAAGCTGCGAAGCTCAGTCCCGCGCGCGCTCAGCGCCGCGAAGACCCCGCCGGTGTCGCGAATCAGGCCGCTGAGCGCGACCTCGTTTTTATTGAGGACCTTGGCAAGGCTGGTTGCCTGCTCCTCGAGCGGCGCGAGCTGCGCAAGCGAATCGTTGAGGTCACGGCCGTAGCCGGTGCCAGCGATCGCTAGCTGCTGCTGCCACGTCTCAAAGGCGGCGCGCGTCTTCGGGTCGAATGCGCGGATGATCTCGTCAAGCTCTACCGAGGGTTTGATGTTCCCCTGCGGCAGGCGACCGTTATCCGCCACAAACGGGCCGTTCGGGTTGCCAGGGGTAAGTTCAAGGTAGGTCTCACCGAGCAGCGACTTGGCGCGCAACATCGCTCGTGAGTCCTTCGCTACCGGCGAGTACTGCGGCATCATCTCGACAACGACATTCGAGCTGCCGCTAACCGGGTCGGTCTTGATCGACTTGATGGTGCCGACGCGCACGCCGGAGATCCTCACATCGGCCTCCTGTGCGAGCTGGCCTGCCTCCTTGAAAGGCACGGTGAAGCGGTATCCATCTGGACGCAGCGGCGTCGGCCCGCCGAATGCGACCCACAAGAACAGCAGCAAACCAAAGCACGAGAGCGCAAACAGCACCATCGTCATGATCCGAGCGAAACTCGGTGCCTGCTTATTCATCGAGCCCCACCCCCTGGCGCTTGCGGAGTAGTGGCCGGGCTGCCTGACGGCGTTGCTGGCCGCGCTGCGGGTAGCGCTCCCGAGAGGCCGTAGTTGCTCCGCTGCTGGAGCACCGAGCTGCGGCCCTTTGCAGCGCCGCTCGCGACCTGGCCCGCCGCTTTAGCACCTGTACAAACGACGCTTGTCTTCGGGGCATTGAGTAGCTGAATCAAGACGCCAACCTCGGGATTATCCTCAGCGATCGCTTCGAAGATCGACAGCGCGTCGCAGGAAGCGAAGAGCAGGCCGCGGCGCAACGGTCCATGCGCGTCCTGAGCGCTGAGGATCGAAGCCGACAGGTGGTTACCCCACGCGAGCCAGTAGAGGTAGCCCTCTTGGCTGCCAGGAGGGTTGTATGCAAGCTCATTGGTCAACGTATTGAGGACCGAGAAACTGGTATCCAGTTTCGGCGCCGTTGCGGCAAGCTTGGCGGCGCTTGGCTTCAGCGACGCGACCGTTGGTTCGGCCTGCCCCGTGAACGGCCGAAGCTGATTCTGGATTACCGGCGTCGTCGCCTTCGCGAAAGTTTGCAGCGTCTTCAGCGCATCGGCAGTACCGACTGCGGTCGGTTCGAGCTTCTTCAAGGCAGGGCCCATCTGGCTGGTCAGCGCGTCGCTGTTGACGAGCGCCGTGTTGGTCGTTGAAAGGGCCTCAGGTAGCAGCCTCAAAGTTTCGCGCAGGTTGGCCTGTTCGCTGGCGAAGACGCTGAATACATCATTCGATGAGCGCACGAACCTCGCTAGCTGGGTGTCACGTTCGCCGAGCGCTTGGCTGAGGATGCTGAAATTGTGGATCGAGCTCTTGATGTAAGCCTGGCGGCGACCAAGCTGCGAGCCAATCTTTGCGAGGTAGACGGCTACCGGGTCGAAGCGCTTGAGCGTCGCTGAAAGCTCCGAAGCATTGCCGTTCAGCCCTTGGCCACCACCGTTTATTAGCAGTTGGAGATAGCTACGAGTATCGGCATCGAGGCCAGCGAGAATCTCGTCGGGGTTGACGTTTGGCAGCGTCCTAGAGACCTTCAACGTCCCGCCTTCAGGGATTTCACCGGAGTTGGCCGACCCAGGGTTCAGCTCGATCACCATGTCGTTGAGGCCGGTCTTGGGTCGCAGCAGCGCCGTTGCGTCGTTGTAGATCTGGGCGTACTGCTTGCGAATCTTCATCTGCACGATCGCGCGGCCGTCATCAAGCGTTACCTTGCCGATCTCGCCAACTGTTACGCCGGCAACGATCACTGTCTGCCCTTGTCCTGGTGTTACGGCCTGCGCGGTCGAGAACTCAGCGTTGTAGTCGACAAAGTCGCTACCGATGACCGGCACCCAAGCCGGCAGGTAGAAACGCTGGTTGGAGAGGATGTAGCCGCCAACTAGCACCGCGATCAATGCGATCACGCCGAGTGCGATGAAATCGCGGGTGTGTTTTAGGATCGCCGTCTTCATAGGATCAGTCGGCCGGCCCCGTTGGAGTTCCGGCAATGTCTGGAAGTGCCTGGTCCTTACAGAGCGCATTCGGCTTAAAGGCGATCTTCTGGCCGCTCGTCCATGCCGGCTTTGTGCCTTGCGGATCGCCGATGCTGTTACCGAATACCGGCTGACCTTCGTTGAGGTTGCCGCCCGTCATCTCCACAGGGTTAGGACCGCCGCCCGACTGGGCGCGAACCATCTGGCCGTTTGCGTCGAACGACTGGGATTCGCCGTTGAAGCCTGCGAGGGCGAGCCAAAACTCTTCTGAGTTGGGGAGGTTGGTCGTCGAGCTGCCGTCGGGCACCACAACGTTGCCTGTCGGGATCAATACGTCGCTGACGCACTTCGAGAAGTTCTCGGTCTGCGTGAGCAGAGGGATCGTTGCTGCGCTGAGCTGAGCGAGGCTCTCTGTAGTCGGCTGCAGCTCCGCCGCAAGACCACCTAGCTCGGCCTCCGAGACAAGCGGCGTGGCCTGAGCGATCCACGGCGTTACAGCATCAATTGTCGGCTGCGTCTGCTCAACGCCAGGTACAAAATCAACCGAGAACTGGGCGAGGCTCGGCAATGCCTCGTTTAGCGAACCAAGGCTGTAGTAGGCGTTCTTGACTGTCGGCCCAAGCAGCCGGACAGTCTCGCGCACAGCGCTCTGCTCAGAGGCGATAGCGCCCATCGTCGTGTTGAAGTTGACGACGAGATCGCCTAGCTGAGTTTCGCTGCCGACTAGCTTCGTCGAGGTTGCCGCTAGTCCGCGTACGAGGTTAGGCAGATCGTCCGGATCCAACCCTTGGAATGCCTGATTGACGAGCGCGCTGTTCTTCAGCGCTGGCTTCGAGTAGATCAGCGCGTTGTTGAGAGCCTCGGCCGCGCTCTTACCCTTCGTCATCTCTGGCTGCTGAGCATCTTCTTCGGGGGTCGGCTTATCGGAGAGACCAGCGCCAAGTTCGATCAGAAGCACTTGGAGGTTCTTACGCGTATCTTGCTGCAGCGAAGTGAGGACTTGATCGAGCTGTACCGGAATCGCTGTCTGTGCCGCGGGAATCGTGTCTCCTTCAGCAATCGTCGGTGCCTGCGGAGTACCTGGCTTGAGGTCCACGAAGAAGTTGCCCTCAAGGAAGATTCGCGGGCGGATCTTGAGCAGCGCATCCTTGTGGATCGGCAACCCCTGATCCTGCATCTCAATCGTCAGGACCGAATTATTTGTCCCTTCCTGACCTTCGACAGCGACGACCTTGCCGACGTTTACGCCCGCAATGCGGACCGGCGAGCTAAGACGGATTGAGTTAGCAGAGCTGAAGACTGCCTTGAACTGGAACGGATGCGTAAACGGCATGTTCTTCGTGAAGCCGAAGTAACAGATCACTGCGATCACCGCGAGCGCGATCAGCGCCACTGTTATTGGGTTGTAGCCGGTGCGATCCTTCCGCAGCACGGTTGGCCGAGAGTCCTTTGAGTTGCCGCGGCGCAAGGCCATTAGTTGCCTCCCCCAGCCGCTGCGGCGCCGATCTGCTTCTCGCCAACGATGTAATTTTCGCGCCCTGCTTGGCAACTATTGGCTGGCTGTCCTGGAGCAGCGGTGTATGGGTATGGGTTGCTGTGCAGGAAGCTGGCGATGTCGGAGCCGGGAGGGCCGCCGTTTGCCGGCTGGTCCGATGGCCCACCTTCGTTGTTTGGTGACTGCGGCTCCGAAGTAGAAGGGTTCGCAGGGTCAAAGAGCCCGCCCGGAGTTGGCATCACCATCACGCGCTGGAACGTTCCCGTGCTGCCGCCCTCGCTGCCGATTTGGGCAGCGTTGCCGAGCAGGATCGTGGCGTAGTTGCAGACCGTCTGTGCTGGCGTTACGTAGGCCAGCGTTGGCTTCAAGATCGTCATCGTTTCGGTTAGGTCGTCGACACCGAGCGTCGTACTCGGATCCAGCGAGAGGGTCTCGATCGCAGTAAAGGTTGTTGACAGCTCAGCGTTGAAGGCCGGCGACTTCTTGAAGACCGGCGTACCGACCTTGACGATGCTGGCGAGCGTCGGCGCAGCATCGGTGAAGGAGGCGATACCGGGCTGCAGGTTGTTGAAGAGAGTCGCGCTGTTCGCTAGGAATGGCCGGAGCTTCGGCAGATTCACTGTCGCGTTCTCAAGCGTTGCAGGCCCCTCCGTGATCGACTCCTGAATGTATGGCCGGGCGACCGATGCCAGAGCCTGGAAGGTCGAGTCCAGATTGACGAAGAGCTGCCCCTGAGTTTCAGCGGCAGGGGCGACGACAGCAGCGCTCTGCGCCAGCCCTCGGACAAAGCCGGTTAGGTCGGTGCGACTGCTGGAGAGGTTCCGCGCCAGCGGAGTGAGCGAGTCAAAGAACGGCTTGAGGTCTTGAACCGCGAGGTTTAGGTCATAACCGCGACCAGCAAGCGCGTTGCCAAACCAAGTCAGGTTGGCCTGCGAGGCGCGCCGCGTTGGCTCGTTGAAGGTGTCAAAGAACTCGTCGATTTCAACGGGAGCTGGCGTGGCCTGGGCGATCGACAACGTCCCACCATTTGGAAGGCCCTTCGACGACGGGCCACGCGTCAACTGCACATACTTCAGACCAAGCGCCGAACGAGGCCGGATCATCACTGTCGTATCTGAGGGGATCGGCTCAACAACGCTGTTCAACTTCAAGGTCAGTACCGCGATGACGGATCCGTCAGCCTGCGTTGAAGGCTCGATCTTCGTGATTACGCCAACGCGCGTGCCGCCGACGCGGACCTCATTTCCCTTAACGAGGCCGGCGGCGTTGGGAACCTCAACTTTGACGTCGTACGAGGGAACAAACGGCAGGCCGTTGTTGGCGTTGTAGGCCAGGAAGACGAGCACTACGAGGACGAGTGTCGTTACGGCGCCGATCAGCACGGGGTTTGCTGCAATCGAGGATTTGCGGCGACTCTGGCTCATTTTCCAAGCAGGTAGTCGAGGAGTGCACGGGCAGACTGCGGGTCGGCGGAATGGGCCGGCTGCTTATGAGGAGCGGCGGCGCCTGTTGATGGCTTGGCCGCCGGCTGCGGTTTTGTTTTCGCGGCGCCAAGCTGCGGCAGCGCAGCGGCTCTGGGCTTGCTTGCTGTGCTGCTGGAAGTGCCTGAGATCGGCGGGAAGTTGGCGCTGCAGTTGATGTCCGGCGCCGTGTAAAACGACTGGCATGTCGTCGTCGTTAGCCCTACCCGCTGGTAGTGGCCGAATTCGTCGTAACCATTCATCGAGCCTGACGTGTTGTAGATCAGCTCCATCAAGCGGTCGATGCCACCGGTCTTCTTGAGGGAGCTCAGCAGCGCTGCGAGGTTCGTGATCGTCGGCTTCGCGTTTGTTGAGAGCGGGCCTAGCTTCTCCACGAGCGGCAGCGAATTGACCAACGCCGGCCCACCAACATCCGCTGTATTGCCGAGCGACACGAGCGCTGGCACGCCGGCCGTGTTAAATGCCGGGGCCCCGAGCGTGAAGCTGTTGAGCGAGTCGGCGGCGCCGTTCAGATCCGTGAAGACCGGAGTTGCCTGCTTAGAGAAGTTCGACAACTGCACCATTGTTGGGCTGAGCTGCTCCAAGAAGCCAGGCAGTTTCTGCAGATTCTGCTGCATCGACGCGCTCTCCTCGGCGGTCGCCTGCGCTGTTTCCCCGGCCGAGTTTACGAAGCCGACGATCTGGCGATTTTCACGTGCCAGCGGCCTCAAGACGGTGGCGCTGTCTACCGCCAGTGATGCCAGCTTCTTGTTCTGACGGGCAAGAATCTCGAGCACGTCGCCAAACTCTTTTAGCGCTGGGTCTGACACTTTCAGCGCAGCGTTTAGCTCCTGCCCATTCCCTGCCAGCGCAGTACCGAATTCGTTGAGGATAATCGTGAAGCGCTCGCGGTACGGGAGGCGCATGACGTTATTAATGAGGTCTAGATCAACCGATGTGGCGGTGCGGCTTGAAGGAAGCAGGTACTGGCCTTCGCCGGGGCCAGAAGTGATCTTTTTCAACAGCGGCGGCTGCGCGACTCCCGCTGGCAGCGGCTCCTGCGGCTTGCAATCGATGTAGCGCTCGCCAATCAGCGACTGCGGGCGAATCCGACAAAAAGCGTTCTCGCGAAAGTCGTGATAACCCGGGTTTTCAATGTTCAAGACCACCGCGGCCTTGTGGTCCGACGTCAGATCGAGGGCTTCGATCTTGCCAGCGCGAACGCCTGCCACCTTGACGTCCATGCCCGGGATCACGAAGGCCGCGTTATTGAATATCGCGCGGACTCGGTAGCTGCCGTCATCGCCCGACCCGGTGGCGAAGACGATCAGCGCTGCAGCAGCGCAAAGCACGACGAAGATTGCGAGCAGGCGCTTCATCGCCTTACCAGCTCCCTGGCGCGACGAGCGCCGGGTTGCAGTTGATCAGCGACGACGGTGACGATCCGTAAAGTGGCGCCTGCCACGGTGCGCTGCCGTCCGGCGGCGCCTGAGTGATTCCACCTGGGCAGCGCGGGACGTTGGCAGCACCGGTGCTCTCCCAAGCGTCGCGATTGGCGCCTAGATAATCGAGATCATTGCTGCCTGAGTTGTAGGTGAACGCCCCGAACGCCGGTGAGCCGCGCGCGAAGTGTCCGTTGGCGTCGTAGTTTGATGTGCTCTGGCCGAAGTCTCGTATGAAGCCAACCAAGTCCGGTGCGTACGGGCGACCGGTAGATAGCGTCGGGAGCGAATCGTTGATCGCCGCAATCGATGCCGGGAATGACGTCTGCGCGCGACTGTTAAGGGTCGGAGCATTCTTCATCAGCGACGTGAAATCGTTATTCGCTCCGGGCTTGTTGACCGTCAGCGCGAGGTTGGTGATCGTCGGCTTGGCCTGAACTAGGAGCGGCTCCAGGTCGGCCAGGAACGGAGCGAGGTTCTTCGTAGCTGGCTTAGATGCAGCTACTAGCTGGTCAACAGAGTTGAGCGTTGTTCGCAGATTCACGAAGGTTGTGCTGCCGCGGCGCAGCGTCTGCGGCAGGTAATCGAGCGCCTCGGCAAGCGAGGCGTTTTCATCGCCGATCGCGGCGAGGCTGACGTTCGCATTGCTCACTAGGTCGGTCAGCGTCGGCCCCTCCGCGGCCAACGTCCCCACCACCGAAGAGGTGCTCTGGACCATCTGTTCAAGCGCCTTCTGATCGCTGTTGAGCTTCTCGAAAAGGCCGATCGTTGAGTTCAGCGCCGGCGACAGGTACGGCGCGCCGGCGCGGGCTTCAACTCCGCGCTTGCGGTACCAAGTTCCGAAGCCTTGAATTACCTTCGCCAACCCGTTTGTCGTCGGTGGATCAAGCGTGTTGAAAAGCTGATCCAAATCGACGATCGTCGTCGTCTGGTCTACCGGAATCGTTTCGCCCTCAGCGACGAGCGGAGCATTCTGCGGCCCCGGCGTCAGCGCGATGTAACGGTTGGCGACGCCGGAGAGTGACGTTGCTCGCATGATTGCTGTCGTGCCTTCATGCAGCGGTGCGTAGGGCTCTTCTACCTCGATAGTGACGTTGGCTTGGTTGTTGTCGGTCAGCGCGATCTCAGAGACACGCCCGACCCGCCGACCGCCTACCTGCACGTCGTTGTCCTTAACCAGCTGACCGGCCGTCTCGAAGGTCATCACGTAGGTGGCGTTTGAGCTGCCACCGAACAAGAGCACGGCAACGAGCACCACCGCGACGGCAGCTACGAGCAGCGTGATAGCGCGAGAAGGCTTCATGCCTGTTCGCCTGCCGTCATCCATGTCGGCGCGCCTTGAATGGCTCTACTCCATCCCCAGCGGACCTTGCGCTGCGCCCGACAAGAACTGGCGCACGAAGTCGTTATCGGAGTTGAAGAGCTCTTCAGCGGGGCCGGCCTCAACAATCCGCCCGCGCCACAGAACAGCGATGTACTCGGCAACACGGCGCGCACTCATGATGTCGTGAGTAATCACCGTGTAGGCGCCACCGTTCTCCTTGTGGATCTCCTGAATCAGCTCACAGAGCAGCGCCGTGCGAACCGGATCAAGGCCCGAGTCAGGCTCATCGAAGAGCACGATGTCTGGGTCCAGCACCAGCGCCCGAGCAAAGCCTGCGCGCTTGCGCATACCGCCTGAGAGCTCATTTGGCATCTTGTCGCCAGCATCAGTCAGGCCGACCTCAGCGAGACGCAGATTGACGATCTCCATGATCTCTTCTTCGGCCTTGTCGGTGTGCTGACGTAGCGGAAAGGCGACATTGTCGACCAGATTCATAGAGCCGAATAGCGCACCGTCCTGAAACAGGACGCCGAACTTCTTGCGCATCTCGAAGAGCTCTTCGTCGCGCAGGTTGGGGACCGATTCGCCGTGCACGATCACGTCGCCGTCATCTGGATAGAGAAGGCCAACCATGTGCTTAATGCAGACCGACTTACCTGTACCAGACGGCCCAAGGATCATCGAAATCTTGCCTTCCGGAAGCCCCAGATTCAGCCCTTTGAGGATCTTATTGCGGCCAAAAGCCTTGTGAACATCGATGAACTCAATCGCGTCGGGCACTCCGGTCGGACGGTTCAGCCCGGTATGCCAGCGGTACTCCTCATCGCCGGTCGGTGCAGCTTCCTGCACGACGGTGACGCGCTCCGCAGGCTCGAGCGGCTCTGGTTGATCTGGCTTTTCGCTTTCAGACATGGTTCATCCTCCGATCGGGGCACGTGGGTTTGCTCCCCAGAAGAGCTGCGTGCCGAGCATCCCGATCAGATGCACGAGCACGATGTTGAGGACCATTGATTTTGCGGTTGCCGTACCTACTCCGACCGGTCCACCGCTCGCCGTGTAGCCGTAATAACAGCCGACGAGCACGATCACGGTCGCCATTGTCATCGCCTTAATGGCGCTGAATAAGAGATCGGGAGGGTTCTGGAATTGCCAGAAGATCAGCGAATACCCGCCCTGCGAAACCTCGCCAATCTGGATCACAACGGCCAGGTAACTGGCGGCAAAGCCGGCGCCAACTGCCGAGATATAAAGGAACGGCAAGACCATCCACGCGGCCAGCAGACGCGTCGCGCAGAGGAATGTCATCGAATCAATCCCCATTACCTCGAGCGCGTCAATCTCCTCAGTGATTCGCATCGAGCCGATCTCAGCGACGATTCCAGTACCGACCTTCGCGGCCATCATGTAGCCAAAGGCGTAAGGGACAAGCTCGCGCAGGTCACACCAGGCAGCGAAGACGCCCGCGTAGGCCGGCGAACCCACGGAGCGGTTGAAGTAGGCCCCCTCGATCCCGCACTGCAGCCCGATGATGAAGACGAGGCCCCAGATCACCAGCGCTGAGGAGACGATCAGGATCCCCGACTGACGCAATGTTTCTCCAAAGAAGCGCATTACGCGCAGGCCAACGACCTCGACCACGATCTTGCTGCAGAACTTCGTTATCTCGCCGAACGAGACGAGCAGATCACGAGGGACGGCGAGCCAGCTATTTGGATTCATTGCTCGCTCAGCCCCTTAACGGATCACGTTTATTTCGGGGTGGGTAGCGAGCAGCGTCTGCGTGAAGACGTAGTTGAAGGCGAAGATCCCAAGGAAAGAGATCACGACGGCCTGGTTGACAGCGCGCCCAACGCCGGCCGCGCCACCGGAGGCAGTCATCCCCTTGTAACAGCAGACGATTGAAATGATTGCCCCGTAACAGGTGCACTTGAGGATCGAGCCCCAAAGATCGGTGACCGAAGCATTCGTGAAGAACGTTGCCCAGAACGGCCCGAGTGGCGCGTGATAGACGAGCGTCGCGATGATTCCGCCGAAGATGCCGAACAGCAGCGCGTAAATATCGAAGAGGCCGGTAACGACCATCAATGCAAGGAAGCGCGGCACGACGAGGTTTTTGACCGGGTCAACGCCGAGTACTTGAAGCGCGTCAAGCTCCTCGCGGATCTTACGGGCGCCGAGGTCTGCCGTGATCGCCGTCCCGGCCACGCCGGCTAGCACGATCGCCGTCACAAGCGGCGCAAATTCGCGGATAGAGGCCAGGACGAAGAAGCCGCCAAGACGGTCTAGAGCGCCGAAAAGAACGAGGAAGTTGGCTGCCTGCAGCCCAGGCGCGCCGTAGCCAAAAGCAACGGTTGAGATCAATAGCGGGAACCAACAGAGTCGCAGCGCGAATAGGAACTGTTGGATGAACTCGCCGCCATACGGGTATGGAGGACGTATCGCCGACACGATCGTCTTGCCGGTCAGGATCATCATGTCGCCAACCTGCTCAAAGAAATCGCGCGCGGGGGCGATGGTGCGATCAGCGGTGCTTCGGGCCATCAGCTCTCCTCTCATTTAGCGCTGCGAAAACCGCGCGACTTCCGCGATATCTGAATCTTACGGCAGGCAACGGGGAAGTCGCAAACAGGAACGGGAGCAAATCACCAACTCGGCGCGAAGAAGGGCTTCGGCAAGCGCCCCTCCCTGTGCTAGCGTCGCCAACTGTGAGCCGCTCTACCAAGGCGAAAATGGCAGCTAAATGGTTGCCTCTCGTGGCGATTTCGACGGCCCTTCTAGCTGGCTGTGGGTCGGGGCCTCAGCAGGACGCGAACGAGCCCTCCGGCGATTACGAGGTTCAGATCTCAGATGCCTCATTCCCCCGCAAACAGGGGCTCGGTGAGACATCGAAGCTCGCGATAACGGTTCAAAACGTTGGAACACAGACGGTTCCCAACATCACGATGACCGTTGATGGGCTCAACTACCGCAGCACCGAGCCAGGGAACGCTGATCCGCTGCGTCCGCTCTGGATCATTAACGCGCAGCCGCTGAACGGAACAACCGCCTACGTCAACACTTGGGCGCTCGGTTCGCTCGATCCAGGCGATGAACGAACCTTCATCTGGTCGCTCAGTTCAACCAAGGCCGGCGATTTCACTCTCGACTACCGCGCTGGCGCTGGCCTCAACGGCAAGGCGCGCGCCGTGACAGCCAGTGGAACCGTCCCAGCCGGCTCAATCAGCGTCAACGTCACGCGTCGACCTCGCAATGCCGTCGTTGATCCGGCTACAGGCGAAGTGGTCGAGAGCGGCCAGTAACTCCCCGAGCCGAGCGCGCTAGCCGCTTGTAGCGTCGGTGGCGTCGGGGTGGGCCTGCAGTACATCTTCCCCGGATTCACCGGTGCGAACTCGGTAAGCGTTATCCACCGGCATCACAAATACCTTCCCGTCACCAA
Organism: Bifidobacterium breve; assembly: GCA_945901565.1. Lineage (GTDB taxonomy): Bacteria > Actinomycetota > Thermoleophilia > Solirubrobacterales > Solirubrobacteraceae > F1-60-MAGs163. The sequence continues at coordinate 24,910 of CAMDLG010000001.1, read as the reverse complement.
CTGCGCCGGTACGGCCGTGCTTGAGGACCGTCTCGACGACGGCTTCAACGTCGGCGTCTGAAACAACGCAGTTGATCTGCACTTTAGGCCGCAGGTAGTTGGTCAGCTCGGCCCCACGGTAAGTCTCAACTATCCCCTTCTGACGGCCCGACCCTTTTACCTCTAGGACGGTCATCGATGGGAACCCCATCTCCAATAGCTCCAGCCGGATCGGCTCGAAGGCCTCGTGGCGGATGATCGCTTCAATCTTCTTCATGGCGAAATCTCCTTTTAGCTGCTTATCAGGATAGGCCCGGAGAACCGAGCTGGGGTGCTGCACCGTAACCGACTAGTTCCGGCGCTGGGATGAACTGCTCTGGATAGCCATACATGCCGTGCTCGGAGATGTCGAGCCCGGCGTCCTCCTCGGCCTCTGTCACTCGCAGCCCGTAGGTCTTCTTGATCGCCAAGAAGGTGACATAGCTGGTGATGAAGACGAAGGCGAAGACGACCACAACACCGATCGCCTGGTCACCGAGCTGCCCGAACGAGCCTGTGTAGAGAAGCCCTCCCTCACCGACGGCGTTGTACTCAGCGAGCACCGGCAAGGTGAAGAGCCCGCAGGAGAGAGTCCCCCAGACGCCGCAGATTCCATGGGCCGTCAGCGCGCCCACAGGATCGTCGAGGCGCTTGTCGATCGCATAAACGCCGAGCGGGACGATGAAGCCTGCAACCAAGCCAATGACAACGCCGGCCCAAGGCGCCACGTAGCCCGAAGGAGCCGTAATCGCGACCAGCGCGCCGATCATTCCGTTGCCAGCCATACCGATATCGATCGTCCTCGTCTTGAGCCAACTAACTAGCAGCGCACCGATTGTTCCCGCGCCAGCCGCGAGCAACGTAACTAGCGCTACCTCGGTGAAGCGACCGTCCATCGCGCCGAGCGTTGAGCCGGGGTTGAAGCCAAACCAGCCAAGCAGCAGAATGATCACGCCGAGCCCGAAGAGCGGCATGTTGTGGCCTGGAATTGCTCGTGGGCGACCCTCGGCGTCGTACTTGCCTTTCCGAGCGCCAAGAAGCAGCAGAACCGCCAAGCCTGCGGTTGCGCCGACTAGATGCACGGCCGTTGAGCCAGCGAAGTCCTGCATTCCAAGGTTGGCCTGCAACCAGCCACCACCAAATACCCAACCTGAGGCGATTGGATAGATCAGGCCAGCGAAGATCACAGCGAAGATCACGTAGACACCGAACTTGATCCGCTCCAGCGTCGTGCCCCAAACGATTGCCAGCGAGACGGCGCAGAAGACAAATTGGAAGAACCACTTCGATTCAATCGTCGCGTCGGAGAATCCCATCACTGGGAATGCCGTCAACGGATCGCCGTAGTCGCGGAGGAAGAAGCCTTCGGTTCCGATGATCTTGCCGCTAGCGCCGCCGAAGGCGAATGCAAAGCCGACCGCCCAGTAAAGAATCGCGGCAATCGAGAAGTTGGTGAGGATCTTTGCGACGATCGTGCCGGCATTTTTGCCGCGCGAGAAGCCGATCTCGAGGAGCGCGAAACCAGCCTGCATGAAGAGAACGAGACACGCGGCCACGAAAACCCACATCGAATTGATGCCGACTGTGTCAGGGACCCCGACGGCGTCGAAAACATCGGCCGACGCCACGGTTGGAGCGATGAGCAGCATCGAGCAGCTGACGATTGCGGTGATGATCGGTGCGGAGCGCTTCATCGGACCTCCAGATTGAATTGGCGACAAGCTTCGCTCAGCGCTGCTGCAAGTTCATTAGCCGCTGGTAGAAAGATCGCGGCGAGGTCGTCTCCAATCTGGATAAACCCTCTGGTACATCAGGGAGCACCGCACGACCATTTGATTAGACATCGGGATAACGTGAAGGACGCGCGCGAGCTCTAGCCTTGAACGGCACGAGCAGGTAGTCCGACAATCAACCAGCCGGGAGACAACAGATGGCATCGAAGACACGGCAGCAGAATGTGACCGCAGCCCAGTGGGCCGCCAATGGCGCCGGCAGTGGCCACCCGGACATCACCGAGTCAGCAGCCGCGATCTATGGCGAAAACGTCTTCAGCCTCGCGGCCCAGAAGGAGCGCCTACCGAAGGCCGTCTTCAACAAACTGCAGAAGACGCTCGCCGACGGGGCGCCGCTCGATGCGGCGCTCGCCGACTCGATCGCCGATGCGATGCGTACCTGGGCGATGGAACATGGTGCGACCCATTTCACGCACTGGTTCCAGCCTCTGACGAACATGACGGCCGAGAAGCATGACTCCTTCTTTGAGCCTGTTGGCGACGGAACCGCGTTGGCCAACTTCTCCGGCAAGGAACTGATCCAAGGCGAGCCAGACGCCTCTTCATTCCCTACCGGCGGCATCCGGGCAACCTTTGAGGCCCGCGGCTACACGGCCTGGGACCCGACATCACCGGCCTTCATACTTGAGAACCCAAACGGTTCGGTGCTCTGCATCCCGACCGCCTTTGTCTCGTGGACGGGCGAGGCGCTGGACCACAAGACGCCGCTGCTGCGCTCGATGGATTCGCTCTCCAGCGTTGCCCTTCGTGCCCTGAAGCTTTTTGGCGACAAGGTCGCCGGTCGCGTCTTTACGACTGTCGGGCCGGAGCAGGAGTACTTCCTGATCGACGAGCAGTACTTCTACGAGCGGCCCGACCTTTACACGACCGGCCGCACACTCTTCGGCGCGAAGCCACCGAAGGGGCACGAGCTGGACGAGCATTACTTCGGAACGATTCCAGAGCGCGTGCTGGCCTGCATGCTTGAGACGGAGCGCGAGCTTCAGCGGCTCGGCGTGCCAGTCAAGACGCGTCACAACGAGGTTGCGCCATCGCAGTACGAATTGGCGCCGATCTTTGAGAACTCCAACGTCGGTTCCGACCACCAGCAGCTAACGATGCAGGTGCTGGAGAATGTCGCTCGTCGCTACGGCCTCGTCTGCTTGATGCACGAGAAGCCATTTGCCGGCGTCAACGGCTCCGGCAAGCACAACAACTGGTCGATGGGGACCGACAGCGGCCAGAACCTGCTCGAGCCCGGCGACACACCGGCCGAGAACATTCAGTTCCTCTTCTTCTGCGTCGCCGTCATTGCGGCAGTTGACCGCCATCAGGAGCTGCTGCGAGCAAGCGTCGCCAACGTCGGCCAGGATCACCGCCTCGGCGCAAACGAGGCGCCGCCAGCGATCATCTCAATCTTCCTCGGTCGGGAGCTAGAGAGGGCATTCAACGCAGTCGCCTCGGGCAAGGCTGCCGACAGCGCCGCTGGCAACTTCCTTGGTCTGGGAACACCGGTGCTGCCACCGCTTCCGCTCCACGGCGGCGACCGAAACCGCACCTCGCCGTTTGCCTTCACCGGCAACAAGTTTGAATTCCGTGCGCTTGGATCGAGCATGTCGCTTGGCTTCGTCAACACTGCGCTGAACACGATCGTCGCCGAATCGATCGACATGATGGTCGACGAGGTTGAGGCCGCCAAAAAGAAGGGCAAGAAGCGCCCCGACGCGATCCTCGACACGATCAAGAAGAACTGGAAGGCCCACAAGCGGATCGTCTTTGACGGCGACGGCTACGCCGACGCATGGCAGAAGGAAGCAGCGAAGCGCGGGCTAGCGAACCTGCGGACGACTCCTGACGCGCTGCCGTGGATCGTCGCGCAATCGACGATCAAGGTCTTTGAGCAGTACGACGTGCTCAACGAACGCGAGCTTGAAGCGCGCTTTGAGGTGGCTGTCGAGCAGTACTCGACGAAACTGAACATCGAGGCTGAGACAGCGGCATCTATGGCACGGACGATGATCCTGCCGGCGGCAGTCCGTTATCTGGCGGAATGCAAGGAAGCCGGAGTAACGCTGCTTGCGGGCGAGCTGAAGAGCTCGACCGACGAGCTGATCAAGCGACTCAAGGTGCTCGAAAAAGCCAACTCCAGCCACCCTGCCGCTGACGGCATGAAGGAGGCCGAATACATGCGCGACAAGGTGATCCCAGCGATGGATAAGACGCGCGAGACTGCCGACAAATTGGAAGGCCTCGTCGCTGATGATCTATGGCCGCTGCCGAAGTACTCGGAGATGCTCTTCATCAAGTAGCGATTAGGCTTTTATGTTTGTTTGCGCGGCTAAGGCTAGTTCGCAAATAGTTGAAGGAAGATCAAGAGACAGCCGCCGATTATTCCCAAAATCGCCGCCGCCACTCCGATCGTTGTGGCGGGCGGAAGCGGCTTGATCGGCAGCAGCCATCCTCCAAGCAGCTTCGAGAGTTGCGGCAGCCAGATGAGCATCACCAGCGACATCGCGATCGCGTTGGTCATCAGTGTCGACAGCGCGAAAGGCACCGTCACCAACTGAGCCAGAATCTCGTGGGCGATAATCACGGTCGGGTAGAGAGCCATGATCCCCGTGATCAGCTGCTTCCACTTTGTCGGTGCACCCGGTCCGGGCTTGGTGCTCAAACCGAAATTAAGCCAGTCCTGCTGGCCGATTCGGACCGACGAAAGTTCTGAATCCCGCGTGTATGGCTCAACTTCGGCGAGCAGTTCAGCGAGCTGCGAAGAGTGTGCCCAATCCTCGGATGCCTCTTTGCTGTTGAACTTGACGATCTGGGTCCAGAAATCCTGCTGACCTTGCACTGCGGGGAGCTGTTCATGGGCTAGGAATCCCGGGGTACGCGACAGTTGCGCGCCGACCTTCTCGCTCCACTGCAGATACTGCGGCTCATGATCGGGTTGAACCCATCGCGTCGAAACGAAAGCAACACCACCTGTACTCATAAGATCCCAGCCTCCGGCTTGAATGGGTTACACCTCGGCAGACTACCCAGCGGCTGATGAGAAGGCCAGCGTAGCCCTGGCAACCTTGATCCTAATGCCGGCTGGAGCTTTGGCTTCGCAGCTTCACGCATTGCTTCTGCGGGCCGATAAGCGGGGCTCGATTGGAGGCCGCGAGACCTTGACACGCTTATGTCAAGGTTATCTGTTTTGCTGCTAATCTACCGGCGATGCGGGACTATCTGGCGGCAATCAACGAGCGCGTCGTCGTCTTCGACGGCGGCATGGGCGCAACGCTCGAGCAGTTCGACTTAAGCTCCGAAGATTACGGCGGCCTGGCCGGTAAATGCCATGAGGCGCTGATCCTCAACCGCCCCGACGTAATCGAGGGCGTTCACACTTCGATGGTCGAAGCCGGCGCAGAGGTCGTCGAGACCGACACCTTCCAAGCTAGCCGCCTGAAGCTAGAAGAGTGGGGCCTCGCCGAGCACACGCTGGAGATCAACCGCCGCGCCGGAGAGATTGCCCGCGCCGCTGTCGGTGAAGACCGCTATGTCGCTGGCTCGATTGGCCCGACCGGTCAGCTCCCCTCCTCCGACGACCCAACGCTCGGCGCAATCAGCTTCCGCGAACTGGTGACAATCTTCGAAGAGCAGTCACGCGGGTTGCTCGAAGGCGGCGTTGACCTGCTGCTGATTGAAACGGCGCAGGACATCCTCGAAGTGAAAGCCGCAGTATTCGGCGCACGCGAAGCGTTTGTCACTGCTGGGCGAAGCGTGCCGATCCAAACATCGGTCTCGCTGCTACCAAACGGCGGCAAGATGCTGCTCGGCACCGACATCGACGCGGTACTGACGACGCTCGAAGCGTTGAAGGTCGATGCGATCGGACTGAACTGCTCGACAGGGCCAGAGGACATGCGCGACGCGATCCGCTTCCTTGGTGAGTTTTCACCGGTCCCAATCCAGTGTGTCCCAAATGCCGGGCTACCACTGCAAGGCCCCGACGGCGAGACGATCTTCCCTGAAACTCCTGAAGCCTTGGCCGAGATTCTTGGCGAGTTCGTTGAGAGATATGGCGTAAACATCGTTGGCGGGTGCTGCGGCACTACGCCAGCCCACATCGCTGCGATCGCCGAGCGCTGCGCCGGACTACCTGTCTCGCCCCGCCCCGCCCCGCGCGCGCCGCGCGTCAGCTCGATGATGACTGCGACCGCCCTGGTTCAAGAGCCAACACCGACGATCGTTGGTGAACGCGTCAACTCGCAGGGCTCGCGCAAGGCAAAAGAAATGCTGCTCGCCGACGATTACGACGGCCTCGTCCAAATCGCCGAGGACCAAGTTGAGGGAGGTGCCCACGTCCTCGACCTCTGTGTCGCGCTGACCGAGCGCGAGGATGAGGACGAGCAGATGCGCCAAGTCGCCAAGCGCGTTTCGCTGACCCAGCCAACGCCATTGCAGATCGACTCAACGGAGCCGTCGGTGATTGCCGTCGCGCTTGACCAGATCCCCGGCCGAGCGATCGTCAACTCGATCAACCTTGAAGCTGGGCGCGACAAGCTCGACAGCGTCGTCCCGATGGCTGTGCAGCACGGCGCCGCTGTCATCGCGTTGACGATCGATGAAGTGGGGATGGCGAAGACGGCCGAGCGCAAGGTCGAGATCGCGCTGCGCCTAAAAGAGCTTTGCTGCGACGAGCACGGTCTCGACCCCGAGCTACTTATCTTCGATGCACTCACCTTCACGCTGACAACAGGTGACGAAGAGTGGCGACCATCGGCGGTTGAAACGATCGAGGGAATCCGCCGAATCAAGGCCGAGATCCCAGGTGTCAAGACCTCGCTCGGTGTCTCGAACGTCTCGTTCGGCGTATCCCCCGGCGCCCGCGCCGTACTCAACTCGGTCTTCCTCCACCACTGCGTTGACGCCGGCCTCGACCTCGCGATGGTCAATCCCAATCACATCACGCCATACGGCGAGATCTCCGACGAAGAGCGTGCCCTGGCCGATGATCTGGTCTTCAACCGCCGCGAGGACGCGCTCGAACTTTTCATCAACCACTTCGAATCGCGCAGCGGCGAGGACGCAGAGGCCGAGAAGGCGAACCCGACAGAAGGGATGGAGCCAGAAGAGGCGCTCCACTTCCACATCCTACGCCGCCGCAAGGAGGGCGTTGAGGATTGGATCGACCTATCGGTCGAGAAGATCGGCGCCGTGCCGACGCTCAACGAGGTGCTGCTGCCGGCAATGAAGGAAGTCGGCGACAAGTTCGGCGCAGGTGAACTGATCCTCCCCTTCGTGCTGCAGTCGGCCGAGGTAATGAAGCGCGCCGTTGCGCGGCTCGAGAACTTCCTTGACCGGATTGAGGGATATACGAAGGGCACGGTCGTTCTGGCAACCGTCTTCGGAGACGTCCACGACATCGGCAAGTCGCTCGTCAACACGATCCTCACCAACAACGGCTACACCGTGATCGACCTCGGCAAGCAGGTGCCGATCCAAGCGATCCTAGAAGCGGCAAAGGAACACGACGCGACCGCGATCGGCCTCAGCGCACTGCTGGTATCAACCTCGAAGCAGATGCCGCTCTGTATTCAGGAGCTCCAAAGCCAAGGGCTCGACTACCCAGTCTTGATCGGCGGCGCTGCGATCAACAAGGACTTCGGTCTGCGCACGCTCTACCCCGGTGGGCGCGAATCAGACGAGATCTACGAGCCGGGAGTCTTCTTCTGCAAGGACGCCTTCGAGGGGCTCGCAAAGATGGACGCGCTGGTTGAGCCCGAGCAGCGCGAAGTGCTGGTTGCTGAGCTACGCGCCGACGCGATTGCGCTGCGAGAGAAGGGCCCTGAGCCGGAGGCTCTGCCAACCGACGATGACAGCGTCCGCTCGGCGGCGAGCACCGATGTGCCGGTGCCAACGCCGCCTTGGTGGGGAGTTCAGGAAGTGCCGATTGACATGGATGCGCTCTACCACCACCTCGACACTCACGTCCTCTTCAAGCTCCATTGGGGAGGCCGCGGCGTCAAGGGTGACGCTTGGACCGAGCTGCTGGATACCGATTTCAGGCCTCGCCTAGAGCGGATGTGGGCTGAACAGGATTACCTACGCCCGCGTGCGCTACTGGGCTACTTCCCCTGCTACTCCGAAGGTAACGAGATCGTCGTTCTCGATCCAGATGACCGCGAGACGGTTCTCACCCGCTTCGTATGTCCGCGCCAGCCAGGGCACGATCGAATCTGTGTCGCAGACTTCTACCGGCCAAAGGATTCCGGCGAGCTTGACGTCGTTGCGCTGCAGGCCGTCACTTCGGGATCTGAAGTGACCGAGCTGATGGCGAAGCTGGAAGCAGACAGTGAGTACGCCGAGCAGCTTTTCGTCCACGGACTCGGTGTTCAAACGGCAGAAGGGCTGGCAGAGCTAGTCCACGGCCAGGTCCGCGCCGATCTCGACATCGGCGCGACTCAAGGTCGCCGCTACTCCTGGGGCTATCCCGCCGTGCCCGACCAATCAGAGCACGAGAAGCTAGATCAACTGCTCGACCTCAGCCAGATCGGGATGACCTTGACCGACGGCTTTGCGCCGGAACCGGAGCAGTCAACACTTGCGATCGTCGCCCACCACCCCGACGCCACCTACTTTGGGATGAAGTCGGGCAAGCTGCCGACGAATGATCGCCAGCGCGCCGATGATGTGATCGCTGGCAGCGACCGCGACCCAACGAAACTTGGTGACATTCCTGACGAAGACCCTGAGCAGCTCAGTGAAGAGGCTGACGAAGCGTCGCTAGCTAGTTAGGCGATCAGCGCCAGCTTGTCGGCCCGCGAAAGCCTCTTGATCCGCACCTCTTCGCGCTGAGCAGCGGAGCGATCCTCCATCTCGAACGCGGCCGCCAACTCGACCGGCAGCCGGCTCCTTGTGTAGCGGCTGCCAGTGCCTGAGCTGTGAGCTTCAAGCCGCTTCTCGAGGTCGTTTGTCCAGCCGGTGTAAATGCTGCCGTCGGCGCAGCGCAGCATGTAAACCCAAGCGTCGGCCACGGAGAGGAGTTCGCCGCTGGCGCGCAGCTTCCTACGCGCTGGCGGAACTGCGCTCGCCGGCGGTGGCGCTGCGATCGGCGACCGGCCCGAGCCGCACCGGCGTGGAGTGCAGGGCGCGCAGGCGTACGTCGCGCCAACTGAGTCCTTCGCCGAGTAGCGCCGGGACGCCCATCAAGACGGCAGTCGCAACCTCAACGGCTTGAAGCACGATTCCGTAGCCGAGCGCGTCTGCGGCGCTAACGCCATAGGCGCCGGTCAAGACGGCGACGCAGGCTGCTTGGAAGACGCCGACGTTGGCTGGCGTCGCCGGTACTAGCGCCGTAACGTTGACGGCCAGCAGCACGGCAGCGGCGGCGCCGATGCCGGCGCGCCCGTCAAGGCCGATCGCCAGCAACAGCAGATAACAGGCCAGCGCCTGCAATGCCCAGGCACTTAGCTGTGCAATGAGCGCTACCGAACCATCACGCGGGTTTGTAAAAACGCGCAGTCCACTGCGCACTTGGCGAGCCGCTTTAAGAAGTGGGCGAATCACGGCGCGTGTTCGACCAAAGCGCTCGCTGCCGCTGGCGGCCAGCACGGCAGGGACAATTAGGACGATTGCTAGCAGCACAACAGGCACCAAGACGACTGCCACAAGCGCTCCGTGCCGCTGGTCAAAGATCGGCACGCTGGAGAGCGCGATTGCAGCCAAGATCAGCAGCGCCAGCACGTTGAGGACGGTCTGTGAGACGAGCGTTCCGACGACTGTGGGCATAGTCTCGCGCGGGCGCCCTGCGCGGCGTGAGATGACGATCGCGCGGGCCGGTTCACCGAGCCGAGCCGGAAGCGTTGACGACATCAATACGCCGATCGCTGTGGCGCGGAGCGTGTCGAGCTGCGTCAGCGGCCGCTCCGGTAGGGCAGCGTGGAGAATCGCGTGCCAGGAGACCGAGCGCAGCAACATCGAAAGGCTCATCACGCCGATCGCCGCCAAGACCCACGCTGGGCTCGACTGCAGCAGGCTGCTGATTACGCGGTCGACGCCGATCTTCTCGAGTGCGACGGCGGCGAGACCAATTGTGACTGCGGCCGCAAGCAGTAGCGCGGTTCGTCGAGCAGCGCTACGAATTCGTGCGCGGCGCCATCCGCCAGCCGGTTCCGGCTCGATCGTCGCGAGGCGCTGCGCCGCGATCGCAGGAAGTCCATCTGCGTCGAGCTTGACTGCGGACGTAGTTGAGCGCTGATTGGCGGCCTCTAGCCCAGCCGCGTGCGCGTCGATCGCCTCATCGTAGATCTGGATTGTCTGCTCGCTGATCAAAGACCAGCTGTACTGAGCGGCGCTGGCGGCCGCTCCGGCGCTGAGCGCGGCGCGGCGCGCAGGCTCTAGCGCCAGCTCGCGCAGCGCCTCGGCTAGCGCGAGCGGGTCACCGTGTGGGACGAGCAGTCCGTTGAGCCCGTCATCGACGACGTCGCGGTAGCCGGCAATCTCGCTGGCAACGACCGGCGTGCCGGCGGCAAAGGCCTCGGTAAGAACCATGCCGAAGCTCTCGCCGCCGAGCGACGGAGCGACGAGTAGATCGGCCTCGGCAAGCAGCCGCTGCTTCTCGGCATCATCAACGAGCCCGGCAACGGTGACGCCGCGCGGATCGATCAAGAGTGGCTCGACGTCATCGGCCGTAGCGCCGATGATTGTTAGCTCGGCGTCAACATAGTCACGCAGTCCCTCGAACGCCGAGAGCAAGACAGGCAGCCCTTTGCGCTCGACGGCTTGCCCAACGAAGACGAGCTTCAGCTTCCCGGCCGCGGCGACGGCTTTCAGTGGCGGTCCGCCAGCAGGCACGTCAACGCCGTTCGCGATGACGCTGTAGCGACCGCCGTAGAAGCGGCGCGCGGTCCACGACGCGGCTTCCGAGACGGCGATCCGCGCGTGCAAGCGGCGCATTCGCCGCCGCGCTCCAAAAAGGTTCGCTGTCCCTTGTGTTAGCCGATTCGTGGAATAGGTGTGGTAAGTCGCAACAAGCGCCGCTGACTTGCAATTCAGCGACATCCAACTGACGAGCGGAACGACCGGCTCGTGGATGTGAACCACGTCGAAGTTGCCCTCTTTGAGGGTTTGGCCGAGGCGCTGAACGGCGCTCGGCGAGAGCGAAAGATTTGAGACGGCGCCGTTGGCAGGGATGCCGACCGTGCGGCCAAGGTCGACGATGTGGCCGTCAAGCTGCCTTTCCTGTGGGGCGGTACCGCCGTGCAGGCGCGTGCTGCTCTGGTCAAACGGGTCAACCGGGGTGATGATGCGCACTTCGTGACCTGCGTCGCGGTGTGCGCCGGCAAGCGCCTCAATATGGCGTGCGACTCCACCCGGGTAGCTCCACGAGTACGGGGAAACGATTGCGATCCGCATCGGAGGACGATCCTAGCGCGACCGACCGTCGGCCAGCCGCGCATCGCCGCGTAGGTAGATGGCACCACATATGGCAATAAACACGGCGAATAGAAGCAACATCGGCCCTGAATCGTTGAATAGCGCGCCGAATACTCCGACTGCAGCAGCGCCGGCCAGCCCGGCGCGCCAGCCCGGGTCGCCGTTGACCGGCGTCAGCAGCCGCTCGCGCCTAACAATTCCAAGCGCGACGGTGAGCACCGCGACCAACGCAGCAACCGGCATCAGCCCGCGGGCTAGCCCGCGGCCAGCCAGCTCTATGCGCCGCACAAAGATCTCCCACCAAGCCCCAGACCCGTCGGCCCGCAGAACGGTCCGAGTGAAGTGTGAGTCGCCGCCGCTGAGCAGGTCGATCGCGGCCAACAAAGCAAGCGCCGCGAATGGTGCAATGACGACGAGCGCAATCGTCCGTCCTGAAAGACGGCCCGGCAGCAGCAGCAGGACAGCAACGCCAAAGCCAGCCGCCACCGTCATGACGCCACCAACGTCGGCGCCAAGTTGCGCCGCGCCAAGCGCGATGCCCAGCGCTAGGCCGCAGCCAGCAAAGATCGCCGCCGCTTGACGCGAACGACCACGACCGAACCAAAGCGCCCCGAGGCCGATCAGCAGAATCGCCGGCAGCGCCGACTCGAGCTCATTGCCAATTCCGTAGAAGCGCGAACCAAAGAGCGGGTTGGGCCCGAGCAACGATCGGATAATCAGCGGCGACCCAAACGCCAAGTCGATGATGTAGGCGCTCACTGCGACCAACGCAGGCAGCGCTGGCGCGCGCGGCCAGGCGATCAGGCGGTCGCTTGCTGCGCCGAGCAGCATTGAACCTAGGACGACGATCAGAAGCTCGATCAGTTTCGATGGAGCCAGAGCCGCCGTTAACAGCAGGACCGACGGGAGCCAGAAAATCGCCAGCGCTCCGCAGCGCATCGCCCAGCGCATTCCGCGGCGATCGGCTGCGAGCACCGCACAGAGCGTCAGGATCAACCAGCCGCCGAGCAGAGCCCAGAGCACCGGGAAGCGGCGCTGCCCTACAACTTGTAAGCGACCCTTCAGCGATAGGAGCTCCTCTGTGTCACGACCCGGGATGACCTTTATCGGTTGACCGCTGACAGAGGTAGGGATCGCGACATCAAGCCAATCAAAGATCGTGGGCAGCAGGTCGATGCCGGCGATTACCCCATCGAGATGAGTCGTTGATGAGCTGAGAGTCCCCGACGGCCCTAGCCCGGCGATACCGACAGGTAGCAGCTGCACTGCACGCCTGGAGGGTGGCGATCGCGTAACAATCAGGAGCTCGTTAGATCTGCGCCTGGAGATTAGTGCCGCCAACTCGCGATCCCCAGCTTGATCAGGCGGCAGGCTGGCGACGACCAGCTGATTGCTATCGAGCATCGTCTGCGCGCGATCGGCCAAGCTGGCCGCCGACCCAATCGACAGCTGCTCAACCCGGCCAGCCCTGTCGGCGGCAACAACGGCGTCCTTCTGAGGCTGTCCGTCAACGCCGACGTACGCTGCGCCTCCCTTAACGGATTGCGCCAGCAGCCCCGGTTTGATCGAGGCTGGCGCTGCTGCGGCGCGCCGATTGACCTCCAGCCATCCTTGGAAAAATGCTCCTCGCTGATCGGGCACGAGCAGCAGAGGCGGCGGCAGCTCGGGGCTGTAGCTCGATAGCGAGATCCGCGTGCCCTGCGTGATGTCAAGCAGCGCCTGAGCTGCGATATAGCGGCCTTGCACGGGGCTACTGAGTCCGATCGATAGCTGGCTCTGCGCTGCGAGCTGCTCGGTGACAGTTCGACGCGCACGCGCTTGCGGCGAGCTGCCAACGGCGCCTGGCGCCGGCAGCGCCTTTATCTGTCCAGGCAGGAAGACGATCAGAACCCGTGGCGTGCTGGACACGGGACTCTCGGCATGGGCGACCGTCGGCGCCGCCAGCGCCAGCGCCAGCGCAGAGCCAAACACCGCTATCGCGCCAACTAGCGAAATAGAGGCAGCAGATCGTCTTTGAATCTCCATCCCCTCTATTCTGACCACTACAGGGGCGGCCTAACCTTGCTCGCCGATCCGTACCCTCCCAGAAAGCGGAAACCAAGCCATGCGCCACTTCGTCAAATACACCTTCCTTCAGGTCGACCCGGCTTGGAAGCGGCTCGATGCGACGCAGCGCCTTGCAGATAAAGAGGAGTTCCTCGCGGCCTGCGACGACTTTGGATCGGACCACCTGCTGCAGGCCTTCTCACTAGTTGGTATCCGCGGCGACTGCGACCTGATGATCTCGGTCGAATGCGAAAACCTCGACCGCATCCATGAGTTTGGCGTCGTCCTTGGTCAGAGCGGCCTGATGAAGTGGTGCACAACCCCCTACGCCTACCTCGGGATGCGCAAAGGCTCTGAGTACTCCGACGACGTGCGCTTCGTTGCTCGTCCGTTCAAGGGCAAGTACGTCTTTGTCTACCCGTTCGTGAAGCGCCGCGACTGGTACATGCTGCCGGCCGAGAAGCGCTGGGAAGTGATGCAGGAGCACATCAAGATCGGCAAGGAAACGAAAGGCGTCGACAACCACACCAGCTATTCGTTTGGTCTTGACGACCAAGAGTTCCTAGTTGCCTTCGACACCGATGACGCTGGCCTCTTCATGGATCTTGTCCACAAACTGCGCGCTACCGAGGCCTCGGCCTACACAGAGCGCGACACACCGAGCTTCACCTGCATGCGGACGTCGGTCGAACGCGCTTTGATCGCACTCGACGGCGAACCGATCTCGGCCGACGCTCTCTCGGCTTGAGCACCGCGCACGACGACGCAGCGGTCCGTGCTCACCTCGCGAAGAGCGACCCAGTGCTGGCCGAGCTGCTGGAGCGCTACGACGTGCTGCTGGTCGAGGAGAACGATCGTGAGCAGGAGCACTATGCAGCGCTTGTGCGCACGATCGTCGGGCAGCAGCTCTCAAACCACGTCGTCGCAATTCTCTGGGGTCGGCTGCTTGAGCGCTTTGGCGGCCACCCGCCAACCCCGGCGGAGATCCTCGCCGACGACCCTGAGGAACTTCGCGCCGCGGTTGGCCTCTCTGGCTCAAAGGTCTCCTACCTGCGCTCACTGGCCGAGCAGGTTGAGTCGGGCGCGGTCGACCTCGAGCACATCAGTGAACTGCCCGACGACGAGGTTGTCGCCGAACTAACGACGATCCGTGGGATCGGCGAATGGTCGGCCCACATGTTCCTGATGTTCCAGCTCGGCCGCCCGGACGTGTTGCCTTGGGGCGACCTAGCGATCTGCAAGGGAGTGGAACAGGCCTACGGGCTAAGCGAAACACCTAAGCGCGCCGCTCTTGAAGAGCTCGCCGAATCCTGGAGGCCGCACCGTTCGTCGGCCTGCCGCGTGATCTGGTGGACGATCGACCGGGCTAAGGACTAAAGCGCGCTGACTGCTTCTTCTTCTTCGTCCTTTACTTGGAACGAATAACCGCAGCCGCAGGCAGCGACGACGTTGGGGTTATTGACTTGGAAGCCAGCCCCTTGAAGCGACTCAACAAAATCGATCTCTGATCCATCTACGTATGCGAGGTGCTGCGGATCGACAAGCAGCTTCAGGCCGTGATCCTCGAAGACGATGTCGCTGTCGCGCTGCTCGTCGAATGCCAGCTGGTACTGGAAGCCCGAGCAGCCGCCGCCTTTTACTCCTACGCGAAGCCCGGCCACTTCGACATCTGCACCCTGAGCATCGAGATACTCGCGCGCCTTGGTGGCACCGGTCTCGCTGAGGACAATCCCCTTAGCCTTGAATGTGACTTCAGTAGTACTCATCGCTTCACGAAGTATAGCGGTGCTCTACCCTCTTTCCTAATGCCAACCGCAACCGAAGTGAAGGAACGGATCGAGGGCGGGATTCCCGGCGCCAGCGCCGAGGTGGAAAGCTCCGACAACGTCCACTTCACGGCGCGCGTCGTCGCCAGCGACTTCGCTGGGCTCAGCCTTGTCGAGCAGCACCGCCTCGTCTACGCCGTCTTCAGCGAGGGTGAACTCGGCGGAACCATCCATGCCCTAGCCTTGACTACGGAGACGCAATGACCGACCAGACAGAAAACCCACTTCGCGGCGCACTCGCCGAAGCAATCGCCACAAACGACGTGATCCTCTTTATGAAGGGCACGCCAGAGCAGCCGATGTGCGGTTTCTCGGCGCGCACCTGCGCAGCACTGACAGCCACGAAGACAGAGTTTTCGTCAGTCGACGTGCTCGCTGACCCACGCATCCGTCAGGAACTTTCGTCGCTTTCGAACTGGCCGACGATCCCACAGCTCTTCGTGCGAGGCGAGCTAGTTGGCGGCGCCGACATCGTCGGGCAGATGTATGAAAGTGGCGAACTTGCCGCGGTGCTCGGTGCTGATGCGAGCGCTACCGCCGAACCGCTCCCAGAGACTGCCGCGCCCGGCGAAGTAGCGCCGATTCAGATCGAAAACCGGCTCGGCTAGCCCCTTGGCATCAACGACGTTCGCTGAAGCCGATCACAGCGGTAACCCTCACCATGCTCGCCGCTGGTATGTACTCGCCATTATCGGCACTGCGCAACTGATGGTTGTTCTGGACGCGACGATCGTCAACATCGCGTTGCCATCGGCGCAGGCCGATCTTGGCTTCTCGAACGGCTCGCGCCAGTGGGTAATCACCGCCTACGCGCTGGCCTTCGGCGGACTATTGCTGCTCGGTGGCCGGCTTTCCGACCTGTTCGGCCGCAAGTGGACCTTCATCGCCGGCCTGCTTGGCTTCTCGGTTGCGTCGGCGATCGGCGGCAGCGCGCAGAGCTTTGAGGTGCTGGTGCTGGCCCGCGCTCTGCAAGGAGCATTCGGAGCGATCCTCGCCCCTGCGGCGCTCTCAATTCTGACAACGACCTTCACCGACGAGGCTGAGCGCGGCAAGGCGTTTGCAATCTTCGGCGCGATCAGTGGAGGCGGCGCGGCGATAGGACTGCTGCTCGGCGGCATCCTGACCGAGTACCTCTCCTGGCGCTGGTGCCTCTACGTAAACCTCTTCTTCGCAATCCCTGCAGCGCTCGTAGCCCTCTGGCTGATCAAAAACGTCGCTTCGGCGGCGCATGCTGAGCTAGACATCCCCGGCACGATCCTCGGCTGCGGCGGCCTGCTGCTCGTCGTATTCGGCTTCTCGAAGGCAGAAAGTGAAGGCTGGGGAGCGCCGATCACGCTAGCGATGCTCGGCGGCGCTGTCGTCCTGCTCGTCCTCTTCTACCTCTGGCTGCGGCGCGCTGCCCATCCCTTGCTGCCGCTGCGAGTCGTCGAGGACAGGAACCGCGGCGGCTCCTTCCTGACGATCCTGATCGCCGGGCTCGGCATCTTCGGCGTCTTCCTTTTCCTCACCTACTTCATGCAGCAGAACCTCGGGTTCAGTCCGATCCAAGCTGGGCTCGCCTTCCTGCCGCTGCCGGTCTGCATCGTCACTGCCTCGATCATCGCTCAAACTCGTTTCTTGCCGAGGACCGGTCCGCGCCCGCTGATCTTCACCGGGATGCTCTTCGGCGCCGCCGGGATGATCTACCTCGCTCAGCTCGACATCGGCTCCACTTACGGTCCCAACGTCCTGCCGGGGCTGATGATCCTCGGATTCGGCTTCGGGATGATCTTCGCTACCGCTATTAACACCGCCACTCTCGGCGTCATGCCCCAAGACGCCGGCGTCGCCTCGGCTCTCGTCAACACCTGTCAGCAGGTCGGCGGCGCTGCCGGCACCGCTCTGCTCAGCACGATCGCTGCCACTGCCACCGTTGGATACGCCGCCGGTAAGGCTGCCTCGCCCAAGGTCGCCGCTTCGGCCGCTATCCACGGCTTCACCGTCGCCTTCTGGGTCTCGGCCGGAATCTTCCTGGTCGGCGCGGCCGTCGGCGGGCTGATGCTCCGCGGTGGTCCCAACATGACCGTCGCCGCCAGCGCGACTTAAGTATTCGACGATCCTGTGTGAATCGCAGATCGCTTCGCCCTCTTCGGTTACCAACAGCGGTACGACGTTCTGCCCGCTTAGCTGCTTTACCTCGCGGCGATCGCGCTTGCGCCATGGCACTCGTAGTTGCTCGTTCTCGATCCCCTGAGCCTCAAGCTGTCGTGCCACGCGGCCGCAGGCACAGAGCCGGTCTGTCGGCGTAGGGCATCTGTAGAGCGTGACCACAAGTCGAGGGTATCGCCGGTGTAATAGGGTCGCCTTGTGCCCGTTGCCGTTGTAACCGATTCGACCCACTACTTGCCGCGCGAGATGATCGCCGATTACGGCATTCATCAGGTCAGCCTCTACGTCAACGACGACGGAACGCTGACGCGTGAGGCCGACATGCCGAACTTCCACGCCTTCTATGAGGACCTCCGCACGCGCAGCGACCTACCGACCACCTCGCAGCCTTCCCCGGGCGACTTCATGGCGGTATATGAGCCACTGATCGCTGAGGGGTACGACATCGTCTCGGTCCACCTTGGGGCGGGGATCTCCGGCACCTGCGACAGCGCTCGTCAGGCAGCGGCGGAGCTGACCGGCGACGGCTCGCAGCGCGTGATCGAAGTGGTTGACTCGCGCAGCGCAGCCGGCGGACTGGCCGCAATCGTGCTCGCCGCTGCAAGTGCAGCGCGAGGTGGCCGCGACGTCGAAGCGGTCAAGGCGCGCACGCTTGAAGCGGTAGACGACGTGAAGATTTGGTTCTCGGTCGACACGCTCGAATATCTGCGCCGCGGCGGCCGAATCGGCGCCGCGCAGGCCTGGCTTGGCAGCGCGCTGAAGATCAAGCCGATCCTCAGCTTCGACGAGGTGATCACCCCAGTGGAACGCGTGCGGACTAATCGCCGCGCCTTCGAGCGGATGGTCGAGCTACTCGAAGAGCGCAAAGATGCCGGCGCCACAGCTTGGATTGTTCAATACATCGAGGTACCCGAGCTAGCCGAGCAGATGATTGAGCGCGGCCGTGAGATCTTTGGCACCGAGCCACTCCTCTGCACCGAGATTGGTCCTGTTATCGGTACCCACGCCGGGCCAGGCGTGCTCGGTGTGTCGGGGATCAACCCCGACCTGCTGGCCCCCTAGTTGCGGCGCTTGCGGCCGATCAGCGCGGCGATGCCGCCGCCGATCACAAAGCCAGCTACTGCTGCTGTCGCTAGGACCTTTGGCCGGTGGCGATTTACCTGCGTGCGCCAATCAGCGACGGCGACGACTTCGCCGCGCAGCTGAGTTAGCGACTGGGCAAGATCGGTTTGGCGCTGCGCGATCGATGCGCGAAGTTCGTCAGGGCTGCGTGGCGGGGCCATCAGCGATCCTCCTCGGGGAGCACGACAGCTTCGCGCACCTGTTCACCCATCAGGTGTGCCTCTTCGCTGATCGTGGCCTGCGTCTGGCGCACCGCGGCGATCGCCTGATCAGGGATCGGCACCTTCGCCTTCTTCAGCAACTTGGCGGCGACCAGGGCGGCGATTATCGCGCAGACGATCAGTAGGAAGGCGACCAGGAAGAAGCCCCAGAAGAATGTTTGCCCTGGGAAGAGCAAGTACCAAGCGAGCCAGCTGGCGCCTTCGATGATCAGCAGCAGCGCGCCGACGAGGAATACGCCGGCGGCGACCGCGATCACTGTGCCGCGCCCGAAGACAGCGGCCTTCTGTTGCAGCTCAACCTTCGCTAGGTCTACTTGGTCTTGGACTAGGCCACGCGTGTCAGCGGTAACTCGCTGGATCGCAGCGGCTAGGGCGCTTTCGTTGGGTCCCTGAGCATCGCTCATCGCTTAGCGCCCCCTGATCCTGCCAAGTAGCTGGGCGGCGACGAAACCTGCGGCTACGGCTGCGCCGATCAAGATCTCTGGTCGCTTCTCAGTCAGCGAGCGCTCTGCGTTCGGCTGTTGGTAGGCAGGCGCGGCAGCCTGCTGCGGCGCGGCGGCCGGAGCGGCGTAGGTCGGCGCACCCGAAGGCTGGCCTGGCTGGCGAGGCCCAGGAATTACCGGTGGCTGGTTTGGGTCGGTGCTCACGCCGGTGGATCTTCGTCAAGGAAGCGCTGCCAGACGAAGGCTGCAAGACGCAGCGCAGCGATGCTGGCTAGGGCTTCAAGCCCGGCGACAAAGCCCATCCATGCGAGCCGCTTGATGATTTCATTGTCCATCGGGCTGGACGGTAGCGCACCGGGCGACTCAAAACGCAAGCGGTCGTCCCACTTCTGTGGGTGTTAGCGCGGCTCTAAGCCGTCGCAGATCGTGCTGACGATGAACTCCTTCGCCTGGTCGTAATCGTCAGCGGCCTCGGGAAGGATGTCGAAGATCCAGCCACTCAGAACCTGCTCAACGGCTCCATAGAAGGCCATCGCCGCAAATGTCGGCGTAATGTCACCGCGCAGTTCGCCGCTCTTCTGCGCTGAAGCGACAATCCCCCCGATCAGCTCGTAGGCCTCACGGATCTCGTCGAGGTGGCTGCGGCCAAACGAGTTGGCGGCGCGCGTAACGTCAACGATGATCACCTTCATTAGGTCTGGGTCGTAGCGATAGGAGTCGATGATGAAACCGGCGATCGCAGCAAGCTTCTCGCGGACAGGAGCTGGCTCGGCGTCGACCCGTGCGATCTCCTCGAGCATCAAGCCCCAACGCTCAAGGAAGAGCGTGTCGAGAATCTCATCCTTGGAGCGGAAGTAGTGGTAAACGAGCCCGTAGGCGACGCCGGCCTCATCGGCGATGTCGGCTACGCGGCAGCCGTGGAATCCTTCGCGCGCAAATACGCGCACCGCTGCGTCAAGAATCAGGCGGCGCTTCTCGGTCGCCTGCTGCGAATCAGTGGTCGCCACTACGATCCGCCCTTCTGAACACTTCCGTAGGTGTGCGGCTGGCGCGATGCAAGCGACGGCAGCTCGCTGCGAATTCGCTTAAGTTCGCTGAAATCTAGGTCGGCGGCGATCATCATCTCGCTCTTTGTATCTGCTTTTGACAGCTCTGTGCCCCACGGGTCAAGGATCATCGAGTCGCCGCCGCAGTCCATCCCCGGCGCAATCTCGCCGACCTGGTTAGCGGCAACGACAAAGCAGTGGTTCTCGATCGCCCTCGCCCGCAGCAGTGTCTGCCAGTGGGCTTCGGTTGTCTTGCGCGTGAAGCAGGCCGGGACGATCAGCAGCTCTGCCCCCTCAACGGCCTGAAGGCGGTAAAGCTCTGGGAAGCGCAGGTCGTAACAGATGCTCAGTCCAAACGGTGTCCCATCTGCAGCCTCGCTACTAACAATCTGATCCCCCGGAAGTTGATGATCGGACTCACGGAAGCTCGCGCCTTCGAGCTCGTTGTCGAACAGGTGAATCTTGCGGTAGACGGCTTTGCGCTGACCATCCGGCCCGAGGTGGACGCTGGTGTTGTGGAGCTTCTCCTCGCCTTCGATTAGTTCCGTGACGGAACCTGCGATCAGATCGATCTTCAGTTCGGCTGCGATTGCAGCGGCCCAAGCGATCGCGTCGCCGTCGAGGCTCTGTGCGGCGGCGCGCTTCTGAGCGGCGGTGCCGCCGGCCGCCCACCACTCCGGCAGTAGCACCAGGCTGGCGCGGTCGGTGGCCGCTTCGCGCACGAGGCCGTCGGCCTTCGCGATGTTGGTCGCAAGGTCGGGCGTGGCTGTCATCTGGATCGCGGCAACTCGCAAGGTGGCGGCAAGGATAACCCGGTCGGGTAGCGTGGACTTGGTGAATCTCAACCAACTCCCAGTCCGCAGTGACGGCAGCGTGCGAGCGGCCGGTCTAGTGCTGCCGCCCGCACGGATGCCTTTGATCCATGACCGGCGACCGCTGAAGCGCTGGACCTACGTTGGGATCTACGGCGATCAACTGATGCTCTGCGCGGCAACGGTCCGGGTGGGAGGGATTCCGCAGTCCTTCTGGGCGGTGCTAGATCGCTCCAGCGGCGAGCTGGTTGACCAGACGGCATTCAGCTCGCGGATCGTGGCGGTCGACAACGGTCGACTGAGCGTCGAGAGCCGCAAGGCAACGATCGACGTCGCACTATCGGCTAATGGCGAGCCGGTAGAAGTAGTGAGCCGCCACGGCGCTTCTTACATCTGGACGCGCAAATTGCCGGTGACGGCCCGTGGCACGGTGACTATCGGCGGCCGTTCGCAGAGCATCGAAGCGTCAGGCCTAGTCGACGCCACTGCTGGCTACCACGCCCGCGAGACTGCATGGAGCTGGGCCGCCGGGGTGGGAACCAGCGATGACGGCAGCGCGCTGGCTTGGAACATCGTCAGCGGAGTTCACGACGCGCCGGTCAGCAGCGAGCGAACCGTGTGGGTTGACGGCGCCGCCAGTGAGCTGCCACCGGCCGACTTTGCCGCCGACCTCAGCGCAGTCAGCTTCCCCGGCCACGCTGAATCGCTCAGCTTCAGCGCCGAGGCCGAGCGCGCCAACAGCGAAGACCTAAAGATCTTCGCCAGCGAGTACCGCCAACCCTTTGGAACCTTCAGCGGAACGCTCCCGGGCGGAGCAAAACTGGCGAGCGGCTTCGGCGTGATGGAAAGCCACAGCGCCCGCTGGTAAAGGCGCTCAGCTAAGGAACGAACCGCTGGCGTCACTGAGGCCGCCGATCGCGCCACTCGCTTCAAGCGCGGCGATCTGCTCAGCGTTGTAGCCGGCGGCGGCGAGAACTTCGTGCGTGTGCTCACCGAGCGACGGCGCCGGCAGACGGTCGTTGTCAACGGGCGTGCGCGAGAAGGCGAGCGGGCTTGCGACGACGCGGACCGGATTGGTCGCGCCCGGCTGAGTAAGGCCGGTGACCATCCCGCGCGCCTTGAAGAGCTCCGATTCGAGCGCCTCTTCGACCTCCAGCAGTGGTTCAACGCAGCAGTCGTACTCGGCAGCAAAGTCGGCCCACTCAGCGCGCGTGCGCTCCATGAAGACGGCCTCGACGGCCTTGTGCGCTTCGCTGCCGGGGCGCTCAAACTGTTTTTCGATTAGCTCCTCGTGGCCGGTCCCCTCGCACCAAAGCTTCCAGAACTTCGGCTCCAACGCACCCATCGAAACCCAGCCGTCCTTGCACTCGTAGGGGCGGTAACAGACGAGCCCTCCGGCCAGCTCCCCTTCGCCGCGGCGTGGCGGCTTACCGCCTGCCAGCGTCACCGCCGATGGCATCACCATCCAGGCCAGCGCCCCGTCGGTCATCGAGATGTCGATCGACTGCCCTTCGCCGGAGCGATCGCGCTCGCGAATCGCGGCGAGGATCGCGAAGGCCGCCATCAGCGAGCCGGCGCCAATGTCGGCGATCTGCGCCGCCGACTGCACCGGCGGGCCGCCAACGTCGCCGGTTAGCCCAAGCAGGCCAGCGTTGGCGAGGTAGTTAATGTCATGGCCAGCGCGCTGGGCGTAAGGACCGTCTTGGCCGTAGCCGCTGATCGCGCAGTAAACAACTCCAGGATTGACTGCCTTAAGCGCTTCGTAGCCGACGCCAAGCCGGTCGAGCACGCCGGGGCGGAATGATTCGAGCACGATGTCAGCTTCTTCAGCAAGTTTCAGCAGAAGCTCGCGGCCTTCGTCGCTCTTCAGGTTTACGCGGATCGATCGCTTGTTGCGGTTTAGCGCGAGGAAAAGCGCCCCGGAGGCCGATTTCTCAACGCCTTCGTGGAACGGCGGCGACCAGCGCGCGTAGTCGCCCATCCCGGTGTCCTCAACCTTGATGACGTCGGCGCCGCAGTCGGCGAGCAGCAGCGAGCAGAAGGGGCCCGGCAGCAGCCTCGATAGGTCTAGAACTCGAAGATCTTCAAGCGGCAGCGCCATCGACTCAGCCTAGGCGCCGGGGGCCGGGATGCCAAGCAGGCCGCGGGCTTCGGCAACCGTCGCCGGGCGGCGGCCGGCGGCTTCGGTCATCTGCCGCGCAACTGCGACCAGCTCGCCGTTTGAGTCCGCCATCTCGCCGCTTGGAAGGTAGAGGTTGTCTTCAAGTCCAACGCGGATTGAGCCGCCGAGGTCGAGCGCCGCTTCAATCAGCATCCACTGGTCGCGTGAGATTCCAACCACACCCCAGTGGCTCTGATCGGGCATGTTGTCGACCATCGCCGCCATGTTGTTCTTACTGGCTGGAATTCCGCCAAGCACGCCCATCACGCAATCGATGTGCAGTGGCTGCTTCAGCAACCCCATGTCGACGAGCGGGTGGAGGCTGCCGACGTGGCCGATGTCGAAGCACTCGTGCTCGGGCTTGATGCCGTTCGCGTTCAGCGCCGTCAAGAGTTCAATGATCTCGTCGAAAGAGTTCTCAAAGACAGTCTTGAAGACGAACTCTTTGCGCGACTTTGAATACTTCGCGTAATTCATCGAGCCCATGTTGAGCGCAGCTACTTCTGGCTTCAGCGCCTCTAGGTAGGCAACGCGCTTCTCGATTGAGACGCCAACCGTGCCGGTTGAGTAGTTGATGATCACGTCGTCAACGCTGGAGCGGATCGCCTCGGTTATCGCTGCAAAATCGTCGATCTCGTAGGAAGGGATGCCTTCCGGCGTGCGGGCGTGGATGTGGATCATCACGCCGCCTTCGTCAACGATCCGCTTCGCCTCGGCGCCGTACTCGTCGGGCGTATAGGGAATCGCTGGGCACTGCTCGCGGTTGGCGATCGCGCCAGAGATTGCGCAGGTGATGACAACTGGATCTTCTTTTGACATCTGGACCTCTAGGACTGCGTTGGGAATCCGTAATCGACGCCTTGCGCGCGCTGCGGCCAGCGCTCCGTAACGACCTTGCCTCGGGTGTAGAAGAGCACTCCTTCGCGGCCGTGCACGTGGAGGTCGCCGAAGAGTGAACCCTTCCAGCCACCGAAGGAGAAGTAAGCCATCGGCACTGGGATCGGCACGTTGACTCCGACCATCCCCGCCTGCACGCGGCTGCGGAACTCGCGCGCCGCGCCGCCGTCAGCGGTGAAGATCGCCGCGCCGTTGCCGTAAGGGTTGGCGTTGATCAGATCGAGCCCGGCGTCGAACGAATCGGCCTTCAACATCACCAGCAGCGGTCCGAAGACCTCGTCGCGGTAGACGCTCATCTCGGTCGTCACAGCGTCGATCACGCTCGGCCCGATGAAGAAGCCGTCCCCATCGACGCTCAGTTCGCGGCCATCGACGACGACTTCGGCGCCATCAGCGGCGGCGGCCTCAACGTAAGAGGCAACGCGCTCGCGCGCCTGCGGTGTAATCACAGGCCCCATCTCGGTGCCGGCGGCGTTACCCGGGCCAACCTTCAGCGCGCGGGCCCGCTCTGCGATCGCTGCGCTGAGCGCCGCGGCAGTCTCGTCGCCAACGCTCACCGCGGCCGAGATCGCCATGCAGCGCTGCCCGGCGCTACCGAAGGCGGCTGATGCGATTGCGTCAGCGGCGACATCGATGTTGGCGTCTGGCAACACCAGCGCGTGGTTCTTGGCGCCGCCGAGCGCCTGCACGCGCTTGCCGTGAGCGGTTGCCGTTTCGTAAATGTGGCGCGCGATCGGCGTCGAACCGACGAACGAGATCGCATCGATCTCTGGGTGGACGAGCAGCGCGTTAACGGCGTCCTTGTCGCCTTGGACGACGCTGAAGACGCCGTCGGGCAGCCCTGCCTCGGCGAGCAACTCGGCGAGCAGCAGCGAGGCCGACGGATCGCGGTCGCTCGGCTTGAGGATGAACGAGTTGCCACAGGCCAGCGCGATCGGGAACATCCACATCGGCACCATCGTCGGGAAGTTGAAGGGA